>CAYMQY010000001.1:0-54550 GCA_964392655.1 uncultured Saprospiraceae bacterium
GTGCAAAGACCGGAAAGGTCGGTGGCTGTGGCGATGTACACGCCGGAACCCACGCCGACCGGGTTCACCGGTATGCCGGAAAGATCGGTCCAAGAAATGGTGGCAGGCTGATTTGCCGTGGCCACCAGGTTTGCCGAAGGCGCACACAGCGAAATATCCGGCGCCGTGACCGTGAGAAAATCACCGGTGACGGTCAGCGATTGGCTGAACGGCAGCACACAGGCAGCGCTGGCATCAAATGTGACAGTGTACGTGCCCGGCGCGGCATACTGGTACACGACGGAGTCCAGCGTGCTGGTACCTGCACCGTCGCCGAAATTCCAGATTCCTGAAAAACCGCTGGAATTCACAAAGGTGACCGCCGTGCTGTTGCAGGCCTGCACCATGCTGATGAACGGCGTCAGATCCACCGAATCCTGAACGTTTACCGGAAACTCAAAGGTCGCCGTGCAGTTGTGTTGGTTGGTTACAGTCAGGCGGACGGTGTACGTCCCCACCGGCCCGGTTGCAAGGGTATTTGGCGCTACGGGATTGACAATGAGGAGCGTCGCCGGAACGGCAGACCACTGGTAGGTCAGTATATCCGCCGGATTCAGGTTTTGCGCAGCCAGTTGGAACGGCGCATTCGGACAGGCATTGGGCGGCACGGATGCCTCCACATCCGGCGCCTGCACCTCCACCCGGGCCGTATCGGTGCGCACGCACTGAAAACTGTCGGTGGCGGTCACCACATAAATGCCCTCCGGCGCTGCAAGCGGGTTGATGGTGTCGCCGGCCAGATTGGTCCAGACCAGCGTCGCGGGTACGTTGGTTGTGGCGGTCAACACCCCGACGGTATCGCAGGTAGTAGTGTCATGCGCCGTTACTTCCAGCAGCGTCTGGCGGGTGATGGTCACCGAGTCCACATCAAAACACGAGGCACTGCTCACCACGAGCAGGTAAGTTTTGGTAGCCGGCGGATTGGCCAGCACGTTTTGCGGGCCGGGGTTGAAGGTCAAAAAATCCGTGGGCTGCCATTGGTAGGTAAACGTCGGACTGCCGATGACGGTGACGGGCACAGCCGACCCGTCGCAGGAATATCCCTGGGTAACCACCTTGTAGTCCAGCAAGGAATCCACCTTGAACGGCAAGACGAGCGTATCGGTGCAGCCGGCTGCAGAAGTCACTACCAGGCGGGCAATGCCGTTGCTCAGGTTGGGTATCTGGATCGGTGGGATGTTTTGCTGGCTGCTGCTGAACGAGCCGCCGTTCCACACGATGTTCCATTGCCAGCCGGTGATCGTGCTGGTCGGGTCGGTGGACTTGTCTGTAAATTTCACCTGGAACGAATTCGCCACGCAGGATTTGGTGTAGGTGAAATGCGCGTTCAGGCCCGACACCACGCCGATATTGATGCCGCCGATAGCAGTGCATCCGCGGGCATCGGTGGCGGTGACGGCATAAGCGCCCACGCCGAGTCCGGTGATTGTTTGCGCTACTACACTGTCCACACCGGGGCCTTGCCACACATAGGTGTACGGCGCCGTGCCCTGAGAGGCTACTGCCGTGGCGGAGCCGGTTTTGTCGTTCGGGCAAAACACCGTGGGCGTGCCTGTCACATTGATTTTCACCTGGGTGTGTGTGCCGATGATGCCGCTTGCCGTACCGGTGCATCCGGTGGTGACGTCGGTCACTGTGACGGCCACAAACGTGCCGGGCGCGAGGTTTTTGATCTGCGGGCTGTTGTCCTGCGACACATTCCAGTGGTAGGCGTAATTGCCGCCCGAAGGGTTGACAAGCGCCGTGGCAGTACCGTCTTCCACGCCGTCGCACTCGGCTTTTTTTACCAACAAACTGACCGTCAGACTGTCAATGACCGGCAAAAAAACGGTGGTATCGCGCTTGCAGCCTTTCAGGTCGGTGGCCTGCACGGTATAGGGCACGCCGGGCAAGAGGTTTCCAGCGGTAGCGCCCTTGGTGCCGTTGCTCCACATAATATCGTAAGGCGGATTTCCGCCTGTCGGAAACAAGGTCATGGTGCCGGGAAAGCCATTGCAGGAAGGCATGTTTACCGTGACGTTGAAATGCAGCGGGGCTGGTTGCACGACCTGAATGCCACCGGTTTTTGTGGCGCCGGCCTGATCGGTCACGGTTATCTGGTAGTTGCCGGCGCTCAGGTTTACAATCGTAGCCGTTTGCTGGCCATTGCTCCACAGGTAGGTGTAGGGCGCGGTACCGCCCGACACGGTGGCCGTGGCGGTACCGTCGGAATCGCCGTGGCAAGTGGGCGGCGAAAAATTCAGTGCCAGTTGGAGTGGCCCCTGGGCGAGGGAATTTCCAAAAGAAAACAAGGCCAGAAGCACGGCCCCGCACAGGGGGCGCACTCCGGTGGGGATATGTATTTTTTCAATAGTCATAACATTGCGATTCATGGCATTCGACAAATACGGTTTCATCACCGGGGTTGGCGCCGCTTATTTTTGCGTGATCGGAATCGGGATAGCATTTCCGTTTACGTCCACCCCGATGATTTCGACGCGGCGCTCCCGGGCGGCATCCACGCTGAAGACGGAGTGTCGGCGGTCTTTGGGGTCGGCGCTTACAGATTTCGGTGCTTTGGCCGAACCGTTCGGCTCCCGGATCAGGGTCAACTGCCCCGACTTGATGAACGGCTCGTAAATGCCGCCGTCAAAAATGGAAAAGTGGTTCATCACGCTGCTCACCCGCCGGGAGGTCAAATCCAGGTTGTAGCCCGGACTGGCCAGAGGCGATGCGAAACCGCTGATACGAATGTTCACCTTGTCGCCGTTGAGCAGCATTTCATACAGCACCTCGGAGAACATACGCATACGGTCCCATTCGCCTTTCAGGCGCCGCTCGAAGAAGGTATCCAGATCGAAGCGGGCCATTTCGAGTTCCTGACCCGCCAGGGGTTTGCAATACACGTCCATGTACTCCTGCTTGCGGTTGTAGTACGGCAGGTAGGTGTCTTTGAATTCTTCCTTGATGGTGGTTATGCCGCGGCGCGAAGGCCCGGGCTTGTCGTTGTCGAAATACAGCACGATCGGCAGGTAGGCCGGGAGCGACAGCGGGCGCAGGAACAGTTCCTGCCGGATGCGCTGGAAGGGGTCTTTTTTCAGGTCGTCGGTCCGGAACTCCACGGAGTCCTTCGAGTAGCCCTCTTTGGTGGCCACTACCCGGTAACGCGTATCATAATGAATGACCGTGTGGTAGTCGTTTTGATCCGGGCCGGTCTGATGCACCCAGCGTTGCCGGGTTTTCAGTTCGATCAGGGTGATGGTCACCTCATTGAGCGGGTCTTTCAAAATATCGTCATACACGAATACGTCGAGGTTGAGGCCCCGGCGCAATTTCAATTCCCGGCGCAAGGTGGTGTCGCCGTTCACGACAAGCCCGACGGTGGAAACGGTGGTAGAATCCGGCGTGAAACCCGGCTTGAACGCGCCGAGTTTGTACTCGTGCTGGAATTGCAACGGAAACCGGTACACCGTGCTGTCCGGGTGATCCCGCATGACGGTAGCCAACCCTGCGTTGCCGGCACCGCGATCCACCACGCCGTCGGGACGGTGGAAAGCCGAGGTGGTGAGCAGCACGTTTGCTCCCGGGAAGGGGCGAAGTGTGTCGCCGTCGAGGATGGACACGATCAGGTCCACCTGAGCAGATTTGAGGCAGCGGCGGGCCGACATGTCCTCATCCCAGATGCGTTGCGGCACGTCGAAGCGGAAGGTATCGGGTACGAATCCGGGTTTGGCCGTCACGATCATGTACGACTTGCCGGTTTGCAGCGGAAACTTGTGCGTAGACCCCGGCACCGTCACCTTGCTCAATTCCACCGGTCCGCCCGGGGTCATTTCGAACAGGGTCATGGTGGTGTAGTTCAGGGTGTCGCCGGTTTTCTGATCGCAGGCGGTGATTGTCATTTCGGGTTTCGACATGCCCGATTTGAAAATGTCGTAGCAGCATTCTTCCTCCGAAAAATTCTGCGCGCCCTTGCGGTTGGAGGAAAAGAAGGCCAGCCTGCCGTTTTCCGACAGGGAGTAAAACACATCGTTGGCGCTGGAATTGAGCGGCATGGGCAGGTGCTCGACGGCACCCCACTGGCCGGAGGTGTAGGCCGAGCGGTAAATATCGAATCCGCCGAGGCCCTGGCGGGCATTGCTGCTGAAGTACAGGATGCCCGTTTGGGCGTGGTAAAAAGGCGTCACGTCGTCACCGTCGGTATTGAGCGCGGCCAGGTTGACCGGCTCGGAAAACTTGTCACCCTCGATTTTGACGTACCAGATGTCTTTTTTGCCTTTGCCGCCGGGGCGGTCGCTCACGAAAAAGAGGGTTTCCGTCAGTTCGCCCGGCAGGGTACACACAAACGGCTGGGTATTGGTGGCGTCTTTCAGGTTGATGGTTTTAGGCAGTTTTTCGGCGTTGCCCCAGGTGCTTTCACCGCTGCGTTTGCGGCGGTAGAGTTCGAAGCGGATACGTTTCCCTTCCTTGTATTTACCCACGGCGTAGTACACGACGCTTTTGTCTTTGTTGAACGTGACGTAGGCCGTGTGTTTTTTCTTTTCGTTAATCTCGTTCCAGCGGATGTCCATGCCGGCATCGGCGCGGGGTTCGGCAGTAAACACCTGGATCATTGGCCGGGAGGAATCGCCCTTGAACGGATGGCCGTAGGCGGAATAGTACAGGCGGTTGTCCGTCCACACGTTGGAATACTCCGCGAAGGGCGTGTTCACATAGTCGCGCAGGCTGTCGAGCGCGATGTCGGCGATATTCTGGTGGATGCCGATGGCCCAGTCGCAGTTTTTGATGCCGGTTTGGGCGCGGGATTTCTGTTCGGGCGATGTGGCAATTTTTTCGGCGTCCTGGTACAATTGCTTAGCGTCTGCATACTGCTCCATGAGATAGCGCACATCGGCGAGGCGCAGAAAGGTGAGCGCGTCGTCGTCCACGAGGTTTTTGCTGCGCAACAGGTCGTAGGTGGCGGCGGCCACTTCGTAGCGAGTATGCGCCGTGGCGGCAGAGGCCAGCCCTTCCAGTGCGGAAATATTGAACGTGTCGGCGTTCAAAATGCGCTGGTAATACTGCATGGCCGCGTAGTAATTGCCCTCGTTGTAACTCTTTTTGGCCCTTTCCTCCAGCGCTGCGAGCGAGGGGCCACGGTCGAGATTGGCGCCGATACGCTCCGGAATACCCTTTTGGGCGGCAACCCGCAGGGTACACAGGAAAAGGAGCGACAATATGATTGGTATGTATTTCGACATAATTCGGGTGTGTGCGATCAGTCAATGGGGCACTGTTTGACGACGGGCTTGATTTTGTACAGGCGGTAAATCAGGGCTACTTCCGGGCCGCCCCGGTTGTCGGTTGCGATAGTGAAATCGGACAGGTTCAGGTCGTAGGAAAAACCCAGCGTCCAGGTGCGCCAGTGTACTTCGGCGGTCCAGACGAATGCATCGGTGTAGCGGTGGCGGAAACTGGCGCCCACCTGCACGGCCAGTTCGTGGTAAGGCCGGGCATTGAGCAATAGGCGGCCGGCGACGCCGTACACGAGTTCGCGGTAGGTGCCTTGTTCCTGATACAGCACATGCCCCAGCAGGTCGAACGGTTCCGACACTTGCACGAGCGCATTGCCGTGCAGCGCCATGCGGGCGGCAAGGCGCACGTCGTCGGTGTTGTTGGTCCAGAAATTATGGTCGGGGCGGTTGACGTGGTGCAGGGCGCCGCCGATGTCGAAACGGGTGCGGGTATTTCTGGCGTAGTGGCGGAAGTTGAGGCCCGCGCTGAGGTCGAAATACTGGAGGTTGGTGCTGAAAAAAGCGCCGTCTTCGTGCGTGGCGGCGCCGGGGTCGTACAGGCAGTCCACAAACTGGGCGTCGAAACTCCACTTGTTGGTGCCGAAGGAGCGCTGGCCGAATGCGGGCGTGAAGCCGAGGGAGAGGAAATTGTTTTTGGCCACCGGCAGGGTGAGGGCGACAGGGATGCCGATTTGCACGGAGGTCAGAGCGATGGAGCCTTGCCGGTCGTAATTGATCATCAGTCCGCCGGTGAGGTAGCGGTCGTAGTGGTTGCGGCGGTAGTAAATCTTGTTTTCGACGCTGCCGGAAAACGTGGTGTAGGGCACCGGCACGGCATTCCACTGGCTGCGGTAGTTGCCGACGAAGCGGACATCGCCGCCGAACACACCGTTCAACCCCGGGTTGAGATTCAGCGGCGAGTTGGCAAACTGGGAAAAGTGTATGTCCTGGGCCAACAGAGGCGTGCCCGAGCACAAGAGGGCGAGGTACAGGCAAAATCGGCGTAGGTATAGCGTTCTCTTCACAAGCGCTTGAGTTTTGAAATTCAGTTTGAACGGAAAAACGTGCAATCGGTGCAGGTACGTGCCGCGGCGACCTGTCGATTGCCGCAGCCCCTTGCCGGGTATGGAACGGTACAACAGGCTGAAACCCAAGCCCGGCACAAAAAACATACCACTAAAGCCACATATTTACTGCCCGCAGGGAGCAGGAATACAGCATTTCGGGTAGACGCAGGCGGGGGGAATTAAACAAAGCCGAACCTTTTTCCGGTTTTGACTTTGCATGAGATGAGAAACGGCGGTAAAGGTAGTGTTTTCCGTTTCCGGCCAAAATTTGCGGGCCGTTAAAACGCAAAAAGGTTTGTCGTTGAAACGACAAACCTTTTTCACCGGTTTTTACCGACGTCTACCACAAAACAGGGAGTAGATCCTCACACTGGTGGTGCCTTACTTGTCTTGCTGTACCAGGCTCCCTACCCGGAACGGCGTCGTGGCATCCTTGCGGTAGTCGCGCACAAAACCGAAAGACTGATCCTTTGGAATATTTGTGGATTGTCCGGAGCCTTTGAAACCGTCTTTGCAATCAACCGTAAAACTGAGTTCTTTCAGGTGGCCTTCCGCATCGAAAGCCATGTGCGTGTAGTCCAGAATGATATTCATCGCAGCCATTTCGGCTTTGATGTTCATCAGAATTTCTTTGTTGTGGTATTGCTGGAAGAAGGCCTCCACCCTGGGTACGCGTTGCGCGTGCAGCGTGGTGAAACCAAGGCAAATAAAGGCGAGCAGAAAAAGCAGTTTTTGCATAAACAGAATCCGTTGGATGGTAAAAAATGATGGATATTTCGACCACAAAAGTATGGTGCCGGCCTGAAAAGTAAAAAGAAGGTTTTCGTCACTTGCGAACGACCTGGCGTACCAGATTGCCGTTCTCCAGTTCCACGACCAGAAAATACGTTCCGACCGGCAAAAGACTCAGATCAATTACCTCCTCGATTCGCTGCCCGCTCACTTTTTTTGCATATACCCGGCTTTGGCGCGCATCCAGAAGCGTGAGAACCACTTGCTCCCGTTTTTTCAATTCCAGGCCGATGCGCACCGTGCTGTCGGTGGGGTTTGGCGCCAGCGAAAAGTTGGTCACGTTGGAGGGCACATCGGTTGCGACGGACATTGATTTGATTTTGTAGATCGCGCCCTGGGAGAGTGCCGCCACGTATAGTTCTCCGTCGCGATCTTCGCCGTACGAACTGTATTGGTTGCCGGCGAATTGGCCGACTAATCCCGTGGTAAATGTCCCGTCGGGGTTTTGTTTTGTAGCCCACCAGCGCCCGCTGACATAGTCGGAAAAGAAGTAGTACCCGTCCAGATCGGGATACTGCTTGCCCCGGTAGATAAAGCCGCCTGTGATGGAGCGCCCAAGCGAGGGGTTGGCATAATCAAATACCGGAGCCGTGTAGGCGGCGGCAGGAAGGCATCCGGTTGTACTATACGAGGCAAGCCCCTCGTAGCAGCGCCAGCCGTAGTTGCGTCCGCCGGTACCTGCCGGCTCGAAGTCCACTTCTTCGCGAGCATTCTGGCCTACATCGCCGATCCACATGTCGCCGGTAAGTCGGTCGAACGAAAAGCGCCAGGGGTTTCGCAGGCCCCAGGACCAGATTTCGGGCCGGAAGGTCGTGTCGTTCACGAACGGGTTGTCGGGCGGGATGGCATAGTCAAGACCGGGTAAAGTGTCGCTCACATCAATTCGAAGAATTTTGCCGAGCAGTGATTTTTTATTTTGACCGTTATCCTGCGGATCGCCGCCGGAACCGCCGTCGCCGAGTCCAATGTACAAGTAGCCGTCGGGGCCAAATTTCAGGCTGCCGCCGTTGTGGTTGTTGAACGGCTGGCTTTGCGCCAGCAGAATTTCCTCGCTGTTCGGGTCGGCCTCGTTGGGGTTTCCATTCAGCAGCGAAAAGCGCGATACACGGGTAGCACCGTCCGTTTCTCGGGTGTAGTACACGTAAAATTTGCCGCTCTGGGCATAGTCCGGCGGAAAAGCCAGCCCGAGCAAACCCTGCTCGTTGCCATTGGAGCGCACGCGCGGGTCAATGTTCAGAAAAGGGTTGGGGAGGCGGTTGCCGGCACTGTCCAGCACCCAGATGTAACCACGCTGCTCCACAATGAAAAGACGGGAGTCGCTGCAATGTGCAATATCCACCGGGCGGGTAAAGCCCGTGGCGTGTGCAATCAGTTCAATTTTGGGCTGTGCCGACAGTGCGGTGGCAAGGAGGAGAAACGGCAGAAAGGCAAGTTGTTTGAGCATGGTAGTGATGATCCGGAAAAAGTGAAGAACGGTTGAAGATCCAAAGTTCGGAGCTTGTGTGCGAAGTTCTGTCAAGAAATACCCCGGGTGTCCGGAATGGACGAACAGCAGTTCGGACAGCAGGGTTTTTAAGGGGGCAAAAAAAAGCCGCCGATCACGTTGCGTGCCGGCGGCAAAACCCCAAAAAACCAAATGAAAACAATCTTCCTTTTTGTATTGCCTGCCTCTGCTCATCTGCAAAGACAACGTTTATACGCGTCATGCAGCAAGAGTCACACCAAGGCGATCGTGAATTTTGGCAGGTTATCACCGGTTTGAAAGCCGTTAACATCTTTGCCCGAAAATCAGACTGTCCGGCACAAAAAAAGCCGCAACGGGCTGGAGACCGTACGGCTGCATTTGAATTTTGTTAACCTCGGCTGTTGAGTCCTCAAGTGCCCAATCAGGTATTCCCCCCAATCACTCAAAACTCCAAACTCATAACCCGAACCTGCTTACTGGAGCGGTACGCACACATACTCGGACTTTCGGGTGAGCATCCGGTCGGTCAAATTGTACAAAGCCCGCTGCCCATAGCCGACGCGCAGCCCGTCTTTCAACCATTTTTCCTTGTCGGGGCAATCGGGCATTTTGACCATATCTTTTTCTTCGATCGGCATATAAAACCAAAGGCTTCCGTTTTCCGACACGAACGGCGCCGGCTCGGGATAGTATTTTGTCCTGAAAACCATCGAGATAATGCCCTCCTCCGGCTTTATGCGGTACAACACCAGTTCGCGCAGATCGGGTGCAGTACCGGCATCTATAAAAATATGATCATAAGCCATCCCGAAAAACGCGCCGTTGTCATCCACAGGAAGCATGTAGCGCGTGCTGTCGGGCAACACAATCAGATCAATTCGTTCCCCGGAGAAACCTTCCTGATTGCGCGCCTTGATCAGGTATTTTTGGTAAATAAACTCACGTTCCGTAGCGGAAGATGCTTTGAAGCCGGCCATCAGGCAGCCTTTGAACCCGACGATGGAATCGTTTCTTTCTATCGGGTAGGTCACACTTTTTTCCGAATTGCCGGAAGATGAATTTTTACAGGAAACCACGAGCAAACCCAACAACAGGGCTGCAGCGGCGAACGTAGTGTGTTTGATCATGTCGTACCGTACTTTTTTGAAAATATCAGCGGCCTGAATTTGGGGCCGCAAATGTCTGAATTTTCCTGAAAAATGAACCTTCAGGCACCCACCGAATTCGCCGCCGGGTGGTTGGCAGTTGAAATACCCGCTGCTCCGGCCCAGCGGTACAGGTCCTGACGCGCGAGTGCAGCGGCCATGAGTTCGGGAAACAGCGGCGGCGTGCAGGCAAATGCCGGGACGCCCAGAGCAGACAATGCCCCGGCATTCTCGTGGTCATAGCCGGGCGCCCCCTCGTCGCTCAGGGCAAGCAGGGCGACCATGTTTACACCTGACTGCGTTATTGCGTGGATTTTTTTGAGCATTTCCGCACGGTTTCCGCCCTCGTACAGGTCGCTGATGAGCACCAGGAGCGTATCCTGCGGAGTTTGCACCAGAGTTTGGGCGTAGCCCAGCGCCTTGTTGATATCGGTACCGCCGCCAAGTTGGGTGGCAAAAAGCAATTCCACAGGGTCGTGCAGGTGTTCGGATAAATCTGCCACCGCCGTATCAAATGCGATAAGGCTGGTTCGCACGCTCCGCAGGGAGGCCAGCACGGCGCCGAATACGGCGGCGTACACCACCGAACCTGCCATGGATCCACTCTGGTCCACCAGCAGGATGATATGCCGAAGCGCTTTGCCCTTGCGGCCGAAACCGGTCACGCGTTCGGGCACGATGGTTCCCTGATCGGGCTGATAGTGCTTCAGGTTTTGAAGGATCGTCCGGTTCCAGTCAATTTCATTGGCGCGGGGCCGGCGGTTGCGCGCACTGCGATGGATGGCCTGCCGCACCGCTGTTTGCAAGGAGGCTCCGAGGCGTCGTTCGAGGTCGTCCACCACACGGCGCACCACGGACCGCGCGGTGTCTCGGGTTTTGGCGGGCATGGCTTTTTGCAAATTGAGCAGGGTAGCCACAAGATGCACGTCGGGTTCGACGGCGGCCAGCAATTCGGGTTCAAGCAGCAGTTGGGCCAAACCCAGGCGCTCCAGCGCGTCGCGTTGCATGAGTTGTACCACCGGCGTGGGGAAGTAGCGCCGGATATCGCCGAGCCAGCGATTCACGTTGGGCGCCGAGCGCCCCAGCCCGCCCTGCCGGTCGGCATCGTAGAGGGCTTCCAGCACCCGGTCCATGCCGGCCGGTTCGCCTTCGAGGCGTTGTTCCCCTTCGGGATCGGCGGCACGGCCGAGGATGAGGCGCCAGCGTTCGGTAGTTGAGTCGGCATTCAGCATATCGGGGACAAATCTGCGTCTGATTCAGGTTTTCAACACAATATTTTTTTCAAAAACAAGCCCGTTACCACTCCCACGGTTAACCCCATAAGTACGCCGGAAACAACAGCGGACAGCATAATTTGCCAGATCGGCTCACTCCCGTCAGGCCAGGAAGCACCGAGGTACACCCACCACAGTCCCGCCCCCCAAGCAAGGCTGTTTGCAACAATCCAGCGACTCGAACCGGGTACATAGCGCCGTAACACACGTTGCTGTGCCCATCCGAAAATGGCGCCCAACACAAGCCCCATACCTACGGCAGCCAAGGCTACCACCCACAACGAGGGTTCAACTTGTACCGGCTGTGGGTCGGATACCTGCGAGCCGGACAGCAGGGTAGAAGGCAACATACCCAAAAACCAACCTGCCGCAGCCACGAGCACGGTGGCTCTAATCCATGCCGCCCGCGACAGGTTGGGAATTTTTTCAACTAAAACGCCGGCCTGAAAAGCGCCCACCAGCCAGCCTTCTACGGAGCCGGCGGCGACCATAGCCGCAAGAACCCCGATTTTTTCGGCAATGGTTGTCGGTTCACCAATCCAGTACAGCGTCAGCCCGGCCACCACTCCGGCAGCGCCGATGCCCAAAAACTCCGCTGCACCGCAAGCCAGTACCCACCGGCGGAAGAACAGGCTTTCGGAAGTCCGGGTCATACCGCCGGTTGTTTATCCAGGTATTTTTCCAGCAGGTCGGGGACGCGTTCAAATGCTGCCGCCAGCCCTTTGCTGTGTTTGGCCGGGATGAAGGAAATATCATCCCCTTTGGTGACCAGGAATCCAACCGGCTCGATACCCATGCCCGCGCCGGCGCCGCTGCCTTCACCGCGGGCCTGTTTCTCGTCGCCGCCTTCGCCGCCGCCGTAGCCGAAGCCCATACCGAGCCGGATCACCGGTACGCAGGTAAATTCACCGAGTTTGAACTCTTTTCCGATCACCGTTTCCGTTTTGGCTTCGCCGTGGAGGAACTCCGTTACTTTGGCGAGCACATCATCAAAATTTGCTTTCATAATGTTGAAATTGTATTTGTGACCTATTTCAATTTTTAAAAATCAATGTTTTACCTGCGGCCCAAAGGATACGCCCGAGCCGGTTTTCCACGACCAGATGTACTTCCTGTTTGCCGACAAAATTGACCCCGATCGTACCGTTGATGTGCATACCCAGAATATGCGCCACGGGATAAGCCCACGCATTGCAGATGAAATTCCCGCTATCCCAAGCGATATGACATTTCCGCACGCGAAATGTCCGGATGATACGCCTTGCCAGTCGAATCAGTACCCTGGTGGAAATTCGCTTGCCGGAGCGCTGCACATTTTTTTTAGCCGGCGGCGGTTCGGTTTTTGTGCCGGACGAAGAAGCGTTCATTTGTATTTGCCTGCGCCACCCAAAAACCCGGAGATGCAAAATATCCCACGCATCTGCCGGCGCCCATATCACCTCGAATATACTACCCCAATCCACGCCGACAACTCCGCGCCGGCTATCAATTTCCAAGCGAAAAACCGCAAAAAGCAGCCACGCTGTCAACCCCAAAAAAACAAGCAAAATGATTCCGAAAACCATCTTTCGAGTTTGAGGCTGCAAAGGTGTTTTCACCCATTGACTTGTGCGTTGACCTACATCAGAAAGCGATATGATTGAAGGGCGCGTTGTTCTTTTCGCCAACACCTGCCAAACCACGTCATCCGATTTTGCGGCGCCATCTTTTCCGGCAGAAATTTGTTCTGCCTTGAAAAATAGCGGCTTCGGGCAACCCCGATCGGAATGCCCGCGCCATTCGACCTGACACAACAAACACGTTTTGATGATGAAACTTCGGCTTTTGTTTCTCACCCTGCTCGGCGCCGCAGCGCTGTCCGCACAAAGTTCTTTCCAAATTCGGCATACACTCAACTGGGCCGCAGAACCCTACCGGCATACCCTGTCGAACGGCGATGTGGTGGAGCAGTGGCGTTTCGACAACTGCGACTTCACCGACGAAGCGCCTGCGCTGCCGATGTTCACGGAACGTTTCCCCTTGCAGGGTCGTGCCCGGCTGACGGTGGAAGTGACTGCCGCGACCTACGAGCCTTTCGCACTGAAAAACGCACCCGATGCGGCCGTCATCGGCGATGACCTCGATATTCAGGCTGTCGTGGAACAGGAGCGGAATCAGTTTTTCGGACGGGTCAAATTTTATCCCGTTCGCCGCTCGGGCAGCGGATACGAACGCGTCACGGAGTTTACGCTCACAGTACGCATCTCGGCCCCCGAACCGGTACCGGCCAAACCGCGCGGCGGGCCGAACACCTTCACCTCGGTGCTGAGCGACGGCACGGTGTATAAATTCGGTGTGAGCCAAAGCGGTGTGTACCGCCTCGATTTCGGCTTTCTGAAAAACACCCTCGGCATTGCCAACCTCGAAAGTATTGACCCGCGCCAGATTCGCCTGTACGGCAATGGCGGCGCCATGCTGTCCGAACGCACCGACGATACCCGTGCCGACGACCTGCTGGAAAACGCCATTTTCGTATCGGGTGAAGCCGACGGAAAATTTGACAACGGCGACTACATCCTGTTTTATGCCACCGGGCCGGCGCCCTGGACGTACCGGCCAAGCACTACGGACCCGGAACTGACCATTCAGCAGCACCTGTACGACCAGTATGCGTATTATTTCATAAAAATCGGCGGCGGGCAAGGTATTCGCGTGCAGGAGCAGGCAAGTGTGCCGGCCGGCTACATCACCGAGGAGTTTGACGACGTACGTCGTCTGGAAGATGAGAAAGTGAACCTGCTCAACCTGTTCAGTTCGGCGCAAGGCTCGGGCAAGCGCTGGTTTGGCGACTACTTTTTCCAAACCCGCGAACGCAGTTACACCTTCAATTTTCCCAACCTCGTGCCCGGGTCTTCCGCGCGTTTGCGCAGCGAATTCGCCGGACGGGCCGGAACCAACACGACGGTGCAACTTGTAGCCGGAGGGTCGCAGTTTAACCAAAACGTTTTCGGTGTACCGGTGAGCAACAACGAGGCCGACTTTGCTTCCAATGCCCTGATTCGCGGCACGTTTCAGCCTGCTGGCGATAACGTGGAAGTAGTGGTGCGGTACCTGCAAGCAGCCATCACCAGCGAGGGCTGGCTCGACTACATCGAACTGAATGCCCGGCGCCGGCTGCTGATGACCGGAGCGTCCATGGAATTTCGCGATCTGCAAACCCTCGCGCAACCGGCATCCACGTTCCGCATCGGCGGAGTTACCGGAGGCCCCCTTCTAGTGTGGGACATCACCGACCGGCAGGTACCCAAACGCCAGGCAACGACGGCGACGGGCAACACGGTGGAATTCGGCGCCGCTACCCAGGGCGTGTTGCGCAATTTCGTCGCCTTTTATGACAATGCCGCCTTGCCGAAACCGGAAAAAACCGTCGGAAAAATTGACAACCAGAACATCCACGGCCTCGATAACCTGCACATGGCCATCGTATACCACCCTGACCTGGAAGCAGCCGCCAAACAATTGGCCGAACACCGCCGTACATACAGCGGCCTTGATGTGGCAACCGTCCGGATAGACCAACTGTACAACGAGTTTTCTTCCGGCATGAAAGACCCGACGGCTATCCGCGATTTCGCCCGGATGCTGCTGGATCGCGCCCCCGGCAAGTTCGACTACCTGCTGCTCTTCGGCGACGGCTCCTTCGATCCCAAAAACAACACTGCCGGCGACGACAACCTCGACCTGATACCGGTTTTTGAAACCTACCAGTCGTTCAACCCGATCTACTCGTTTCCTTCCGACGACTACTTTGCCCTGCTCAGCGACGGCGAGGGTGGCAGTCTGGTCGGCTCGTTAGACATTGCTGTGGGGCGTGTCACACCCCGCAATGCGACTGAAGCGCAGGCTATTGTGAAAAAAATAATGGACTACGACAACAATCCGGAGACACTCGGCGACTGGCGTCTGCGCCTGCTGTATTTCGCCGACGACGAGGACTGGAATGCGCACATCAACCAGGCGGAGGACTCCTTGGCCTGGGCGGCGGCGAACACCGAAAAGTGGTTCAATCTCGAAAAAGTGTACTTCGACGCCTACCAGCAAGTGGCGACATCCAGTGAAAAGCGCATCCCCGACGCCAAGGCGGCCATCAACGCCAATATTTTCAAAGGTGGCCTGATTGCCCAGTACATCGGCCACGGCGGCCCGCGCGGCTGGGCGCAGGAACGGGTGATTGACAACAATGACATTGCCGGCTGGGAAAATGCCAACCGCTATCCGCTGATTATCACGGCGACCTGCTCGTTTGGCGGTTACGACGACTACGGCACCCTCACCGGCGGCGAGCAGGCACTGCTCAAGGTCAATTCCGGTGCCGTGGCGTTGTTCACCACCGTGCGTGCCGTGTTCATTGACGGCAACAACAAACTGACCGACGCTGTGCAGCGGGTCATCTTCCAGCGCCTGCCGAACGGAAAATACCGCACCATCGGCGACATCCTGAAAGACGCCAAAAACACCCTCAGCAGCGGCAACGAAAACAACGGCCGCCGTTTCACCCTGCTCGGCGACCCGGCCATGTTCCTCGCCCTGCCGGAACACCGCGTCCGTACCACAGGCATCAACGGCAAGGCGTTTAATCCTGCACAACCCGATACCATTCGCGCGCTCATGCCTGTGGAACTGGAGGGTGAACTGACGGACCTCAACGGGAATTTTCTTCCGGATTTCAACGGACGCGTGTTTGTCACCCTGTTTGACAAAAAACAAACCCTGTACACCCTTGGGCAGGACGAACGCAGCCAGGTGCGGCCTTTCACGGCCCAGCGCAGCATCCTCTTCAAAGGGAGCGCTACGGTGACCAACGGGCGGTTCAAAATCAATTTTGTGGTGCCCAAGGACATCAACTATTCCTTCGGATTCGGCAAGCTCAGTTACTACGCCGAAGATGGCACCCCGCTCGATGCTGCCGGCGCCGACACGGAAGTGGTCATCGGTGGCACAGCCAATACGATCAAGGATGAAAATCCGCCCCTTGTGCAGATATTTCTCAACACCGACGCCTTCGCTTTTGGCGGCATCACAGACAAGAATCCGACCATTTTAGTGAAATGCTCCGACGACTACGGCATGAACGTGACTGGCGCCGGCCTGGGACACGACCTGACCGTGGTGCTCGACGGCAATGTGCTGGAGACAATCGTGCTGAACGATTTTTACGAAAGCGCTCAGGACGACGCCCGGCGCGGACAGGCGCTGTACCCCTTGCGCAGCCTCGCTCCCGGCAGGCATACCCTGCTGGCCAAAGGCTGGGATATCGCCAACAATTCCGGCGAGGGCTACACCGAGTTTGTAGTGGCCGAGGACGGCAAAGCAGCGCTGGCGCACGTCCTGAATTACCCCAATCCGTTCACGACAAATACCAATTTTCAGTTTGAACACAACCTTGCGGGACAGGTGCTGGATGTGCAGGTCAGCATTTTTTCCGTGTCGGGCAAATTAGTCAAGACCATCCTGCACACGGCTCCTGCCGACGGCTTCCGCGTGACCGACATTTCCTGGAACGGTCGCGACGAGTACGGCGATGTGCTGGCGCGCGGAGTGTACCTGTACCGCATCAAAGTGCGCGGCACCGATGTAAGCGGGGGGACGGCTACTGCCGAGAGTGCGTTTGAAAAATTGGTTATTCTGAAATAAAACATGCAGCATTTCCTCACAGCCTTTTGTTTGGTGTTTCTCTGTGAAATACCTCAGTGCTCTCTGTGTTAAAAAAATGCTACGGATGGATTGAAACAGTTTTTTGCACAGCCCCTCTGACATGAGCCACATTCTGCATTTTCAATTTTAGAGGCACTCAATTCCGGGATTCGGCGCCACGCGATTGATTAACCAAACGTTAAGCCCCGGCCCAAAATACTGCCTCGCAAAATCGGTTTATACACCCGCACTTTTTTACACGTTCAGCAAAAATTTCATGAAAAACATTACCCGCATTTTTTCTGTATTACTTGTCCCCTTTCTTTTCAGCGGCTGCGACACCCTGGAGCAAATTGCCAAAGAGGCTATGAATGAGCCTTCCATCACCGAAATCGGTCAGGGCCTCAAGGATGCTCTGGGCAAGGGCGTTACCAAGGGCGTGAACACCCTGTCGGCGCAGGACGGTTACTTTAAAAGCGCCTATAAAATTCTGTTGCCGGCAGAGGCCCGCACCGTGACCGGCAAACTCAAAGCCGTGCCCGGTTTTACCAACATCGAAAATGAACTGCTCGAAAAAATCAACCGCGGCGCCGAAGATGCGGCCAAAGAAGCCGGGCCGATTTTTATGTCGGCCATAAAAGGCATGACGTTTCAGGACGCCACCAACATCCTTATGGGCGCCGACAACGCCGCTACGGCATACCTGAATCGAACGACTTACCAGCAGTTGTACGCCAGTTTCAAACCCAAAATCGGGAATTCTCTGGACAAAATCGGGGCGAACAGCCTGTGGAAAAGCGCCGCCGACGCCTACAACAAAATCCCCTTGGTGACCAAGGTCAACGCCGATCTTGGCGACTATGTAACTACCGAAGCGCTCAAAGGGCTGTTTGCCAAAGTGGAAGAAGAGGAGAAAAATATCCGCCGGAATGCGACTTCCCGTACGTCGGCGCTTTTGAAAAAAGTATTTGCCAAGCAGGATGCCAACCGGAAGTAGGCTGTTGGCTATTGGCTGTTGGCTTCGGAAGAACCGTTTGCTATAGCACTCATCGTTCATCACCCATCACTAAAAATATACTATGAAAAAGATCGTACTGACACTGTTTGTGGTCACCTTCGGGTTGTCCGCAGCATCTGCCCAATTGTTGAAAGACCTGCAAAAAGGCGCCAAAGACCTGCTCGGCGGGGGCGAACTCAGCAGCGCCGAAGTCGGCAAGGGCCTCAAGGAAGCCCTGTCGAAAGGGGTGGAAAAGGGCGTAAATGACCTGTCGGCCACCGACGGTTACTTCAAAAGCATGTACAAAATTCTGCTGCCCGAAGAGGCGCAGAAAGTGACCACACGGCTCAAAGCGGTGCCCGGATTTTCCAACGTAGAGGCCGATTTGATTGAAAAAATGAACCGCGGCGCGGAAAAAGCAGCCAAGGAAGCCGCGCCGATTTTTGCCAGCGCCATTACCAGCATGACTATTCAGGATGCGATGGATATCCTGATGGGCGCCGACAACTCAGCCACCACCTACCTGCGCAAATCCACGTTCCAGCAGTTGTACGACAAGTTTAATCCGGTGATCGTGAAGGCCCTCGACGAGATTGGCGCCAACGAACTGTGGCGCAGTGCTGCCACGGCGTACAACAACCTACCCTTGGTTACGCGCGTCAACACCGATCTGGATGACCACGTGACCACCAAGGCTCTTGACGGCCTTTTCGGTAAGATTCAAGAAGAGGAAAAAACCATCCGCCGGAATCCGGCGCTGCGCACGTCCGAACTGTTGAAAAAAGTGTTCGCCAAGCAGGATAGCAACCGGAAATAAGTTGCGCATGTATTGCCAGCAGCGCTGATACGCCGGAATTTTGTAGCAGTGCCTGTGCTCAAAAGGCAACTGCCGGGGCCAAAATCAAGAAGTAGTCTGCTTTTTACAGCCTGCTTTGATGCCCCGGCAGTTGCCAAATCCGGGGAGACGCCCACTTTGTTTATCTTTTTACGAACTAATACTCAAATAGGCTAAACAATACGCACTGCACTACGTTGAAAGGCTGATTTATTTTGAAAGATTTTGCTTTTCACGCGTTCAACTTACCATTCACTATGTTCGATTTTGCGCCTAACGGCCATGCTGTGTCTTACCCGGAACTTGACGATGAACTTGACATGCACATGTCCGATTCCAAAGATGTTCCTATGCACTCCCGGGCATTCGATCTGACCGACTCGGAGAAGGTAGCGCTCATTTCGGATCGCTTTGCAGAGATCATGGAAATTCTGGGGCTTGACCTGACCGACGACAGCCTGCGGGGCACACCCAAGCGCGTGGCCAAGATGTATGTGCAAGAGATTTTTCGGGGTTTGAACCCGGCCAACAAACCAGAGGCCACCGTTTTTGAAAACAAATACCGGTATCGCCGCCTCGTCATTGAGCGAAACATACCCCTTCAAAGCACTTGCGAGCACCACTTTCAACCGATTCTTGGCGTGGCGCATGTTGCATACATCCCGACCGACAAGGTGGTCGGGTTGTCCAAGTTAAACCGCATTGTGGAATATTACGCGCGTCGGCCACAGGTCCAGGAACGGCTTACAGTTCAAATTGCCGACGAACTGAAGCGCACGCTCCATACCGACGACGTGGCAGTATACATTGATGCCAGCCACCTTTGCGTGCAGGCCCGTGGAGTGGAGCACCACGGCGCCAGCACCATCACGGCCGAGTATTCGGGGCGCTTCCTTAATGAGGAAACCAAACGGGAGTTCCTGCTTGCCGTGCATTCTAAAATGCCGAATTGAGTATCGGGTACCCCCTGTTTATTTGTTGTCTTTTTTGAAGCAACACTTTGGTTTTCATTCCATTGAATACACATTAAATTTTTTTCAATTTGTCCTGTTGGGTTGCATACCGGCTTGGGACAGGTGATCTTGTTGCCGTTTTTCAAGCTACTGCCAGCGAACAATACGGAACCATGAAGCCGGTGTAACTCCAAGATCGCGTTGTCTCCGACCGCAGGCTACACCTGTGTACCTGCCGGTTGGGGGCGGCGGCGAAAAAGAACAAACAGCAGGAAACCCCTTCGCCGGCCCCACCGGTAATTTTGGCTGCCCGCCGAGGACTCGTCCCGGCGGGCTTTTTTTATGGCTTGTAGTGCAATTACATGTCCTTTCCGAGGGTAAAATTTAAAAAAACAAGGCATTAAAAAATTGATTTTCAGAAACTTGAGAATGTATTAAATTTCTTTCAATGTATCAAAAAACTTGTTTGGCTGAATCGGGAGCCTGCAAATTGGCTGAATAAATTGCAGCGCCGCAACCAACCAACCGCATGGGTACTTCCGGTATTTATCCCTGAAATGGCCGGGCAAAAGAAGCAGAGTAGGGGGTCACATTATTAAATTGTAACAACATGAAATCCGTACCAGTAACTCGAAATCTCCTTTGTATTCCGACAAGGATATCAGCCCTTGCCGTGCTCCTGTTGATGCTCGTTTACGCCTCCTCCTGCCAAAAGGAACCTGAGTGTGTTCTGCAGGAGCAACAAGTCGTTCAAAGCCAAACTTTGATGCGTTCATCTGTGGAGATGGATCAGCAGGTAGTCCAACACATCCAATGGGTGATCAACAATGTGATTCCACTCATCGCCGATGAAACGGTTGCCGCTGCAATACAGGCAGGAAACACAAGTTCGTCGTTGGTTACAGCCCGATTGCAGGAACTTGGTTTTTCAAATTTTGAGCAGTTTGCCACAGCATTTAACAGCAGCAGCAGTGCCATTCAAGCCGCCATCCAGGCAGGCAACCTTACACAGGCACAGTTAATTCAGATTGCGCAAGGGCACACTTTCGATTTTAGTCAGGTTGGAGGGGGGGCTGGTACCCTGCCTTGTACAGAACAATTTGCACTCGAATTGTCCTTGATGCCCATTTCAGTGGCTACAGCTGCCAGTGGAGGCCCACTAGCAGCTGTAATCGCCGGGGCTGTGCATGTTACCGTGGCGTATCTCAATTTCAAAAATTGCCTGCGTACCACATATCCGGGTGCAGATATTCCTTGATCCGTTCACATTATTTTTTCAAGAAATACTATTTTATATGAAAAACTTCGCTCTTTTGGCACTTTTCGCACTATTGTCACTGGCTTCCTGCAATAAGGACACCAGGATGACATCTGCCGAATTGGAAACGCTGCAAGCCAAACTGCAATCCGATCCGGAAGTCACAAAACTCAATGAGGCATTTTCGAAACATTGCCGGTTACTGGCAACATTCTCTCCGGAGGACTTAAAAGCACTCCAGACTACGGTTCGGTCCTGCGGCTTTTACACGTCCACTGCCTCAATTCCGGAATTGGAAAAATGCCTGGCTGGCAATCAATTACGGGAGCCATACATCGAGGCTGAAAAGTACCTCCGGGAATACGAAACCGGTCTGGAATCTGTTCAGAAGCGATACTCCGAGTTGAATCGGTTCAGTATCAAGGAGCGCCGGCTACTGATCACGCGGCCGGATCAGGATTTACCAGATCACATTCTATCCGATTTTCAATCACGTAAAAAGAGTTAGCTATGAAAAAGAATATACAGGCATTCGCAATTATCACTTTTCTCGGGGTCTCCCTGCGCGTTTTTGCGACAGCGCCCTGCCATACTGCATTTGCGGTTGATATGGCATTTGTTGCCCAGGAATATGCGGAAGACCTCGCCGGTTGCGCCGAGATGGTGGTCATGACAGGCCCATGCAAAGACGAGGCCGCATTAAAATATGCCTACAATACCAATATCGCCCTCAACGACTGGAGCAAGTGCTGCTGCACATACGGCTTGACTTGCTGCGGTGGTTAACAATCGGCATACCGTACGCGCATATCCCCTCCCGGCCGGCAGCGGTCGGTCGGGAGGTTTTCCCCTCTGAGTGATACCCAAAAACCAACCTCCTGCTGCACGCATTCAAATCAAATTTATACAGGCATGAAACATTCAATATCACCAATCCGCTACTCAGCGGCGATTGCCCGCTCCCTATCCACCCAACTTGGCCTGCATGCCGGTGCGTTTTTCCTGCTGCTTTCAGGCGCATGTTTCGGATCTACGGCGCCGTCGGGGTACATGTATTCCGGGCCCGAAACACCTTCAGTTCAAATCTGCCACACCACCACACCCGACAACACTACCCGGCTTCCGTGTACCGATCAGTTTGTTTCAGATTTAGCCGAGGTGAATTGGTGTGCCGGAGTAGAGGCAGAAACCGTATGGGGAGCTGCATTTGCCGTAGCCCTTCCGGTATTTACCGCTTACAAGCGCTACAAGGATTGCCTAAAAACAGCCTATCCGGGCGCAGAAAATGCCCCCGGTGAATCTTAGGAAAAGATGGGTATCTGTCACAACAAACCTTCCCGAACCAGATCGTGCAGATGCACAATGCCGATGTAACGGCCGGCATCCAGAACCAGTAATTGTGTGATGGAATGTTGGCGCATCATTGCGAGCGCATGTACCGCCAGCGCATCCGGCGCAATGGATTTCGGGGTAACCGACATGATCTCCCGGGCAGTGACATGGGTGAAATCCGTGGGTTTGGCAAGCATACGTCGCAAGTCGCCATCGGTAATTACGCCTGCAAGCGCGCCGGTTTCATCAAGCACTGCGGTAGCGCCGAGCCGTTTGGACGATATTTCCAGAATGACTTCCCGCAAGGTAGCATCCGGGGATACGGCAGGCGGCTCATGCAATGCGCACAACTCATGTACCCGGAGGTACAACTGTTTTCCCAAGGCCCCTCCCGGGTGGAATTTGGCAAAATCCGATGGAGAAAATCCCCGCAGCGTAACCAAAGCCATGGCAAGGGCATCCCCCAAAGCCATTTGTGCGGTTGTACTGACGGTAGGGGCAAGATTGTTGGGGTCTGCCTCGTGTAACACAGGCGTCCAGAGGACAAAATCGGCTTGTCGGGCCAGCGTGCTGTCGCGGTTGGCGGTTATAGCAATAAGGCGGTTACCAAAGTTTTTCACCAATGGTATCAGCACCTTGATTTCGGGGGTCTCGCCGCTTTTGGACAAACAGATCACGACATCGCCCGGCTGAACCATGCCGAGATCGCCATGTATGGCGTCGGCGGCGTGCAGGAAAAGTGCGGGCTGACCTGTGGAGTTAAGTGTGGCTGTTATTTTTTGAGCCACAATTGCACTTTTCCCGATTCCTGTGAGAATGACCCGTCCTGTTGCACGGTGTATCGCATCCAGACAATCCGGAAAGTCCGGGGTATCGGTCAGGCTGTCGGCAAGTGCAAACAACGCCTCCGCTTCAGTGCGAATGGTGCGTTGCGCGGTCAGTACCGTCAGGTTTTGTTTGCTTTCTTCCAAGTTGATTCAATCTTGCCGGGCAAAAGTAACACCGCCAACCCAAAGGGCCGGCGGTGTGGCAATTCTTTTCCTCTAAGCAGGCTGATCAAGCGTGCGCATTACCTGGTTAGTGCTTCACAAATTTCCCGGTGTAAAGCCTGTTTTTACCGGTTACTCTTACCCAATAAATGCCCGGTGCAAGCCTGCTGACAGGCATACGCAGAATCTGGTCGGTCTTGATGGAATAATCTGTTTGCACCAGTTGTCCTTCAACCGAAAAAATCTCAACCTGAAGCACTTCTTCGTCGGGGAGTAGAATTGAAGCCTCCTCGGTCACCGGGTTTGGCCGAATAAGAACCGGTTGAATTGTAGAAATTTCATTTGTGCCGGTAAAAATCGGATCAAACCGAGTGCCCGTGTTCAATACTGCTCCCGTTTGAGCATGCTGCACAAACGCCAGCACATAAAGCGAATCGTAATTGGACGTCCAGCCATTCGGCTGAGTATGCGTGTAGGAAAAATTATACGTTGCCGAGGCTCCTTTTGCCGGAAGTGTGATGGGGTCCCCGTTTATGTCGGTCAACATAGCTCGAAAAACATCATAGTGTTTTGGCTCTCCATTTGGGGAAGCATAGTTTACGGTACTTTCGGCTACTGCGACAAACAATTTATGCGGGCCGGCCGGCGGGTCGCCTACCATGCGTACTGTGACGGAAGTCGTTTGGTTGGGCGCCGTCCCGCCCTCCTGAACTTCGATAGCAATCGGACTTTCCTGACCAAATGCCGCCTGAAGTGTAGCAGCCGGCAAGAGTGGCGTGCTCACCGGAACCAGACTGCCGTTCAGGGCTACACGAGGGGTACCATTTACTCCGTAAGCCGAAGTACGTGTATTGTTTTGGGTTGGGTTGGCCAGGTAAATCTTGCAATCGCTGTACGGTACGGACGGGTGGATCGAAAGGTGCCGCACATCATTGGGGTATTGATCAATCAAGGCATAAAAAGCCGGATTCTTGCTTGCACAAATGCCACAACGCGAATTGGTAAAATGTTCCAGCAAGACATAACGCTTGGGCAATGACTGGGCGCCGAGTGTAAAGCAGGTTAAGAGTAATGTAAAAAAACCGACGTGTTTCTTCATGATGATTATGACTTGACGTGAAAAAGGTTTGCAAATTTATTTCAGGAAACACACCAGGTAACTACAAGTTCTGCTTTTCACTGTCAAATGTCAGGAACGAAACAAACTGCTGCCACGGGATCAGGCAACAGCGAAAAACTTAACAATAAATTCATATTGGCCTCAATACAGCATACGATTGCAGCGTACTTTTGCGCCACTTTGAGTTGCTTGCTTTTTGAGGTTTATTTCACCCCAAATGGCAAATAAAAACTTGGGTTCAACCACATGATCTTTGGTTTTATTGCCGATTTGCCGGCACATGCGTCGCTCCTTTTAGTTTTGTGTCTGGTCGCTGTTTGCATATTTGAGGCAATCAACGGGTTTCACGATACCGCGAATGCCGTAGCAACGGTCATTTACACCAATACCCTGAAACCAACTTTTGCCGTGATATGGTCCGGCTTCTGGAATTTTCTGGGCGTCCTGCTTGGAGGCATTGCCGTCGCTATGGGTGTGGTCAAACTGATCCCATTAAATGACCTCATCCTGCAACCATTAGGCGAAAACATCTCCCTTGTTCTGGCAATCCTGCTTGCCTCGATCAGTTGGAACCTCGGCACCTGGTACTACGGTATTCCCTGCTCCAGCTCCCATACCCTGATCGGTTCCTTGCTCGGAGCCGGATTCGCGTTTTGGTCGGTACACGAAGGCGCCGGTCCAAACTGGGGGAAAGCAGGGGAAATCGGGCTTTCACTTTTGGTTTCACCACTTTTTGGATTCAGCATGGCAATTCTGCTGATGTATGTGTTGCGACTGACTGTTCAAAAGCGAAAAGCCATTTTCAATGAACCCAAACCGGATAAAGCTCCTCCGGGGTGGATTCGTGCCATTCTGGTTACAACCTGCACGCTGGTCAGTTTTTTCCACGGATCCAATGACGGGCAAAAAGGAGTCGGCCTGATACTGGTGGTGCTCATGGCTTTCATGCCCCTGCACTATGCTATGAACCCGAATACGCCTGCATCGGAGTTCAAAAATGCAGCCCGGAAAATAGAATGGTACCTCAACAGCATTCAGAATACCGACTATGCCGATCACCTTCGCGCATTGTCCAACCAGGCCGGGCGCGTCGCAATCGCTTTGGACAGCATGAAAGCCGACAATAAAGCACAACTGTTCGCCGTGCGGAAAAATATCCAGTCCCTTGTCAAAAATCTGGAAACCGACTTGAAAATCGGTTTGATTCCAAAATCCAAAACAGCAGAAATCAAACACGAACTAAAAACCCTGCGTACTTCCTACGAATTCGCGCCTTTGTGGGCAATAGTGCTCATCTCCTTGTGCCTTGGTATTGGCACCATGATCGGTTGGAAACGAATCGTGGTCACGATCGGCGAAAAAATCGGAAAAACCCACTTATCGTATGCCCAGGGTGCGAGCGCAGAATTGTGCGCGGCAGCCACAATTGGTGTGAGCACGGCTTTTGCACTCCCGGTCAGTACAACGCACGTACTGTCGTCGGGCATTGCAGGTACCATGGTCGCTTCGGGCGGGGTATCCAACCTGCAAAAAAAGACCATCAAAAACATTGCTTTGGCCTGGATACTGACACTGCCGGTCACCTTCTTCTTGTCGGCAATTCTGTTCTATTTCCTGCGTGTTGTCTTTTAATAATTTGTCAGGTTTTTTCTTCTTCCAGATGTCTTGTCCAGCGCTGGACTAATCTGAACTCACTAAAAAATACCCGGGCAATCACACGCAAAACGGTGTAGACCGGAATACCTACCACCATACCTATTACCCCTCCCAGTTTGGCAGCAACAAGTGTTACAATAAAAATTTCCAGGGGGTGCGCTTTGATACTGGCGGACGTGATGTAAGGCCCCACCAGATTGTTGTCAATTGCTTGGGTGAGCATAAATGCTCCCACCACCTTCAGTAACTGAGGAATCAACATCGCAAAATCCGCCTCAATGTAATACGACAAGGTGAAAAAGGAACCCAGTGCGATCCCCATGATTGGCCCCACGTAGGGGACAATGTTGAACAGTCCTCCCATCACACCGATTAAAAGCGCATTCGGCACGCCGAGCAGCCACAAGGCCAGCGACGCAATCCCCATGAACGCCATTGTCTGGAGCGCCAGACCACGAAAATACCGGGTCAGCATGGCGCCCGATTCCTCCACCGCATGCAGCAGTTTCTCCTCCATTTCGGCAGGCACCAAGGCATGCAGGATACCGATGGAGAGCTTGTCGTCTTTCAGAAAAAAGAAAAGGATGAACGATACGGATGCGAACGCCACGGCCACGTTGCCGGCGGTAGCCAGAAATCCGCCCACGAAATCGCCCAACATGGTTGGTTTGAACCATCCGCTCAGTAGTTCCTGAGTGCGTTTTCCCAAGGATTGCTCCGGCTCCAGCAAGCCAATTTCATGCAGTTGCGCATCCCAGTACGCAAAAGGCCCTTTGAGTTTTTCGCCTAATGCCGTGTAATCAACACCGGCAAGATGCTGCACCTGGGCCATGATCGTCGGCACAAACAACAGCAACAGCCCGGCAATGATGAGGTAGAAACTGAGCATGGCGAGCAAGGTTGCGCTCACCGGCCCCATCTGCCAACTCCGAAATCGGACATTTTGCTGGAAAAAATCCTTGATCGGTCGCCCCAACATGGCCAGCACCCCGGCAATGAGCAGGTAGGCTACGATATCGGAAAAGTAGTAGGCCACAGCCAGAACGGCCGCAGCCCCGAGAATCCAGAGCAGGTTGTTTCGCACGATTGGAACTTGTTGTTAGTTACCGGGTAGCTGCGTAACGCCGGGCTACTTCGTCCCAATTGACCACATTCCACCACGCCGTCACATAGTCGGGCCGGCGGTTTTGATAGTGCAGGTAGTACGCGTGTTCCCATACATCGAGGCCAAGGATGGGTTGTCCGGGTTTGTCGGCGATATCCATCAGCGGATTGTCCTGATTGGGCGTGCTGGTGATGAATAACCCACCATCTTCGCCCACACAAAGCCATGCCCAGCCGGAACCGAAGCGGGTAGCCGCAGCAGTTGCGAATTGTTTTTTGAACTCCTCAAACGAACCGAAGGCTTTGTCAATCGCCGAAGCAAGATCGCCGGCAGGTGCTCCGCCTGCGTTAGGGGCCATAATTGACCAGAAAAAGGTGTGGTTCCAGTGGCCGCCGCCGTTGTTGCGCACCGCTGCAGGCAATTGGGATATGCTCGCCAAAAGTTGTTCCAGGGTTTTGCCCTCGTGTTCGGTGCCTTGCAGGGCAGCATTCAGGTTGTTCACGTACGCTGCATGGTGTTTCCCGTGATGGATTTCCATGGTGCGGGCATCAATATGGGGTTCGAGAGCGGTGGGGGCGTAGGGTAAGTCAGGAAGTGTAAAAGCCATTGTCGTTATTGGATTTGTCGTAATGTGAAACAAAAAACAAATTTGGAACAAGGCCAAAGGTAAGAAGTTCAGTGCCTTCCACTAAAAAGATCAGCGCCCGATGTTCTCCTTTGAACACCGGGCGCATGATAAATGAATAGTGTTTGTTTGCCTGCATCGCCGGATTACGTGTGTGCTGCTCGAAAGGCGATGCTGCCGAAGGGTGTGTGTTGCGGCAATTGCTGCCGCGCGGAATGATACCGCGGAGGGAGTTTCAAGTGGAGGTTGGGGTTGGGGAGAAACGGATTTTGAGAAAAAATGTGGGGGGTAAAGGAGGGCAATCAAATGTTGTAATGCGGTTTTTGTGATGCCCGGTACAAAAGTACCGTATTCGGGCACGCTGCCAATCCGTGCAAACACCCGTTTTTTTATCAGGGAAAACCCTGAAGAAACTACTGCCCACTAGTGATGGTAGTAGCTGCGCCTGTTCAGTCCTGCCAGTATTCCCTCTTCCCGATCTATGAAAATGGCGTTCTGATCGGATGTACAAAAAATGATTTTTTTAAAATTTTATGTTTAAAAAATTAAAATATATCAAAATTTAAAACCATTAATTTTTAATATTGCCGAATACTAAAAAACAAGACCGATAAATAATTCAGTTTTAGAATCGCCCTGACTTGTACTTATATTCGACCCTGATCCCTGTTTGCCCCGCGTGTTCATTAAAAAATCAATGGCCATGAAAGCGTCCCCCCGTCCAAATGTAGGCCCATCTACCGATCCCCCTATTCCTGTCCAATTCCAGAATTTTTACCACAGCTCGGAAGCACTTCGTTTGGAAGGCTCTCTGGGTGGAGCAGGTATGCCTGTGCTGAAAGATGCCGGTCAAACTACCGGCACATTGCTCCTACTGCTTGGGGAAACTACGGCCTGGCAGGAAGCATGCGATTTTTTAGAAATCTGCAAACAGCAGCACCGGCATGCCGTTTGTCTCGCGCTATTCAACCGTCCGCTGGAACACCACAAGGTGTGGGAGTTACTCCACTCGGGTGCCGACGAGGTGTTGCAATGGAACCAGTTGCCCGAGCCGGAACGCATCCTCCGGGCAAGGCTTGAGCGCTGGACAGCCGTAGACAACATTCTTGGATCGCCTGAAGTGCAGGAAAAACTCGTCGGCAGCAGTCCGTGTTGGCACAAACTCCTGCGGCAGGTGATAGAAATGGCGATGTTCAGCAGCGCCCCGGTGCTCCTGCTCGGCGAGAGCGGTACCGGCAAGGAACTGCTTGCACGTCTCATCCACCGGCTTGATGCTCGGGCAAACAAGCGCGATCTGGTGTTGTTGGACTGCACGACGGTGTCGCCCGAACTGTCGGGCAGCGAGTTTTTCGGCCACGAAAAAGGTGCGTTCACCAATGCCGTGTCCAACCGCGACGGGGCCTTTGCTCTGGCTGACGGCGGCACCCTGTTTCTGGACGAGATCGGTGAACTGCCACCGGCCATGCAGGCCGAACTGCTACGCGCCGTGCAGGAAAAAATGTACAAACGCGTCGGGAGCAACTTTTGGCGGCACACCAACTTCCGGTTAGTGTCGGCCACCAACCGCGACCTGAGCGCCGAGGTACGGCACGGTCGCTTCCGCGAAGACCTGTTTTTCCGCCTTTCCGCCTGCGTATGCCACGTGCCGCCCCTGCGCAAGCGCATGGATGATGTGCCCGCTCTGGCCATCTGTTTTTTGAAACAAGCCCTGCGCACCGACACCCCGCCCCCATTCGACGAGCACCTGCTCACCTACTTGTGTACCCGCGAGTATCAGGGCAACGTGCGCGAATTGCAGCAACTCGTGTCGCGCATTGCTTACCGCCATACCGGCAACGGGCCGGTCACCGTGGGCGACCTGCCCGAATACGACCGCCCCGATATGGCCCGTCTGCAAAACCCCTGGAGCCTCTCCGATTTTGAGACGGCTCTGCGCATTGCCATTGCCAACGGAATCGGCCTGAAGGAAATCAAGCGCTGCGTCAGCAATAAAACCATGGAACTTGCGATTTCAGCATCCAACGGGAATTTGCAGGATGCTGCCTACCAACTGCAAGTGAGCGATAGAACGATTCAACTGTATTTGGCAAGTGTACGGGATGGGGAAGTGGTGCCGGAAGGGATGGATTAACTTATGGAAGAATTATTCCCCGACGCCATGTATCGGGAATTGGGGACCCTGACCCCTCCTTGTAGCTGCCGCCATCAGTCAGGCCAAGATTTTGTTTTGCCCATTCGCCGATCTGAAGCCAAGTGGTTGGCCCGGGGTCATTATCGCGGCTGGAACTGGCTTGCCGATGAGCAAAGACATAGCGGATTGTCGGTATCCTTGCTTTTAGCGCTGTCAGCAAACGGCGACCGGCTGCGATTTGTGCCGAAGTGGGTTCGCCACAAACACGACTGCCACTACCATGCCCGCGATTGACGTATTGACCGGAACTCCACCAGCACCTGCCCCTGTCATCTGCAAATGTGCCGGCAAACTCAATGCCTACGCTCCGGCTGTTGAAGCTTTGGGCGTGGTAAACAATTCTTGATTCCGGGTACAATTGAATGATACGCCCATTGGGCAAAACAACAAAGTGCGCCCCAACCCACAGGTAGTGCCGGGGGTCATTGTTTTGACTTCCGGCGGTTTGGTGCAACACCACGGCATTGACGCTGGAAAGTGCACGCGTGCCCCCCAAACAACTGGTTGCGTTTCGGGCAGATGCACACTGTCCAGGTGTGGCTTGGCCGGTAAAGTCCTCAATCGCACCAATTGCCACTGGAATCAAGGCCTCTAAGGCTCGTTTCAATGCATTCCAGGTAGCCGGCCCCAATTTTCCGTCTGCCGTCAGCCCATTTGCTGCCTGAAATTTAGCGATGAGTTCTGCAAAAGCAGCTTCGTTCGGAGATTGATTTAAACGAAATACCTTCGACACGATGTCATTGTAATGCCGGAGCCAGCCGACCGAAGCCGCGTTTTTTTTGTTGTAGGCCACAGCACTCTGAAGTGCATTACTGCCGAGCTCATCCAGCCACTCATCCTCGTTCGTGTGCAGACTTTCTCGAGTCGGCGCCCGACGACAAGTCGGGCAATTGCAGTTTGCAGCATGGTATGTTTTGCCTTTTTGGCAATTCGAGCAGCCACAGCCACAAGAATGCCCGGATGGAGAGGCTTCCATTTCGAGTAATTCATCAAGGTAAGTACGCATTGTTTTTTCTGTTTGACCATCTGAGAACCGAGTCAACCAACTCGCATAATTTCATCTAAAACCGTTTCATATTGTTGATAGGGTCCTCGCTGGTAGCCTCCCTGGTTTGTCCCTTTTGTGTACTCCCTCCGGGGTGGTTCTGCCCGGAGCCAAATCTCGACACGGCGATTCTTTTCAGGTCTGTCGGCGGAAACAAGCGTTAACTTACCCTCCGTATTCAACGTCACCGGAACGGGAAATTTCAATTGAGCCCTGTACTTGTCATGCAAGGCGTAAAGTAGATGTGAAGCGGCTGAACTGGCTCTTTTCAAGCCGAGGTAATGGTTGAAGGTGAATGATCCACTTGTGTCGGCAAAACCGACAATCACTATTTCCAACACCGGTTGGGATGTTTGATGTGAATCGGCAATCATTTTTGCAAGATTGTTCAGGGCTTTAATGTGGTCGGGAAGAAGATCCGATTTGTTTAGTCGAAAACCATCAATCGTGAACGATTGAGGAACCCCGGTTTGGACGAATGCTCGCGGGGATGTGGTGGAGTCGGGAGACATGTTGTAGCCGTTCATAATCAGGTTGTTTTTACAAATTAGAGAATGAGTTTTTTTTGAAATTGGCAAGCGACAGGTTATTTGAGCCAAGCCTGGACTTGGGTGTACACCTCGTTATTAAATAAAATGCCTCGGTTGTGGGAGTAAATTTCCTGTCCACCACTACATCCTGCTCCGGGACTTTTTGTGCAACCATCAAGATCTCCGCAGGCGCCGGTGTGAATACCTGCCAAAAAACGCTGGCGAGGAATACAGTCGTTTTCTCCCCAGACCATGTACCATATTGGTGAACCACTGTGACCCGGGCAGGTGTCACCTTTGTAGGTAAATCTGTTTTTTTGAACAACCCCACCGATCCTGGGCTCCATATTGTCCATAGGCTCATCATCCCACCATTGGGTGAACGGCGCCTTGTCGGAAGGGTAGCCGCAGACTGTGACAACTTTGCCTTTCAAAAAATCTTTGTCCATGGGTATTTGGTGCGTGCCTTGGCCACAGCTCCCCCACCAACCCAATCGGGTATTTTGGATAGCCGTAAACTTCTTTTTTCCTACCTCTTCATTCAGAATGATCACCGCGTAATCGTGCCGGCGGTCAAAAGCGTTACGCCACTCGTCCCGTAGTCGAAAGACCGTTGTTGTGTATTCACCAAAAGGCTTCGATGCACCATGTCGTCCTGGAGATACCGTTATTCGAATAGGCAACAGTCCTTTTAATGGCCCGGAGTTTGGGACAAGGACATGCCCCGCCGTAAGCACATGGCGCGGACTTATAAGCAATCCTGTTGCGGGCAATTGATCTGTATGTTCTACATTATTCGCATCTCGATATGTACAAATGATTGAACAAATCCACCGGAACGGCGGCCGAGTGTTGTTGTCAATTATACTACGAGTATCTGCACCCACAATTTCAAGTTCATTCCAGATTTCATCCAGATACGTTCGCATTGTTTCAAATTTTTTGTCCGACCACCTCGGCCGGCATCGTGAAAAAATAAGGTGTCAACCCACCACTCCCTCCCGCAGCCAAGGGTCGCCGGCAACCGGCAAACGGGCATCGGCAGTGGAAAACGGCGGCTCGGTTCGAAGGGGTACGGTTCGGGTTCTGGAGGTTAAGCGCAGAAAATTCCCGCCCAGCACAAGGGCCTCCTGTTCGGGCGGCAGGCGCAGGGCAAATACTTTTTCCAGTTCCACGCCGGGGTGCAGCCACGGTCCGTCGGATCCGAACAGCACCTTGTGGGCGCCGGCCCGCCGCACGGCCATCTCCAGCAGATCGAAGCGTCGCACGCCGGAGGTGTCGGTGAACACATTGGCGTGGCGCTCGAGGTACGGGATAAAATTCAGTTGCGCTTTCCAGTCGTCAGCAAAACTTCCGAGGTGCGGAATGATGAAGTTCACGTCGGGATACTCAGTCGCGAACAGCTCGATACTTGTCACATTTCCCATCACGTCGTACAACACCGGCAGCCGGAATGCCCGGGCTGATTCGCATACCTCACGGGTGATGTGCGCATCGTGCCGGTGTGCCTTGATGCCCCGAAAACCGTACTCTTCCACCGCTTCGCGCACCAGATCGAACACACGCCCCGCATCGCGCCCGGCATGCACGAAGGCAAAGCCGGAAAAGCGCTCGGGATGCTGCCGTACCAATCGGGCTACCATCCGGTTGGCCGCCCGGTAGTCAGAGTGAAACGCTGCGAACAGGTTGATTCTCTCGATGCCCGACTCGTCGGCCCAGCGCAGAAACTTAGTCAGGTCGGCCCGCGTATCCCAGGGACCGTTGAGTCCGTCACCGGGGCCGTAGTGGCAGTGCGCGTCTATGACCGGAGTTTGCCGGCGTCGTCGCTCGCGCCACTTCGGGTATCGGTTGAAACCAGCACAGGCAGGACACATACAGGCATGCGAGTAGCCGGCACCTGCGATGCAACCGCGCAGGGTGTTAGTATCAAATTTCATCGAAGGAAGCGGTAGTAGTCAGGCGGTGACTGGCAGTCACCGCCTGACGTGGTGTGCAGAAAATCAGGCCACTTTGCCGCGCTGCTCCAGGAGCCGGCGTTGCAGGTGGATCGAAGGTTGAACAGCATCTATCCGCCCGCCGGTGATATCGGCAGTGAGATCCACCCCTGTGACGGCGCGGTAGGCGTGCATGTACGCTTGTATCTGCGGGCGCCAGAAGTTGGCCCAGTTGGCCGCCGAAAAGCGATTGGTCACGCTTGTCCAGTCTCCAAACCGGATAGAGAGCAGCAGTTGTTCGCCAAATACTCCGAGGTCACGAAAATGGGACACATTGGTCTTGGTCCAACCCATCAGGTTGTTGAGCGCCGCGACACGATCCATCCACGGCTCGGGGTAGGCCACCATGATTCGAGTGGGCAGAAATTCCCGAAACTCAGGCCGTGCCAACAACCACTGCTGCATCAGCATTTCCGACCGCGCCACTGAAGGCAGATCGCCATACTGGTTGTGCGCGCCTTCGGACAATACGAGGTGAACTTCCTTGAGTGCGTTCAGGATCGGGAAGGCGTCGGGTTGCACTGTCATGTCATCCGCCTGTTTGTAGTATCTGGTGGTCAGGTTTAGTAGCGTATGGAACGCTTCAATGAACTTGGAGCGGCTGTCGGCAAAACGCATATTCTGTACAGCAGTACCCTGGAGCGTGATACCGTAGTGGTGGTCGTACTCGTATGCGCGACGGCGCACGGTAAGGCGGTGTTGTTCATCCTGCAAGTACCCCCACATGAGGTTGCTGAGCGGCCGCAGCGGATCAATTTCGAGGTGCGCAAGAGGATCAACCTGACCGGGACCTTTGATGTTTTGAAATCGGCGTCCAATCGCATTGAGTCCTTGCACCATCATGCTTTCTTCCATCCAGTACGACCAGATGAGCTCGAGGAAACAGGGTGTGGCGAGTTTACTCTGAATAATACCGAAGCAGTTTGTGTCGGTTGAGGTGTTGCCCGTACTGGAGTACACCTGCAAGGCTTCTTCAAGGGCCAGGGTCTTGAGATCGGAATCTTTCAACTTGCGCCGAATAACCGCCAGGTACGGGATTGTTGACACAGCGCCGTTTACAGATTCCTTGTACTCGTTCCACCACTCGTCCAGTTTTTTGACATCGGGATTCCCGTTCACCAAAGGCACATTGCTGTTCAAATTTTCCAGCGTGCTTTCATCAAAAACGCCGTCGGTCATACAATTGACCATAACAAACGATTCGGTGGCTACTTTAAGGCTGTGGTAACCATCTACGCCCATGAACGGTAAGGCCCGCGTTTGGCTCAGGCTTTTTACTTTGCCTTGCATCTTGGAGTTTTTGGTCAATGATGTTTGCGTGGCGCCGCAAAAAACCTCATCCATGAAATGGTGGAAATTCGTGAACGACAAGTCTTGCGTGCTTTTCTGGATGATCATCCACAAAGCGAGGTCGTAGGTGATCTGACCGGCAGAGGGCTGCAAGCGGGCGTTGATCGTATTGGACAACTTGCTGGCGATGGTTGCGCTCAGATCGGCAAATGAATCAGCGATCTCATCGGCCACCTTACCCAGCGGATTGGTGTTGGAGTTCGCGCCGTCCGGCAAAAGCAACAGTTCGAAATTGGTTTTCAACTCTGCATTGAATGCCTCCAACAGTGGATCATCAACCGAAATTGCCGTTGACAATAAACCCAGCGTGACAGAGGGTGTACCAAAAACCAGTTGCGGATACAGAATGCCCGTCGTTTGCGTCTGAGCAGGAATATTGCCCAAAAATTTGAGGTGGACCAGCCAAACGGCAGTAAGCGCATCTGTGCTCGAAGCGGCTTGTAGCGCTACCGTCGTATGGCGCAAGTTTGCCAATGCCGGCGAGGACAAACCCGCACCGGTGTTCATGTCCATGTATCCAATTTGAGGATTGCTCGTCGCTTGGTTGTCGTTAAACACCACGTCTTGGAGAAAGCGTCCGAAATCATCAGCATTGGTCAGGTCATAAACTTCTCCGGTAAACGTGGCTTGTGTCGGAATGGTCGTGCTAGTCGGGTCAATGGCAATCTCGAACGACATCTCAGTGGTGAACGGAACACTGGCCCCTACCGTGGTTTGGTTGACATCAACGTTCAGGGACGTAAGTTCCAGGATGACATCAACCGCCTCGACATTCTGTGCAGCCGTCCGTTGGTATCGGAGCCTCAGTTTATCAAAATTTGCACTCATAATTTTTCAAATTTTAAAGTGAACGTTGTTGTTGCATAACCGCCCACTGGAACAGCATTCCTGTGAGGGTTTTGTTTTCGGCAAATGGGGTAATGGCGTGGTCGGCCCGGGCCTGCCCAACTGCGGCGAACACCATGCCCGGACGGGCCGAATACATGGCCCGGGGATGCTGTTGCCACAGTCGGTACATCTGCCGGAGCCGCTCCGGTTGGCGTTCGTTCAGCGGAAACACGTCGCGGAGCGCCGCTCCCCGCAGTGCCTGCGGCCGGTGCAGCAGGATGGTCTGTACAAAATCCGGCAGCGCCTCGTGCAAGGCCCGAATGATCGTTTGCTGTGCCGCAGGCTGTTCGCCCGGCGGGTAGAAATTTTCCCAGATGCGCTCCAGGCGGTCCCACTGCGGGTCGGGGTACAGCACCCGCCCGAAAGCAATGCTTATCTTGACCCGAATCCAGGGGAAGGGGTGCGGATCGCCGTCGGGAAGCCGGAACACGAAATACTCCGGCAGGCTCACTACACCGATCAGTCCGGTGGTAGCGCTCACGCCCAGGGTGGCTACTGACCAGACGTCGGACAAAATTTCCGAAATCCACAGGCGGTAGAGTTTCCAGGCCGTGCTGCGTTGTGGTTCCTGTTCGGCCTTTTGTTCCAGCATCGCCGTGACGGTGTTAACCAAATCGAGCAGCGCTGCGCCCTGATGCCCCACCTCGTGTACCAGCGACGAACCGATGCCGCTTCCCACCATTCGTTCCCGAGGCACCTTGATGATAGCCACCGGGTTGGAATGACCACCCGGCAAACGGGTTCGGGCGCGCCGGATGGCGGCCCCGTGGCCGCGGTCGAGGTAGCAGATCAGCGGCGGCGGATGGTAGTAGTCGCCGTCGAGGCGCAAGGTGTCGCGGGCAAGTATATCGAGTCCTGCCAACCAGATGCCTGTTTCGTGTTCGCTGCGCTGGTTGAGCACATCGGCAAAAATGTCGAAGGTGTCGAGCAGGGCATTGAACCGCAACTTAAGCAAGGAAAAGCCCGTTTGCAGACGTTTGGGCGATTCTTCCGGGTTGTCCTGCAGACCGGTGATAAACCGTCGTACCTGGCGTCCCAGTTGTTTGCGCCCGCTGCGGATCAGGTCGTGGATGTGACGCAAAGCCCGGTTTTCCAGCCCTGCTGCCACCACCATCGGCATGGTTGCCTCGAAGGGCTTGACCTGTACCAACCGTGCCAGCAGCGCCTGCGCTTCGCCGATGAGGTGTTGCCGATGTATATCGGAAACCTGACTGTCGGCGCCCGTTGCGGGTGTTGCCTCGGTCACACGCCCGTGAGGATGAGTTGATTGCCTTGCCGGTACCATGTTCCGCTGCTTTGTGCTTGTTGTTGTTCGGGCATCGGAGGCGTCATCGGCTCATCGGTTTCCTGCATCATGGTGTTGGCGCCGCGAGCAGCCCAAAGCAGACCGGGAAAATTCCGGCGAGCAGCCTGACTCAGGATTCCATGCACCATTCGGCGGTTGACCGGCTGACCCGATTGTGCCTGTTGGGCAATATGTCCGGCGGTTTGCCGGGCGGTACGGATGAATTTCCGGGCAAGTGGCAATTCATTTTCAAACTCGGCCTCGTATTCATTGAGGTAACGGTCGGCAAGCCATGAGCCGGCTTTGTTGCCCCAGTCGGAGCCGGTTTGTCCGCCGATGTACCCGCCGATTTTGGCACCGATGGAAGGCAGGGCTTGCCGGCCAACCGATTTGAGGCCCGACACCACCTGCCCTTTGATGGCCTGGCCCATGGGCGAGTTGTACAGTTTTTTGGCGCCGCCCCAGGCGCGTTTGAGCAGTTTGCCGAGGAAGTAGTCAAGTTCGGCCTCGCTCTGCACATTGAGCAGTTCGTACGCCAGTTCGTTTTCTTCCATTTCCAGGGTGACTTCGGAGTTGAGTTCGTATGCTTCAAAATTCTCGTAATTCATGATGTGGAGATGTTTAGATGGTTAGAGTGTGACGATGATTTGGTCGCCCTGGCGCGTCCAGGTGCCGGAGTTGGGGAAATCTGGTGCTGTGGTTCCGCCGCCACCGCCGTTGGATGTCGGGGCATTGAACGAAATATTACTGCCGCCAACGGGGGTGAGCAAACCAGGAGCATGTTTGGAGGCCGCCATTTTGAGGGCGTTGCGGGCAATAGCCCAAGGGGATACGCCACGTCTTCCGCGTGCACGGCGCATACCGGATGCCGTACGGCGGGCAGCGGAGTTTGACAGGCGTACGATCCGGCGGGCGACTTCAAATTCGCGGTCTTCATTGCTCATGCCCTCCAGGTTTACTTCAAACAGAGTGGAGGCCCAACTACCGAGTTTGCCGCCAATCATCCCACCGACCGGACCACCGAAAAACGACCCGGCGGCTTTGCCTACAACCGGCAAGGCTGTTTTGGCTACTTTTTTCAAACCGCCGATGAGCGCCTGACCCGCACTGGATTTGGCGAAGTTGGATACCCCGCGGGCGGCTCGGCGAACCAATTTGCCGAGAAACTGGTCGAGTTCTTCCTCGCTGTTCACGGCCAACAATTCGGCAGCCAGTTCGTATTCGGCTTCCTGACTCAGGCCGTATTCGCCTTCCCACTCTTCCTCGCCCTCCCATTCGCCTTCGTAGTCGCCTTCGTACTCCCCTTCATAATTGTACTCCTGGTCAAATTCGTTGTTTTCGAATCCGCCTTCGTTGAGGAAACCATATTCATGGCCCATTTCCTAGTTCATGATGCGATCCATGTTGTGCATAGCAGATAAATTTTGTTTGAATGAATAAATGGAGAAAGCATGCTATGCCAATATCCTTTCAAGCAGGATGCCGAAAAAGATAAACCATTGAAAATCAGTTGTAATTGAAAAAAACAGCGAATTTTTTTTCGGAAAGACCGAAATGGGCAGGGTGGGCGCGAAATTTTTTTCAGGGGTTTTTCCGGGCGAAAAAAATGCTGTAAAAATCATATTTACAACGACTTACGCCTCAAACACAACACTTGGCCTAATGCCCCTCATGCTCAAACACCGCCTCTACTAATTTCAACGCTGAACTGCGAAATTTCCCCGCAATACCTGTCGGAAGTTCTTCCGACATAAGTAACGGAGCCTCTGCAAACGTGCGGAGCCATTGTACCTCCCGGTACGAAGCCCCGGTAGCAGGGTCTGACTTGGGATCGGATTGTATGATGCCCAAACCATACAATTGCATTTTTCCGCTGATGGCGAGTACGATTTCGCCCGTTTGCGCCCGACGGGCCAATGTGCGTACACCTTTCGCCCGAGCAGCAGCGGCCTCGGCAGCGAGCAGGGGCCACATTTCGTCGAACAGGTCGGTGTCCCACAATCGGTAGGCAGCCCAGTATGGCCGGAGTATTTCCTGCGGATTCAACGGCAGGTGATGCATCCGAAAATATGGCTCCCATGCCTCGTTTTTTTCCTGCAAACGTATCCACCAAACGCCTGCGCCGCTGCTGATGCGCCGCCGCAAATCAGTCCGTTGAATCTGTGTGTTTTGAAAAAGGGGGAATGCGGCAAAAGACTTGACCTCGGCAGGGCGTATTTTCCAAATGTGTACCGACAAACCTTTCAGGCGACTGAATTCCTGCTGAAATGAGCCAAGAAGCACAAGGTCATCGGTAGCGATGAGATTTTCGGCATTGCTGCTGTATGTCCAGTTAAACGAGCCGGTGAGCAGCAGGCGCTCGTCGAGCAGGGCAAACTTGTGGTGCATGAGCGCCGTGTCGCGGTATGCGTACAGGCTTCCGCCGAGTTTTATAAATTTTTGAAAATCCAGTCCATTCGGATGAATGTTCTGGCTGTCGTACTCCAGCAGGAGTTCGACCGGGATACCGGCACGCAGTTTTTTCAAAAGCGTCTCGAAAATATCGCGGTGGGAAAACCAGCAAACGGCAATGCGGATGCTGGTTCGGGCATCGGCAAGATACCGGCAAAGCACGGCGGACAGGTTTTGGAAATATACTTCAGGCATAATCGCTGCCTTTTATTCAAGTCAACTCTCCACACAATCAGGTAGCCGGTGGTGTATTTTCTGAATTTTTCTGAAATACCTTCCGCAACTGGCTGGGCAGCAAACTGATTCGTTGTCCCAACCAGCGCTCCAGCGTAATGGCCAACAGGGCATAACCTTCGGTAACCCCCGGCGCCGGCACCACAATAATGACGAAAAAAGGCAAAAAGCGCGGGATGTCCCGCAACTGTTCTTTGGCCTTCTGCAACTCTTCTTCGGAGGGCTGTTTGTGTTTGGACAACAGGAGCAACTTGCCTGCGCCGTGTCTGGCATAAGTGCGCATCATCTGCTTGGTCTCCACACCTTCCAAAAATAACGCCCACAACAGCATGCGCGGAAAGCGGATAATGCGCTGGAATTGTGTGCGGATGTAGTACATGACGTGCGGGTTGGGGAAGGCAATCTAAAACGATCGTGATCAAGTGCTTATTTCTCCGGAACCTTGTTCGGATTCAGCAGCTCGTAAAACTGATCGAGTTTCGGCAAAATGATGATTCGGGTACGGCGATTGATTGCACGCCCGGCGTCGGTATTGTTGGAAGCCAAGGTGTTGTATTCGCCGCGCCCGGCAGCAATGAGCCGTTTTGGGTCAATGTTGTAGTTTTTTTGCAACAACCGTACCACCGATGTAGCGCGTTTCACACTGAGATCCCAGTTGTCGTCCATGCAGGCATTTTTGATGGGCACGTTGTCGGTGTAACCTTCCACCATGACCTCCAGATCGGGGCGCGACTCGATGATTTTCGCAATTTTGCCCAACACCTCATGCGCACGCGGTGTGAGCATAAAACTGCCGCTTTGGTACAGCATCCGGTCGGAGAGGTTGACGAACACTACCGTCTTGTCCACTTTTACTTCCACATCCTGATCGTCAATGCCGTCGCGTAGTACGCTTTTCAGATTGACGGCAAGGGCGAGATTAATGGAGTCGGCACGGGTACGGGCCAGTTGAAGCAGGTGGATGTACTTGTCTTTTTTCTCCAACTGTGCGAGTGTTTCGCGGATGTTTTCATTGGCAGATTTGGACAAGGTGGTCAGGTCGGTCACTTGTGTGAGTTGGCGATCGCGCTGCGCTTGCACATCGGTAACCTGCGCTTTCAGGTCTTTGATTTGATCTTCGCGTACCTGAAGTGCCTTTTGAGAACCACCCAGATCAGCCTGCAATTTGAAGCGCTCCTGTTCACAGGCAGAAAGGCGGTTGCTCAGGTCGCTGATTCGTGCGCCGCAGGCAGTAAGATCGCGGTTGGCCGCTTCAAATTCAGACTGCAGGGAGAGGTATTTTTTTTTGCTGACACAGGCCCCGAGGGCAATCGTTACACACAAAAAAAGGAAAATTCTGGTGGTGTGGCGCATGGTTATGAATTGAAAGAGGCTGAGGAAATAACTGGAATCAAACCGTCATGATTTCTTTTTCCTTGGCGGCCACGACATCGTCAATGTGTTTGACGTACTTGTTTACAAGTTCCTGCAAGTCATTTTCGGTGCGCTTACCCATATCTTCCGGCAACCCGTCCTTCACCGCTTTTTTAATTTGGTCAAGCCCTTTGTGGCGGGAGTTACGCACCCCTACTTTGCTTTCCTCGCCGGCATGTTTGGCTTTTTTCACCAGGTCTTTGCGCCGCTCTTCGGTGAGGGGCGGTATGGACAGGCGAATGATTTCGCCGTCGTTAGCCGGTGTAATGCCGATATTGGAATTGATGATGACGCGTTCGATAGGGCCGAGCATATTCCGTTCCCAGGGTTGCACTACCACAGTACGGGCATCCGATACCTGAATGTTTGCTATTTGGGAAATGGGGGTAGGGCTGCCGTAATAATCCACCATGAGGTCTTGCAAAATATTGGTGGAGGCTTTTCCGGTACGCAGTTTGGCGAGTTCATGGTCAAGGTGTTCCATGGCTTTGTCCATGTGCGCCTTGGCTTCGGCAATTATTTGTCTTACGTCTTCCATATTGTTGAATCTTGTTTATTCTGTCAAGTGCATTCTAAATCTGCAAAGAGCGGCAAATTTGACAAGAATTCCGGGTTTTCAGGAACAGAACAAGCGAAAATGTACACGAATAGGTTAACAGTTTCCTACGAATTGTACCAGTAGCATACTGATTTGGGGATTGTGCGTACTTTTCGCTCGAAATCGGGCGACAGCCCAAAGGGAACACACATCCATGCCGGAATTACAGGAAATAAAACGCACCTTGAGTCGTATTGAAAAATTGGAGCGTGAGGTCAACCTCAAGCAACTGCAGATCAACAGTCTGTTGGCGATCACCCAGGCGATCAACGAAAACGTGTCGGCGGATGGGCTGTTCAATATGTACAATTCGTTTCTGCGGTGGGAAATCGGTATCCGAAAAATGGCGCTCTTTTTCAAGGAAACTGGGCGCTGGGAGTGCGTAACCTCGCTGGGGGTAGAAGATCAATTGCTTCAGTATGACATCAACCTTGAATTGCCAAGTTTCCGATCTACCCGAGGACTTGAAAATTCCGAGCATCCCTTCGTTCGCGAATTTGATCTTGTGGTTCCGGTCATGCATAAGGATGAGCCTATCGCGTATGCTTTCATCGGCGGTTTTATGGACGAAGATGACGTGTACAACAAGGTGCAGTTTGTGACCACGATCACGAATGTGATCGCCGTGGCCATCGAAAATAAACGACTGTTCAAAACGCAACTCCGCCAGGAAGTACTAAACCGCGAAGTGGAACTGGCTGCCGAAATCCAACGAACACTTGTACCATCCCGGCTTCCATCCGGCAGAAACTACCAACTATCCAGCATCTACAAACCCCACTTTGCTGTGGGCGGTGATTACTACGACGTAGTGGAGTTTCCTGACGGCACCATTATATTTTGTATAGCCGATATTACCGGCAAAGGAGTGGCGGCGGCGCTACTCATGGCCAATTTTCAGGCAAATTTGCGAGCGCTTGTCACCCGCTGCCAGACCCTGGAAGAAATTGTGCAGGAAATGAATGCCGCCGTATTCCGCGTCACGCAAGGTGATCGTTTCATCACCCTTTTTCTCGCCCGATATGATGTGGATAGCCGCACGTTGCACTACATAAACGCCGGACACACACCGCCGCTCTTAATTGGCTCCAACGGAGAAGTTGTTCCACTCAAAAACGGTTGTACTGTCCTCGGCTGGATGCCGGAATTACCTTTCCTTGAAATTGGCGGCGTATGTCTGACAGATGAGGCTACCTTGTTTACCTACACCGATGGTCTGACCGATGTTAGAAACGATGCCGGAGTGGATTTCAGCGAAGAAGAACTCATCGCTTTTCTGCAAAAACACATCCACCTTGGCGCCAAAGAACTAAACTCGCGGCTGCTTGAACACGTGGAAATTTTCCGCGAACGCCAGCCTTTGCCCGACGACATTACGGTGTTGACTTGCAAAGTTTTCAAATAAATCCCAACCAAACAGTTCTTTGTTACCACAATATGTAAGCGCGGCGCCTCTACCTTTGTCCGCCAAAAAACACCATGATACAACGTATTCAAACCTTATTCCTTTTGTTGGCTGCCGCCGCACTCGGGAGTCAATTTCTTGTTCCTTATTTACAAGTCTCTGAAGGCAATCCAGCCCGCACCATCACTACCCTTTCTGATGGCGTATTGACGCCTGCGGACAATCCGGGTATTCTGGGCCTTACCTCCCTTGGCGCCCTTATTTCAATAGCGGCCATTTTTCTGTTCAAAAACCGTCCGCTGCAAACAAGGCTCGCTCTTACCGCTGCCGGCATTAGTATCATGCTGGTTGTATTGTTAGCCTTTACAACCAAAATGACGCTTGACCAGTCTCCTGAAGGTGGCACCATTCAGTTGGCCTTGGGATTGGCGTTTCCAGTAATAGCTGTCTTGCTTAACTGGCTGGCTGCGCGTGCTATTCGTAAGGATGAGACACTGGTGCGTTCGATGGACAGACTTCGATGAATATTTCGTCGCTTCGGGAATGTTCTCTGGTTTTTGAATCTTGATTCACGTCATCTACCCGGATGACCAAACAGAGTATTCAGGTAGCATGCACTACCTGTATTTTGCACCCCGTCCGTCAGCACAGGCTTCTGCTGAAAATCTGTGGCCCATTTTGATTTCCTTTTTCTAAACATGGCCTACATTTGCGCTGTTTGGATTTTGTCTAAATCCTGAACTACTCTTTCATACCTGACTATGCAACGCCGCTATCGAACGATCCCTGATTTGAAAGTACACGAAAGTGCACGTGCGCTCGCATTCGAAGACCCAATTCTTGCCGGCAAATTAACTGCCATGGGTCTTTTACCCGGTACTTTGATCGAGATGGTGCGACGAGCTCCCTTCGGCAACGCCTATTATATCAAAGCCGACGGTGTTCGACTTGCCCTCCGTAATGAAGAAGCATCCAGTATTTTGATTGACGCATGAGAGATCAACTCGGGGATAAACTGCCGAATATTGCCTTGGTGGGAAATCCCAACAGCGGGAAGTCCACTATCTTCAATCAATTGACGGGATTGCGTCAGAAGACCGGAAACTTTCCGGGTATCACAGTAGATGTAAAAGAAGGACGCTTTCACTTACCCAATGGGCAGGAAGCGATACTAACCGACTTGCCGGGTACCTATAGTCTGTACCCAACGGCATCCGATGAAAAAATTGTAGCAACTGTACTCTGCAACCCGGAAGACGCGCATTACCCCGATGCAGTCGTGTACGTAGCCGACGCCACTCATTTAGAAAAGCACCTGCTTTTACTTACCCAGCTCTTGGATCTCAACTTCCCGGTTGTGCTTGCACTCAATATGTCGGATACTGCTGCCCAAATCGGTATCAAGGTACATGCAGCAAAACTGGCCGAACGCCTTGGGATACCTGTGCTAATGGTGAGCGGGCGTACAGGAGAGAATATACCCAGGCTACTGGGTGAAATCGAAAAATTGATTCACACCCCGCTATCCAAACGAAAGGGTTTTTACTCGTTCTCAGAGACAGAAAAACAAATAGCCGAAGCAGTATGTCTGAACCTGAACATATCCAGTCCCTACGCTGCTCTTTTAATAGCCCACCATCATACCTGGCTTCCTTTTCTGACTTCGCAACAATCCAGTACTATATCAACTATCGTTCAAAACAAAGGGTTTTCGTCATTGAAAAACCAGGTGGACGAGACATTGGAGCGATACGACCGGTTTACGCCGATCGTGCAAGACAGCGTACAACGCCCGCCTCAGTTTCCGAGTACGCCAACCGATCGAATTGATGAAGTGGTAACGCATAGGTGGTTTGGCCCATTCATATTTTTTGCAGTCATGCTTCTTGTTTTTCAGTCTATTTATGACTGGAGTACCATACCAATGGATTTAATCGAATCTTTTTTCTCCAACCTGAACGTCGGTTTAAAAGACAACCTGCCTGTACACTGGACCACCGATTTGTTGACTGATGGTGTGTTGGCAGGATTGAGCGGCATTCTGGTATTTGTGCCTCAAATTGCCATCCTGTTTTTTTTAGTTACCCTTTTGGAAGAAGTCGGCTACATGGCCCGTGTTGTTTTTATGTTTGACAAAACAATGCGGCGATTCGGAATGAACGGAAGAAGTGTAGTGGCCCTTATCAGCGGCGGGGCCTGTGCCGTTCCGGCCATTATGAGTAGCCGTACCATTGGAAACTGGAAGGAACGGCTCATTACAGTCATGGTGACGCCCTTTATCAGTTGCAGCGCACGACTGCCGGTTTATGCCGTGTTGATTGGCCTGGCTGTTCCGGCAAAAAAGGTGTTCTGGATTTTCACGTGGCAAAGCCTGACCTTCGGAAGTATGTATGCACTTGGTGTGGTAGCAGCGCTTGGCTCTGGTTATGCGATGAAAAAAATACTGCGCACACACGAAGCCTCCTATCTAGCCATTGAGTTACCGGTCTATAGAGTTCCACATTGGAAAAACTTGTGGCTGAACGTCTTGGAAAAAGTGTCGGCTTTCGTAATCGGTGCCGGAAAAATAATTCTCATTATTTCCGTCGTGCTTTGGGCATTAGCCAGTTTTGGGCCGGGTACTGCAATGGAACAAGCCGCGGCTTCAGCCCATTCAACAGCTTCTTTACAAGAACTCGACAGTGCAGCGACCGATGACTTGGTGGCAGCCTACAAATTAGAAGCGTCCTACGCCGGTTACCTGGGAAAAGTAATCGAACCGGCTATTCGTCCTTTGGGCTACGACTGGAAAATTGGTATTGCAATAATCGCCTCATTTGCGGCACGGGAAGTATTCGTGGGTACCATGTCCACCATATACAGTATTGGTAGTGCCGAAGACGATGTTTTGCTGCGCGAAAAAATGCGCTCGGCCACATTCGACGATTCCGGCCTCCCGATCTACACGCTTGCCACAGCACTTTCGTTATTAGTATTTTACGCCTTGGCCATGCAGTGCATGAGTACGCTCGCAGTGGTTAAACGCGAGACCGGAAGTTGGAAGTGGCCTTTAATTCAGTTTAGTTTTATGAGTACCTTGGCATACATGCTGGCATGGATTGTTTACAATTTGTTCATTTGAGGAAAAAGCCGTGGAAAACTTTTCAGTAAAACAGTAGATTTCCACAAACGGAATCAAGTTTTGAAGGGGAGCGGGAAATTAAACGCTCTCCTGTGCAGAACCCGCGTGCCGGCCAACGGAAATTCACACCCGGTCCTTATGTGAAACGACTAATAGCATCCGGAGAATAATTCCCCACATACATGTGAATAGTGCTCCAACAAGTTGAACAAGAACAGCATGCAGCATCAAATTTGTGTGCATAACCCGCATAAAAGTATTAATCAAAAAATAGATGTGAGCAGTTATGGGGTTTTCCACAAATTAACACCGCTGATGATGAGGGGTGATTTTTAAATTTTAAAAATTTTAAATTAACTATTAATAATAAGGATGTGGAAAACCCCCGAGTCAAAAGCAGGTATCGCCTGTTTTAAGGCTTTTCACATCCCTTTGTATTATCATGTCCATGTTGTCATTTACCGAACAAACAAAAATCCCTCGCGCTGTAAAAATTTGGCTTACTGCGGGACTTGTCATGATTTTCTTGCAAATCATCATTGGCGGGGTCACTCGCCTGACTGGTAGTGGGCTGAGTATTACCCGCTGGGAAATTGTGACCGGTTCTGTGCCGCCCCTGACCGATGCTGACTGGCAAGAAGCCTTCGATTTGTACAAGGCTACACCGCAGTATGCCAAGATCAATGAGGGTATGTCCATGGAAGCGTTCAAATTCATCTACTTTTGGGAATACTTTCACCGGGTATGGGCACGCCTGATGTTTTTTGTTTTTATCATTCCATTTGGATGGTTTTTGTGGCGCGGTATGTTTTCAAAACGGATGGTTCCTCAATTGCTAACAGTAATGTTTCTGGCCGGCCTTGAAGGTTTCTTTGGCTGGATCATGGTTGCCAGCGGACTCATCAAACGCCCTTGGGTAAATGCATACAACCTTACCCTTCACCTGTGTATGGCTTTGATAATTTTTGGCTACTTGCTTTGGATAACGTTCTCGGCATATCAACCCACAGTACGTGTTTTCCACAATCGAGTGTTGAAACAATTTTCGCTGGCACTGCTTGGAGTCGCATTTATTCAAATTGCCCTCGGCGCACTAATGTCTGGAACCAAAGCCGGCCTTTTTATCCCGACCTGGCCAGATATGCATGGTGCTTATATGCCTCAACTTTTGTGGGACTCAAACCATTGGACCATGGATAGTTTTGTGCACTATGACTCTAATCCGTTTATGCCAACTCTCATTCAATTTTTGCATAGAAATGTGGCTTATGTTTTAACAATTATGTGTTTATACTTTTATTTTAAAACTAATAAATTATCCCTTTCGGCCATATTTCTAAAAGCAAATCGTTTGCTGCTTGGGATGCTGGCTCTTCAAGTCGTATTGGGTGTGCTCACTTTGGTCAATTGTAAATCCACAATTCCTGTTGTTCTGGGGGTTCTTCACCAGGCAGGAGCAGTCCTTTTGTTTGGAACAATCGTTTTTGTAGTTTACCAAACCTTTGCAGGGAGGACCGTAGCAGAGGGATAGATTTTGTTTGGTTATTAACAAGGTTATCCACAATTAATAAGTGTTTTTTTGATTAGATACATGCGAAAGAAATGTGCCAGCAACCTTAACCTGGAGATTATTTGAAATGAAGAGAGAGGGAGGCAACAATCCGCTATAATCCCTACTTTAGCTCATCATCTTTTGAATACCTACTTCCACGCAATGAATGTTCCGGTCTTAGAAGAAAGTGGATTCAAGTATATTGAATCCGGCAAGCAAGGGGGAGAGACTCTGCTCTTGTTGCATGGGCTTTTTGGTGCGCTCAGTAACTTTGAATCCATTTTCAAACGCTTTTCCGGCGAATACAATGTCGTGATACCAATGCTTCCAATCTACGAAATGCCAATTCTGGAAGTATCGGTAGTTGGGCTGGTAGATTTTGTCTCAAGGTTTGTTTCATTCAAAAAGTATGATAAAGTGCATCTCTTGGGTAATTCACTTGGTGGACACATTGCGCTGCTATACGCAATTGCGCATCCTGAGCATGTTGCCTCGATCACTTTGACGGGTAGTTCTGGGTTATTCGAAAGTGCTTTTGGAACCGCTTTCCCCAAAAGAGGCGATTACGATTACATTAAAAAGAAAACAGGCGACACGTTCTACGACCCGTCTGTTGCTACCAAGGAACTGGTAGACGAGGTATTCAGCATTGTAAATGATCGGCTAAAAGGTCTTCGTGTCGTTATGACTGCCAAATCTGCTGTTCGGCATAATCTGGCTGACAAGTTGCATAACATAAAAGCCCCGACACTTTTGGTATGGGGAAAACAGGATGCTGTAACGCCCCCGTTTGTTGGCGAACAATTCCATGAATTAATTGCCGATTCTCGACTACACTTTTTAGACAAATGTGGCCACGCTCCAATGATGGAGAAGCCGGGAGAGTTCAATGATATCCTTGAGGACTTTTTAAAGGAAGTAATTGAAAAGAGAAGACTCACAAAAGTGGAGGCTTAATGCAATTACTTTTTCATTGCAGATTATCAAGTAGCCAGCTGCGAAAATTGCTATACGATGGATGCATGGGAATAGATACTTTTTCAGCAGAATGAAGTCTCGCTAAAGTTGAAGGCATGGATATTTCCGTACCCAATATCGTTTCTACTTCCTCCTTGAACTTGGCAAAATGTGCCGTTTCCAGCACTATTCCTAGTGTCTGACTCTTAATTATTTCCTGATACTTTTTCCAGGCCAGGTAGCCTACTGCTCCGTGAGGATCAAGAATATAGTTGTGGGTCGTGTAAACGTATTGCATGGCTTCACGAGTTTGGATGTCATCGAAAGCAAAACCAGATATATGTTTCTGCATCATGTTCCACGTGGAACCATATAGATGTAGCATTCGTGCAAAGTTGGAGGGGTTGCCGACATCCATTGCATTGGAAATTGTTCGAATACTTGGGCGAGGGATGAATATGCCGGACGATAAATATGCCGGAACTATATCATTTGCGTTGGTAGCGGCAATGAAGTGATGCACAGGAAGCCCCATCTTTCGGGCCATCAACCCCGCTGTCAGGTTGCCAAAATTTCCCGAGGGCACTGAAAAAACGATTGGCCTTTTTTTGTAAGCCACTTGCTTGTAGGCCTCCCAGTAATACATAACCTGGGGAATCAGTCGAGAGATATTAATGCTATTGGCCGAACTGAGACGAGAAAGTTGGCGCAGTTCGTTATCTAAAAAAGCCTGCTTAACCAACCTTTGGCATTCATCAAAAGTACCCTTTACTTCGATGGCTGAAATATTATGACCCAATGAGGTAAGTTGTTTTTCCTGTATTGGGCTGACTTGACCAGAAGGGTACAAAATGACGACACGAATTCCCGGCATTTGCAAGAATCCTGCTGCTACCGCTCCACCAGTGTCTCCGGAAGTTGCTACCAGAATGGTCAGGGGTTGCGTTTCTCCCATATTAAAGTAGGCCATTACTTGCGCCATAAATCGCGCACCAAAATCTTTAAAGGCTAGGGTGGGGCCGTGAAAAAGTTCGAGAATACCAGTTGAATCATCTAAATGAATAACCGGAGCAGGAAAGTTTATCGCTCCGGTTATAATCCGTTCTAAATCCCGAACTGGTATTTCCTCTCCGACAAATGCCCTGGCTATTCCTAAGGCGATTTCCTGAAAGGTCAGATGTTTCAAATGAGTTGAAAATTCTTCAGGCATAACCGGTATTTCTACCGGCATAAAAAGCCCGTTATCTGCTGGAAGCCCTTGGAAAATTGCTTCGCGAAGGCTTGTTCTAAGCGCTGGATTATTGGTGCTGTATAACTGCATGTGAGTTGTTGTCGTGGTATGGAATGTGGAACAATACTATTATTGGCGGCCAATGTTCCATGTGGAACATTACTGTTAGATTTTGGTAATGCGAATTTCTACGCGGCGGTTTAGGGCGCGTTGCTCTTCTGTAGTATTTGTACTCACGGGGTACTTCGGGCCATGTCCCTCAGTGGTAATTCGGTACGACGCAATGCCTTTCCCAATCAGGAATTCGCGGATAGCTAACGCCCGTTTTTCAGATAATAAAAGCAAGTCCTCTGCTTTGCCGACATTATCCGTGTGCCCTTCAATACGAATCTCCAGTCCCGGATTATCTGACAGTATACGGGCTAAGCGATCCAGTTCAGAGTGAGATTTTTCCAAAATGATCGCTGTAGATTGCTGAAAATAAATTGTCCGCAGTTCAATTTTATCATTCACTTCCAATGGATTCATCCAAAGGTCTACTTGATAGTAGTCCTGAAAAAAATAGTAATCCTGTCGAAAAATGACTTCTTCTGTTTGCCCTGTGAATGCTCCTTTCTCGGGGGTGAGGAAGAAGCGGACGCCTTTAGGGATTTTGAGCGTGAAAAATCCATCTGTAGAAGTCAGTGTGTTTTCCGGTGTATTGGCTGCTCCATAACGGATCGTTGCATCCGGCATCAGTTCATGGGTCTTTCGGTTAAACACGCGTCCTCGAATGGTAAATTCTGTGGGTTGTGGAGGGGCAATGCGCACGCGAAAAATGTCGCTGTTTCCATCCCGGGTGGAAGTGAAATACAGATAACCGGAGGTCATGTTGAAATACGGCTGACTTTCATCATCTCGGGAGTTTATCGGCTCTACAAGCCGTTGCGGCTCACTCCAGTTTTTCCAGGTGTCGTCGAGGCGTTTGCACATAAAGATGTCATTGCCTCCCGAACTTTCCCAGCGGTTGGAGGAGAAAAAAAGCGTCAGATTATCTTCCGAAAGGAATGGGGTAGTTTCCCGTTTTTCAGAATTCACGGTACGGCCCAGGTGCTGAGGAGCGCTCCATTTATTGTTGCCGATGTTGAAACAAACGAACAAGTCCATGTCCCGGGAGTCGTGCCGAACTGCTGACAGAATTAATACCTGACCATCGAAACTCATGGTCAGGTTTACATCGGAGGTGATGGTATAGTACTCGGCGATTTCGACTGCTACAGGGAAGGTCCACACACTGTCTACCCGTCGGATAAGAGAAAACCCTTTTGTCATGTCTCCTTTTTCCGAAAACTGGTTGATGCAGTAGAACGCGTTTGGATCGGGCGTGATACAGGTGATGCTGTTAGGCAAGGCATTGTTGAGCGGTTCAGCCGGATGCTCCAGATAATAGAAATTCGCTGCAGTGTCGCTTTCTGCAATCCATACATCCTGATTGAATGGTGAAGTGGCAGGATTGAGCACCGGTTTGCCTGCCAGTTCGGAATAGGCCGTACGCAAGATGCGTTCGTACTTTTCCGGCGGATACTTTTTGTGCAAATCTACACTGTCGAGAAACAGGTACCGGTTAAATTCAGGGTAGGCCACCCGGGTAAAATACAACGTGTTGCCGTCGCGGCTGGGCACGGGTGTGATTTCGTCATAAGACGAGTTAATAAACTCCGGCAATTTTTCGAGTTGGAACAGAACCTCGTTTTGGGCGGGAACGATCAGCGGGAATAATACTAAAAATACAAACAGGTACTTCATGGGTGGGTGGGAGTAGTAGGTAACAAAGATAGGCCGACAAGCACCGGGCCAAAAAACGCGAGCCGACAAATCTTTGTTACCTACCCCACCGGAATCTGTTTTCAATAATCATCTTCTTCAATGCCGTTATCTCCGGCGATCACCGGGGCGGCGGAAGCAGAACGGGCAGGCGAACCGGATGCCACTTTTTCCTTGATTTTTTGCTCAATCTCTGCAGCCATTTCCGGATTGTCCTGCAAAAATTGTTTGGCGGCATCGCGACCCTGAGCAATTTTAGCACCTTCATAGCTGTACCAGGCGCCGCTTTTTTGAATGATGTCGAGATCGGCGCCTAGGTCAATTATTTCGCCGACTTTGGAAATCCCCTGCCCGAAAACGATGTCGAACGAAGCCACCCGGAACGGTGGAGAGAGTTTGTTTTTCACCACTTTTACTTTTACCTGATTGCCCACCACGTTGCCGTCTTTGTCTTTCATGGCAGCCCCGCTCTTACGAATATCGAGGCGAATGGAAGCATAAAATTTTAGTGCATTGCCGCCGGTGGTTGTTTCCGGGTTGCCGAACATCACGCCAATCTTTTCACGCAATTGATTGATGAAAATACAGCAACAACCCGTGCGGCCAATTGCTGCAGTGAGTTTACGCATAGCCTGACTCATCAGACGGGCTTGCAAACCCATCTTGGAGTCGCCCATTTCACCTTCGATTTCCGAGCGTGGAACAAGCGCAGCCACTGAGTCCACCACAACAATATCTACGGCGCCGGAACGGATGAGGTTTTCCGCAATCTCCAGTGCCTGTTCTCCATTGTCTGGCTGACTGATGAGCAAGTCGTTTACATTTACGCCGAGATGTTCGGCGTAAAAACGATCAAAAGCGTGCTCGGCGTCAATGATGGCCGCAATGCCGCCTTTTTTCTGGCATTCAGCAACAGCATGGATAGCAAGGGTGGTTTTACCGGAAGATTCTGGCCCGTAAATTTCGATAATCCGACCTTTGGGATAACCATAACAGCCAAGAGCAATATCCAGACCTAAAGAACCGGAAGGAATTACTTCCACTTCCACGGCCTGCTTGTCGCCAAGGCGCATGATTGTGCCCTTGCCGTAAGTTTTGTCGAGGCGGTCAATTGTCGCCTGCAAGGTTTTGAGTTTGTTGTCTTTTTCCGTTGACATAAGCTGCGTTGTTTATTGAAAGTGGCGACAAAAATAAACAAAATGTTTTTGTGTGTATATCTGACGATATATTTTTTTAAACTCAATTTGTCCCCTAACTAGTTGATTTAATTGAAAAACAAAGGATTAGTTCATCCAGATGCCCAAATAAATCTTGAAAAAAACATCTAAAAATGTTGCCGAAACATATCCTGGCTCTTCGGGAACACGTGAAAATGTTGGGTTAGTCGAGTATAAAACTAATTTTTTTGTTTCAAAAAAAACGCTGTTCCAAATTCTGCTAAACCGTTTTTTGCCCCGTGGTGCTGTAGATGAACATCTCGGCAAATCCAGGGTTTTACTGCGAATTTGGTGTAGCATAGACAACTTTGACGAAGTTTGCACCCTGTGAAATTGAAATACACAAAACACTTCAACGGCCCGACGAAATGGCAAAAACGATATCCGGCTTTTCCAGACTGAGCAAACGTGAAAAAATCGAATGGCTGGCGGGGAATTTTTTTCAGGACCCTGCGGCTGCCGAGGCAGAGTTGGTCGCATGGCACCGCCGCGACGAGGCGCAGCAGCGCATCATTGACGGGTTCACAGAAAATGCGATCAGCAACTTCACCCTGCCTTTCAGCGTAGCGCCCAATTTTTTAATCAACGGCCGGCCTTACGCCGTACCTATGGTAATCGAGGAAAGCAGCGTGGTAGCAGCGGCTTCCAGTGCCGCCAAGTTTTGGCTCGACCGGGGAGGATTTCACGCCGGGGTGCTGGATGTAGTGAAACTTGGACAGGTACATTTTCGTTGGAGCGGCCAGCCGGATCGCCTGCGTACGCTTTTCTCTGCCTTGAAAGCACACCTCGTAGACTCCAGCAGCGACCTGACAGCCAATATGCGCCAACGCGGCGGCGGCTTGCTGGACATCGAACTGCTCGATTTTACCCACTTGGAACCTGAATATTACCAGTTGCGGGCCTCGTTCAATACCTGCGACAGCATGGGCGCCAATTTTATCAACTCCGTACTGGAGCGTTTCGGCGAACAAATGGAGTTTTTCATGGAAACAACTCCGGGGATTGAAGATCACGAGCGCGATGTGGAAATCGTCATGTGCATTCTGTCCAATTACAACCCGGATTGTTTGGTACGCGCCTGGGTGGAATGCCCCGAAAATGAACTCGAAGACCTGGCTCGCGATGCAGGCCTGCCCGGCCACGCTGCGGTAGACCGGTTTTGCACCGCCGTCCGGATTGCTGCGGTAGACCCCTTCCGGGCTACCACCCATAACAAGGGAATTTTCAACGGAATTGATGCCGTCATCCTCGCCACGGGCAACGACTTTAGAGCAGTGGAAGCCTGCGGACACACATACGCCTGCCGAAGCGGACAGTACCGCAGCCTCAGCCGGGCATGGGTGGAAAATAGTGTTTTCCGATTCGAACTGGAACTACCATTGCCTATAGGTACCGTAGGCGGGTTGACTGCTTTGCATCCCCTCGCTAAACAGGCGCTCGATATGTTGGGGAACCCTTCAGCCCGGGAACTGATGATGATCGTGGCGGCAGTGGGGTTGGCGCAGAATTTTGCAGCGGTGCGTTCGTTGGTCACCACAGGGATTCAGCAGGGGCACATGCGCATGCACTTGGTCAATATTCTCAACCACCTCGGTGCAACCGAGGCCGAAACCGAAGCCGCACAGGCGCATTTTTGCAGGCAGACGGTGAGTTTCAGTGCCGTACGGGCATTTCTGGAAAATGCTCGGTCGGAGCGCGTGGGGTAGAT
>CAYMQY010000001.1:54650-75309 GCA_964392655.1 uncultured Saprospiraceae bacterium
TCGTACCGTTTTTTGTACACATACTGTGGTGTCCGGCTGTACATAGTCCGGTAGAGTTCGCATGCGCGGGTACGGTGGGGCTTAGGGTCGTCGGCTACTTTACTTAGTTCGTAATGGACTGCGGCTTCCTCGCGTTCGGTGCGGGCAAGCGTTTGCAGCTGTATGAGTTGGCGCAGGCCCTCGGCGCGGTTGCCCTCGGCCAGAATGGTCTGGGCACGCAGGATATTGGCGGAAAACGTCAGTTCGGCATTTCCGAGGGTGAGCGCAATATCGCGACCCTCTTCCAGCAATTGACGGGCTGCAGAAGGGTCGCCAAGTTGAAGTTGTACCGTGCCCTTTTCGATGAGCGAATGCCCCAGCACCAAACGGTTGCCCATAGCGCGGGCATATTCGATGGCTTCGCCATAGTACTCCATGGCGCGTTTGAGGTCGCCCTTGAAATACCAGTTATCGCCTAATGTGTTGAGGGCCTTGGCGATACCTTTTTTGTAATTCAGTTCGCGCGAAAAGGCAAGGGTTTGCTCCTGTAATTCGGTGGAGCGATCAAACTCACCCAGCGTGGAAAGCAGGTCGCCGATAAGGCCGCCGGCAATCGCAAGACCCTGCTTGTCGCCCAGTTCCTGACACAGGGCAAGGTCGCGCTCGAACATCTCCATGGCTTTGCCAAAGTCCCCCTTTTTCTCCCAAACCGACCCGATGCTGCCGATGCAGATGGTCATAAAAAGTTTGTTGCCGAGTTCTTCGGAAAGCGCCAGCCCCTTTTCGAGGCAGAGCAACGCGCTGTCGAGGCTGCCTTTTTCCAGGTAAATAATGCCGAGGTTGGTGTACAGGGTGGTGAGGCCCTGTTTGTCTTCAGCACGTTCGGCAATGTCAATTTGCTCTTCCAACCAGCGGATACCTTCGTCGTAATGCCCCTGATTCATAAAAATCAGGCCCAGATTCGCCACAATGGCTGCGTTTTCGGCATCCCGCTGGAGTGAGCGATTGATCTCAATCGCTTTGGCAAACCAGCTCTGGGCCGATTCGTAACTGCCCTGCCGGAAAAAATAGGTGCCGAGGTTGCCGTAGGTTTTGGCCATGCCGACCTGGTCGCCGGCAAGTTCAAAGCAGGTGATGGCCACATCGAGGTGCTTTTTGCCGTCCTCATATTTACCGCGCAACACAAGCAACTGGCCCAGGCGGCGATTGCCGCGCCCAATGAGGTACCAGTCGTTGAGCGACTTCGCCCGTTTGAGTGCCAGCCGGTACTCCTGTTCGGCTTCTTCCCACTGGCCGATTAGCTCGTGAACGGTTCCTTTGCGCAGTTGGAACTTGACTAATTTTTTGCTCTTGCTGTCACGTTCTGTCAGGTTCCGAATCAGTTTGTCGAAGTACTGGATGGCCTGCCGGTTCAGGAAATTTCGCTGGGCATAGCGGGCGGCCTTTTCGAGGTACTTGTTGGTCTTTTTTTCAATTTCCGCCTGCTCGTAGTGGAAAGCCAGGTCAACAAACCGCTCCTGTGAATCCGGGTAGAGTTGTTCGATGGCTTCGGCGATAAGTTGGTGCAACTCGCGCAGGCGGGTGCGCAGCTGCATATCGTAGGCAGCCTCGCGCAGGAGCGAGTGGCGGAAAATGTACCGCAACTCGTTCATCGCATGCCAAATCTGCCATTTTTCCGCTGTTTGCACCTGTTCTTTGAGCACCAGATCGAGATCGCCGTTGTATTTGACAAACTCCTCCTGCCGCGCCATGACGGCCGACAAAACCGGCAATTCAAACTCGCGTCCGATGACTGCCGCGGCTTTCACGGTTTCCTTGACCAGACCGCTCAGCCGGTCAATCCGGGCCATCATAATTTGCTTGACGGAGTCGGAAATCTGGATTTCCTGATTTTTCAACTGCAGCAACCCGCCCGTTTTTTTCAGCATGTCGGCCTCCTGGAAATAGTCGGCCATCTGTTCCAGATAAAACGGGTTTCCTTGTGTCATGCGCTGGAGCAACTCCATCAGGTCGGAGTGCAGAGCGCCGCCGAGGCGGGCTTCGGCGAAGGCGCGCAGGTCATCGGGCTGGAGGAAATTCAGGTCCAGTTCGCAGTGCGGTACCTGGATTTCCTGCAGTTGGTTCAGTCGGAAAATATAGGCTTTGCTGCCGTCGTCTTCGTAGCGGCTGGTGGCCAGAAATATCAGGGGGTAGCCCTGTGCCCGGCGGATGAACTGGGCCAGAAACTCGCGCGACATATCGTCGTACCAGTGTGTATCCTCCAGTTCGATCACGGCGGGCTGAAGGATGGACTCGGCCACAAGCAGATTTGCCATAGCCGACAGGGCATTCTGGTAGCGGCCGCGCGCATCTAATTGTTCCCACAAGGAGCCGGGAAATTGAATGCCGACGAGGGCAGCCAGTACGCTTTGTGTGCGGGCTATTTCCCGGCGAATGGCATCGGCCTCCGGGTGTTTGCTCTCAGAGAGGTCGTAAATCAGTTCGAGAAAATTGGACTCGAACAGTTCGCGGTTGCGCTCGGTCGTGTTGTCGGGGCTTTGCTCAAAATAGTTTTTGAGCAGGTAAATGAAGGGGTTGAATGGTTTGCGCAAAATCTGGTCGCTCTGGCAGTTGAGCCAGCTCACCGTCATGGTGTCGCGGATGGAGCGGCGGAACTCATAGCTCAGGCGGCTTTTCCCGATACCGGCTTCGCCGAAAACGAAGGCTACGCCACAAAAACGCCCGTCGCGCAAGGGCGCAGCGAAATCCTGCAAGGTTTTGAGTTCGGTGGCGCGGCCATAGTATTCACCGCTGAACGAGGTGCGGCCGCCGAGGTTGCGCCCGCTGAGCAGGTAGGTGGGGATTTTGTTTTCAAACCCCTTGTAGCGCTCCTCGCCCCGGAACACGAATTTGAAATTCCGGTTGTGCTGCACGTTGTCGTCGGCCACTACTTCGCCCCAGTCGGCTTTGGCCATGAGGCGTGCTGCCAGATTCACGCGGGCACCCACAGCGGCATACTGGCAACGCTCGGCGCTCCCGATAACGCCGGTAAACGCCAGACCCGCCGAGATACCGATTCGGTAACGGGCACCGGTCAGCGATTCCAGGTGCTGGAGTTCTTCCTGAATGGCGGCGATAAATTCAAGCGCGCGCTCCGTGTTGTTTTCAAACGAAACCGGCGCGCCGAACAGGCAACAGATGACGGCGCCTTTGTCGCCAAAGTCAATTTCCTTGAAATAGCCGCCGAAGTTCAGGCTCTGGTCGAGCACGACGGAAGTGAAATGGTCGAGCGACTCGTGGGTATTTACCCCGGAAAACGACAGGAACACACTCACCACATTGCGGAACTCGCCGGCGTTACCTTCGGCAAAAGCCTCTTCCGGTAAAAAGTCGGAAATAATTTTGGCGTCTGGTTGCGGGAGTTTGATCGTGTGTGCGCCCGATTTTGCCGGCGGTATTTGCTCCAGATCAAGTCGGAAATATCCGTCTTCCAAAGGCGCTGCCGGCAACGAAAGGTCGTGATTGGCAGTCAAAAATGCGGCATCACACACCACTTCGAGGCTGGCGGCGTGTGTTTGCGCCTGTGCGCAGGATTCGATAGGCTGACCGTGAAAATAAAAACCCTTGCGGCGGTTGCCCACAATGCCCCACGCCACTTCGCCTGCCGACAGGCCGATTTTGATACCGATGTGGTGTTCGGCCAAAAGCGAATCCGCGTCGTTTTGGTCCCGGAGGAAACGTTGTACCGTAGCCTGAGCGGTAGGCAGCACGCCACCGGCATTGCCGACGGTCGCGCGATCACTCTGGATCGGGAAAATTGCCGTGAAACTATCCCCGGCGAAGTACGGAATGAAACCGCCATGCTCGTACACCAGGTTTACTGTAGGCTGAAAAATGTGGTTCAGGATGTACGACAAATCTTCAGCGCCTTCGGCACCCTGTTGCATCAGCTTCTCCGTCAGGCGGGTAAAGCCGCTCAAATCCACGAACATGGTGTACGCCTGCAATCGCCCCCGAAGGAGGCCGTGGCGGTAATGTTCCTGAATGAAATGTGGCAGGAAATGTTTCAAAACAGTTGACGGATTTGTAGCGGGCCGCAAGGTACGACAAAATAAAAAACCGCTCGGGTCAGGCTTGGGGTTTGTTGCACGGAAGACATGCCCGACATGCACATCAGCGCCGACGCCCGATCACATCGCGGGCCGAGAGCAGGAGCGGACGCCAGTAGGTGGACTCGGTTACATTTTCCCGGATCACCCCCCGGCTGGTGGTGCTGTGCACCACGACAATGCCCGAACGGGTACGCTCCACTACCAACGCCACGTGCTGGATATTGCTCGCGCTTTTCCCGAAAACGAGGATGTCGCCGGGTTGTACGGCGTTCAGGTTTACGGGTACACCCTCTTTCGATTGTGCCGAAGATGCCGGTGATACGGAAATGTTGAACTGTTTGAACACGTATCGTGTGAACCCCGAGCAGTCGAAGCCGGTACGTGGTTCGGTGCCGGCGTATTTGTACGATGTACCAAGCCATTGCAAAGCATACCGCACGACCTCCTGCCGGAACCGGCTTTCCTTCAGGTTAGTGGTGTCGGCGGGCGGGTTGGCTGTTTTTTTGGATGTGGAGCAACCCGACAAAAGCAGGGCAAGCAACAGGCAAACGGTAGTTGGAAATGCAAGGCGGTTTCGGATCATGGATGGTATTAAATGATGATTTCCCTAAACGCGTTAGTCTGCGATTTCTTGCCTGCACAAAAAAACGGCTGCCGTCATCAGGCCGGCAGCCGTTGCACTTTTCGTTTTGCTGAGTAGCAAATGTGCTGTATTGTATTCAGGTGTTTTTACTCGAATTTAAAGCATGCGGTGTTGCCCCAGCACGTCGCGGGCAAAAAGTATGCGCGGACGCCAGTAGGCCGAGGTGCTCACGTTTTCCACCACTACCCCGCGTGTGCAGGTGCTGTGTACACAGATGATACCGCCGGGGGTGTTTTCCACCACCATGGCTACATGCTGGATCCCGCGGCCGCGGCGGTGTTTGAAAAACAGCAAATCGCCGGGCATCACTTCCTTAAGCGGAACTCTGGCGCCTTGCAGCGACTGGGTGCTGGAACTACTGGACACCGCTGCGTCGAATTTTTGCAAAATAAAACTCGTGAAACCCGAACAGTCGAAACCTGTTTCCGGGCTTCTGCCGGCATATCGGTAGCGGGTGCCGACGAAATCCTGAGCATAATCCACGATCTCGGCGCGCAATTGCAACATCTCAAGACTCATGGATCTGCTGGGGCGAAACGCGCTCCCGAGGGTCAGGATCAGAATGGAAAGGGGGACAAGTACAAAACGGCGTAATTTGGGGAGGCAACTACTGGAAGGGTCGCTCATACAATAGAAACGGCATTTTTCACGGGGCAGGCACCAATGGTTTTTTGATGGCCTAAGGAGGAAAGTGCCCCGGGTGTGAAAGATTGTTTTGGATTAAAAAACGGGTGAAAAATCCCCGTGCTCCTGGTCGGAAGCGTGGCAAAGGTAACAAAATGTGGGAATTGTGCCTGTTCCCTGGAAAAAATCTCTTTAAAACTACTTCAGTTCAAACCCGTCCGCATCCTCCAGAAACGGCAGTTGACGCCGGTATGCCTGCATGTCCTCCAACCGGAGCGTAGCGGTAAAAACACCCGCCTGACCACTGAGTTGGCAAAGGCACAGGCCGGAAAAATCCCACACGCCGGAGTCGCCCTGGTACTCGTGTCCGTTTCCGTCGGCGCCCGTGATGTTGACTGCTGCCACGTAGCACTGATTTTCGATGGCCCGCGCAGGCAGGAGGCTGCGCCAGTGGTGTCCGCGGCGGGAGGGCCAGTTGGCGACGTACAGCAGCAGGTCGTACGGTACGGCCTTGCGTTGCCGGCTCCAAACGGGGAAACGCAGGTCGTAGCAGACCAGCGGGCATATCCGCCAGCCCATCCATTCGACGAGGAGGCGCTCCGAGCCGGGTGAGTATGTCTTGTGTTCGCCGGCGAGACCGAACAAGTGGCGCTTGTCGTAGTGCTGAAAACCGCCGTCGGGGCGCATGAAAACCAGCCGGTTGAAGTACCGGTCGCCCTCCCGGCAAATAAAACTGCCGATGATGGCCGCGTCCAGAGATGCGGCTTGTTCGCGCATCCACTGCATTGTCGGCCCATCCATTTCCTCGGCCAGTGTGGCGGCATTCATGGAAAAACCTGTGGTGTACATTTCGGGCAGCACGACCAGGTCGGTTTGCCCGGCCAGTGGCGCAAGGGTATCGGTGAGCATGGCTCTGTTGGCATCGGGGTTTTCCCAATGGAGAGTGGTTTGAATGATGGAGAGGCGCATGAGTCGGTTCGAGTAAGCAACAAAGATAGCGGTGCAAGTGCTGCAGACCCAACAAGGAAAAAATAGTTGGCTGAAAAAGATCGCTTTCCACTACCTACATTCGCGGCATGGAATTTTCCATTGGTTTCTGGTTTTCCATAGCGCTATGGGTAGCAGCAGGGTATACCGCGCTGTGCCTCTTGTTTTATTTCGGGCAGGACCTTTTTTTCTTTCGCCCGGAGCGGCTGCCGCACTGGTTTACCTACCAGTATCCGTTTCCGTTTTCAGAAGTCAATTTCGATATGGAAGACGGCGGCGTGGTGAATGCCCTGCACTTCCGGGTGCCCAACAGCAAGGGCGTGGTGTTTTACATCAAGGGAAATTCGCGCAGCATCAAGGGCTGGGGCAAATTTGCCAAAGACTTCGTGGGCAAGGGATACGATTTTTTCATCCTCGATTTCCGGGGTTTCGGCAAAAGCCGGGGCCGTCGCACGGAGGAAATTTTGTACTCCGACCTCCAGCAGGTGTACAAATGGCTGGCCGGGCGATATGGCGAATCGCGCATTGTGCTGTACGGACGCTCACTGGGCAGCGGACTGGCAGCCCGCGTCGCATCGTGGAACAGTCCGCGCATGCTTATCCTCGACTGCCCGTACTACTCTTTCCTGTACCAAATTGCCCGGTACGGATTTCTGTTGCCCATCCGCTGGCTGCTGCGCTACCACATCCGTACCGATCTTTTTATCAAAAAAGTGCAGTGTCCGGTGTTCATTCTGCATGGGCGCAAGGACCGCCTGATTCCGTACAGCCAAAGTGAAATGCTGCGCAAACTCGCACCCGAAAACATTCGCCTGATCTCCATCGAAGGCGCCGGCCACAACAACCTGCCGGAGTTCCCGGAATACCACGACCTGCTCTATGATATCCTGCACGAGGAAGCAAGTGTCTTTGTACACCACCGTGCATAAAAACAGAGGAGGTTGGAAGATTTCTGGTTGGATGGTTGTAGGGTTTGTCTCAACCTTCCAACCCGAAACCTTCCAACCTCCTCTAACCCGAAACCTTTCAAAGGTACGTCAGCACGCCGGCCTGAAGGGAGAAGGAATGGACTGGCTCCTGCTTGGGACCATAGCCTTTCCCGGCGACGGTGCGGCGGTATGCCGGCTCGACGAATGCGGTGTGGCGACCGCTTTTACCCAACCGGTGTTCGATGCGGAGGCCGGCGTCTACCGAGGCATACAGGTTGTCGGCAAGCGTTCCTTTTTCGAGTAGCCCTTTTCCGGGATTTTTCAGGTTAGGCGCCTGGTTGGGGTCGGGCAGCAGGTTGGGCGGTACGGTGCCGGCCGGGTAATAAACTGTACCGTAGTCGTAGCTTTTGTTCAGGGCTACATTCAGTGTCGTGCCGGCCACGAGGTGCGCGCTTGTCCGACCCGCCTGTGCGAGGCGCCGGGTGATTTTTACCGGTACGGTGAGCAGGTCGGCGCCCACGTTGGAGAGGGTGGAGCCGTAGTAGCCGTCAACCGGATTGCCGCTGTATATGTCCACCTTCTGTTTTGGGGTGAATTGTTTGCCGGTGTATCCGAGCCCGGCCTCTACACCCCATTTGCCGGGACGGTAACCGCCGGCCACGGCCACGCCGTATCCGCTGCCGGGGTAGTCCCCGTCGGTGGTATGTACCTGATCCATATCGGTCAGCAAGGATGAGGACAAGTAAAACGGACCTTTTGCAGATGTTTTAGTTGGAGTAATCATTTGCTGCAACCCGAAGGGTTTTTCCGATGCCGGCACGCTCAAAGCGAGCAGGTGTGGCGGGAGTGGCGACGGCGTTGCGGCATACACGTTTGCGCGGGCCTGGTCGGCCAGGGCATTCAACTGGAGCAGCATGTCGCCGGCACTGCTTGACGACTGATAATTTTCGGACAGCAGACTTGCCGTTCCCGGCAAATTCAGGGTATTATTCAATACATCGGCGACAAGTGCCGGAAGGGGAGTAGCCCGATTGCGTCCGGTATTTGAGCGGATATTCCTGTTGTTGCCATCCGGCGCCGGTTCCACTTGTTGAGCCACGGGCACATTCGGGTTAAATCGGGGCGTGGGACCGGTGGGAAATGCGTTTGTCTCCCGGTACGATTCCGTGTTCCAGAGCAGCAGCAGGAAAATGGCGGCTTCGGCAATTTTTGCAATGCGCAACCGCCGTACCCGAACGGCTATTACTTGCAATCGGCCGGCGAGCGTGTTCCAGTGCGCCTGCTGGTAGGGTGCTTCGAGGCGATGCAAGGTGTGGTACACGGCTTTATCCACCTCGTCCACGGCGGCGGGTTGTTCCTCGAAGGCAGCGTTGTCCATTCGACGTTCCAGCATTTCCCAGGTAGCCGGATCGTATTCCGGCTCCAGGCTATCCAGAACAGATTTCATCTTCCGGTCGAAATTGTTGTCGCTCATATTGTGGTGGTACAAATCGTCCATGCGTTTTCGACTATGCTTCCATATCCCGCCCTTCAAAATGAATGCGGCGGGCGAGGAAATGTTCTTTCAGTTTGATGCGGGCTTTCACGAGGTTGCTGCGGGAGGTGCTTTCGGTAATCTGAAGGGCGTCGGCAATTTCCCGGTGCGAGTAGCCTTCCACCACGTAGAGGTTGAACACAGCGCGGTATGCCGGAGAAAGTTCGTGTACAGCGGCCAGAATTTCCTGCTCGGTCAGGTGGCTGAGCGCATCGGGGTCGTCGGCAGAGAGGTAGTTGGCCTCGTTGATGTCTTCGGTGCGTCGCCGGATGGTTTTCCGGTAGTAGTCAATGCAGGTATTGACCATGACCGTGCGTATCCAGGCGGCAATAGATGTGCCGGGTTTGTACCGGTCTATGTTCTGAAACACCTTGATGAACCCCTCGTGCAGCAGGTCGAGCGCTTCGTCACGCGAGCCGGCATAGCGCAGGCATACGCCCATCATCTTGCCGTAGTGCTGCTCGTACAGATGTTGCTGTGCCCAGCGCTCCTGGCGCGCCAACGCTGCAATCAGGTTATGTTCGGTATGTTCCAACGGTATGGCGAAATCCATCGGCTGATTTCGGTTCAAATGTTTGAAAAAATTCGGCAATTCAACAAGCACGTGCCCTGCAAACGGGGACTAAACGAACTGCTGCGCCGCTATGCTGCCTGTGTTGGCGTGTGTTTGGAAAAAAAAGTTGCTCTGTTTTCTTGACAACTCCGAATGCGCACAGCACCTTTGTGCAAAAATTAACCAAACGGTTAAACCTTATGGCTAAACGCGAGACAAGTCCGGAACCGGCAAGTGACACCACGGAGCAGAAAATCTTCGATGCTGCGCACGAGGTGTTTTCCCAAAAGGGCATGGACGGTTCCACCATGCAGGAGATCGCCGACCGGGCGGGGATCAACAAGGCGCTGCTGCATTACTACTACCGTTCGAAGGACAAACTGTACGAGATGGTGGCGCGGGCCATTTTGACCAAAGCCGTTTCTGCCGTTCGGGAGGTTTTAGAAAAAGATATGCCGCTGGAAGAGAAAATCCGGCGCTTTATCGAGACATACATCGGCATAATTTCCCGAAACACCTTCATTCCGGTGTTCATCATTTCTGAAATCAACAAACACCCCGACCGTTTTTTCGCAAGTATTCTGCCACAGGATTTGCCAAAGCCCCAAGCGTTTTTACAACAAGTAGAAGCCGAAATTGCCGCAGGCCGCATACGGCCCATCAAGCCGCAACACCTGATTGTGCACATTATTTCGATGTGTGTTTTCCCCTTCGTGGGCAAACCTATGATGGCTGTATTGCTCGGCATGGATTCGACCGAGATGAAAACTTTCCTGAAAGAGCGAACCGAAGAAGTCACCCGTTTTGTGTTGGCAGGCCTGCGGCCTTGACAACCAGAGCAATTTTAATGCTTTACGCGATGAAAACAATTCTGGATCTTGAAGAGTAACTGACCATGAAACACCTTCTTTTCCTTCTCGCTGTGTTGTCGCCCTGTTTCGGCTTCGCCGGCGATACGCTTACCGTGCAGCGCTGCCGTGAACTGGCGCTGCAACAAAGTCCGCTGCAACAAAAAAAACTGTACGCCGAAAGCATTGCGGCCCTGCAAATTCAAAACGTGCGCAGCAATAGCCTGCCACGTATCCAGTTCGGTGCGCAGGCCTCCTGGCAAAGCGACGTATTCGGTCTGCCGTTCAGTTTCCCCGGCAGCGACTTCCCGAAAATCCCCAAAGATCAGTACCGTTTGTCGGTGGATGTAGCCCAGCGCATCTGGGACGGCGGTTCGGACCCCTACCAGCGCCGCCGGCACGAACTGGAACGCGATCTTGCTTCGGCTCAAACCGACGTGGACGTGTTTGCCCTGCGCGAGCTGGTCACCGATTTGTTTTTCGGGGCCTTGCTGCTGCAGGAGAGCGAGGCCGTGCTTGCTGCAGCCAAAACCGATTTACAAAACAGGCTGAAACAGGCCGAGGCCGCCGTAGCGGAAGGCATCGCGCTGCGCACCACGGCCGACCAGGTGAAAATCCAGATTTTGAAAACGGAGCAGCAAATCGCGGCCGCGCAAGCCGACGGGCAAGCACTGCGCGAGGTGTTGTCCAAATGGATCGGACGGGGCAATACCGATTTCCTGTTTGTATCGCCCGACTATCCCGAGGAACGCTTATTGCAGCCGGCGAAACGCCCGGAATACCGCCTGTTCGATGCGCAAAAAAACATGGTGCAACTTCAGCAGGATCGGCTTCGGCTTTTGTCTCAACCGCGTATCGAGGCGTTTGCGCAGGCCGGTTTCGGACGACCCAATCCCTTCAATTTTTTTGAAACCGGTCTGGAACCGTTTGCCATTTTCGGGCTTCGTGCCGCCTGGACGCCCATTGACTGGGGCAACCGGAATCGCGACAGGCAAGCATTGTCCCTGCAAATACGCACCGTGGACACGCAGCGTCAGGCCTTTGAACAGCGGCTGGAAGCGAGCACCGTGCAAGACTTTTGGGCGCTCAACGTGAAATACCGCGAACAACTGAAGCAGGATGAAGCCATCGTGGCCTTGCAGGAAGACATTGTACGTCGCGCCGATGCCCAGGTAAAAAACGGCGTGATGACGGCCACCGATTACCTCGCTCAGATCAACCTGCTGACGCAGGCCCGGCTGGCGCAAAAAACGCACGAACTCCAGCTGGCGCACGCCCGGGAGCGGGTGGTGGCTAAAGTGGGAGAGTAAATTTTACATTAAAAAAGTAACAGAAAATAAACGCCATGCGCAAAGTAATTCACCTTCTTCCAATTGTGTTGCTCGCACTGTTTTTCGCCGCGTGCCAAACCGCCGCCCCCAAAGCCGATGCCTACGGCAACTTTGAGGCCGACGAGCGCATCGTCAGTTCGGAAGCCTCCGGGCGCATTCTGGCGCTCAATATCGAGGAGGGACAAATCCTGAAAACCGGTGAGGAACTGGGGGCCGTTGACTCCGTACAGTTGGTGCTCAAACGGGAACAACTCCAGGCTGCCATTCAGGCGATAGCAGCCAAAAGCCCGGCCATTCGCGCACAACTCGCCGTGTTCGACAAACAAATGGCCTCCGTGCGGCAGCAACTCGCCACGCTTGACCGCGAAAAACGGCGGCTGGAAAACCTCGTAAAAAGCGACGCCGCCACCCCCAAACAACTCGACGACCTCAATGCCCAGATCGAAGCCGCCCAGCGCCAGATGGACGTAGTGCTGGAACAGCAATCGGCCACCGATGCGGCACTTAGCACCCAAAAAAGCGGGTTGCTGGCAGAGATTGCCCCCTTGCAAAAACAGATCGCGCAATTAGACGACCAGATTGCCAAATGCCGCATCACCAGTCCGATGGATGGTTCGGTGCTGGTCAAATACGCCGAACCCGGCGAAGTAACCGCCTTCGGCAAACCGCTCTTCAAAATTGCCGACCTGAACACGATGACCCTGCGGGCATACGTGGCAGGCGACCAGTTGGGTGCGGTAAAAGTCGGGCAGCAGGTCAAGGTGGCCATTGATGCCGCAAACGATGAGCAGCTGGCCTTTCAGGGCCGTGTGACCTGGATTTCACCGAAGGCGGAATTCACTCCCAAAATCGTTCAGACCAAAGAAGAACGCGTCAACCTCGTGTACGCGATGAAAATCAGTGTGCCGAATCCGGAGGGCGTGCTGAAGATCGGTATGCCGGGAGAGGTACGGTTTTGAAATATGTCACATGCTTTGTCATTCCGCAGGAACCCGTCCACTCTACGGGCGACGGGTTCCTGCGGAATGACAAAGCGACGTGGTACAACAACAAGCGCCATGCTCGAAATACAAGCACATCGCATTTCCAAATCTTACGGCCCTGTCCGGGCGGTGCAGGATATTTCTCTGGAAGTACAGGCCGGCGAAGTGTTCGGCCTCATCGGCCCCAACGGTGCGGGCAAGACGACCTTGTTCCGCATCCTCACGTCGCTTATCCTTCCCGATGCCGGCACAGCCACGGTGGCGGACCTTGATGTCGTACGTGCCTACAAACAACTCCGTCAGATTATCGGCTACATGCCGGGGCGATTTTCGCTGTACCAGGACCTGACGGTCGAGGAAAACCTCGGCTTTTTTGCCAACGTGTTCGGCGTGCGTATCCGCGACAACTACGAACTTATCCGGGATATTTATGTGCAACTGGAGCCGTTCAAAGATCGGCGCGCCGGTGCACTCTCGGGCGGTATGAAACAAAAACTGGCCCTGTGTTGTGCGCTCATCCACCGGCCTCGCGTGTTGTTTCTGGACGAGCCGGGCACGGGCGTGGATCCGGTATCGCGTAAGGAATTCTGGGACATGCTGCGCCGGCTGCGCGAAGCGGGCATCACTATTTTGGTCAGCACGCCCAACATGGACGAAGCCGAACTGTGCGACCGAATCGGCTTGATGCAGCAGGGGCAAATTATGGCTGTGGACACACCTGCGGGCATCAAAGCGGGATTCAGCCATCCTTTGTTTGCCGTGCGTTCCGAGGAAATGTACCGCCTGATCCAGGACCTGCGGGCATTTGAGAGCGCTGCAGATTGCCATGCCTTCGGGGAATATGCACACCTGACACTGCGTGCCGCAAATGGACCGTCGGATGAAAAGTTGATTGTGCAATACCTGGTTTCCAAAAACCACCGGAATGTGGAGGTAAAACCGGTGGCAGCAACAGTGGAGGATTGTTTTATTGATCTCATCGCTCATCACTCATCGCTCATCACTTAAAAAATGGCTGTCATCGCTACGGACAAACTGACCAAAACCTTCGGCGCCTTCACCGCCGTGAATGCCATCACGTTTTCGGTAGAGCAAGGCGAGATTTTCGGCTTTCTTGGCGCCAACGGTGCGGGCAAAACCACGGCGCTGAAAATGCTGACCGGCCTGCTGACGCCCACGAGCGGCTCGGCAGCGGTGGCAGGCTTCGATGTGTGGAAACAACCGGAGCAGGTGAAGCGCCGCATCGGGTACATGAGCCAAAAATTCAGCCTGTACGAAGACCTGACCGTGCGCGAGAACATCCGGCTATACGGCGGCATTTACGGGCTAAAAAGTGCGGATATCCAATTTAAGACAGCGAATTTGTTGCAAAAATTAGGCATCGAGCAGGAAGCAAACCAACGGGTGAGCGCACTGCCTTTGGGCTGGAAACAAAAACTGGCATTTTCGGTGGCGCTGCTGCACGAACCGAAAATCGTGTTTCTCGACGAGCCGACCAGCGGTGTGGACCCGTTGGCCAGGCGGCAATTTTGGGAATTGATTTACGAAGCCGCAGCATCAGGCGTGACGCTTATGGTGACCACGCACTACATGGATGAGTCCGAGTACTGCGATCGTGTGAGCATCATGGTGGACGGAAAAATCGAGGCACTGGATACGCCGCGGGCGCTGAAGGCACAATTTGAAGCGGAAGATATGGATGAAGTGTTTCGGAAACTGGCGCGAAAGGCTCAGGTTATGGAGTAAAAAAAGAAACAACCAAAATGGGTTTATCAAAAAGGTTATTACCCCCGGGGCGTTTCCGGGCATTTGTGGTGAAAGAGTTCCGCCACATCCTGCGGGATCGGCGTACGCTGCTCATTCTGTTCGGGATGCCGGTGGCGCAGGTGCTGCTGTTTGGCTTCGTGCTCACCACCGAAGTCAAAAACGCCGCCATTGCCGTACTCGATCCTTCGAAAGATGCTGCGAGCATCGGCCTTACCAACCGATTGGTGTCGAGTGGCTATTTCCAGTTGGAAAAACACCTCGAATCGGCTACCGATCTGGAACCGGCTTTCCGAACCGGGAAAATCAAAATGGCCCTGGTTTTTCCACCCGATTTTGCCCAAACCCTCGTGGAGCCGGCAACCAGCGGCCCACAGCCGACAGCCTCCATTCAGCTCATCGGCGACGCTTCCGACCCCAATACCGCTACCACGCTTATCAACTATGCCTCGGCCATCATTACTGCGTGGCAGCAGGAACACGCGGCTAAACTCAAGATGCAGCGCCCTCCGATCATCGCCGCAGAAACGCGTATGCGCTACAATCCCGAACAAAAAGCTGTCTTCAATTTTGTGCCGGGTGTAATGACGCTGATCCTGATGCTCGTGTCGGCCATGATGACCTCCATTACCATTGCCCGCGAAAAGGAACAGGGCACGATGGAAGTGCTGCTGGTGTCGCCGCTGAAACCGATCCAGATCATTCTTGGAAAAACGACCCCTTACCTGCTGCTGTCATTTGTCAATGCTTCGGTAGTGGTTATGCTTGGCATGTTGGTGTTCGGCATGCCGATGAATGGTTCCGTACTGCTGCTCGCATTCGAGTGTGTACTGTACATGTTCGTTGCCCTGTCGCTCGGCATTTTCATCAGCACGCGGGCGAAGGACCAAATGACCGCCATGTTCATGTCGGCGCTCGGGCTGCTCATGCCGACGGTATTGCTGTCGGGATTTATTTTTCCGAGGGAAAGTATGCCGGTGCCGCTTCAGGTGATCGGCAGTGCAATACCTGCCACCTGGTTCAACCCCGTCATCAAAGGCATTATGATAAAAGGCGTGGGACTCGAAGTATTGTGGAAACAGACGCTGATTCTGGGCGGGATGGCGCTGTTTTTTTTGGGGCTGAGCATGCGGAATTTCAAGGACAGGTTGGATTGAGTTCTATTTCGTAATCCGACAGAGTGAGTACTTTTTCCATTGCTTGATCAAATTTTTCGGCTTCTAAAGTAAACCATATCTCGCACATGCGCACGGTTTTGTTTTTGGTTCAAAAGGAGTTTTTGCAGGTTTTTCGCAATCGGGTCATGCTGCCCTTGCTACTGGTTATGCCGGTTGTGCAAACGCTTTTACTGTCGTTCGCGGCGAACTATGAGGTGAAAAATCTTTCCCTTGCGGTAGTGGATCAGGACTACTCGCCCTTGTCGCGGAAGTTGGTCTCCAGATTTAGCGCTTCAGGCTATTTTCAGGTGAAACAAAACTCGTTTGCCGCCAAAGATGCCGACGACGCCATGGCCGCCGACCGGGTGGACCTGATTCTGGAAATACCGCCAAATTTCGAGTCTGACTTCGTGCGGGAAAACTCCTCTTCGGTATCACTCACCGCCAATGCCATTAATGCAAGCAAAGCCGGTATCGGCATGGGTTACGCACTGGCTACGGTGGACGGCGGGCGCTGGGCCGTAGACGGCGCCGTGCCCACCCCGCAGCCGGTAACCGCGTCTTACTGGTACAATCCCCGATTGGACTACAAAACGTTCATGGTGCCGGGCATTCTCGGGGTCATCGTGTCGTTGATCATTTGTTTCCTGACCGCCCTGAATATTGTGCGGGAACGGGAGTTGGGGACCATCGAACAACTGAACGTGACGCCGATTCAAAAGTGGCAGTTCATTCTCGGCAAATTGTTGCCGTTCTGGTTGCTCTCCCTGATTATGATGACCCTGGGTCTGACGGTTGGAAAACTCGTTTTTGACATTCCCATGGTCGGAAGTCTGTGGCTGGTGTTTGGCTACACCGCCCTGTTTACACCCTGCATGCTTGGGCTTGGTTTTCTGATTTCCAATTTTGCGGAAACACAGCAACAGGCCATGTTCACCGCCTGGTTTTTTATGGTCATCTTCATCATGATGTGCGGGCTTTTTACGCCGGTGGAGAGTATGCCCGACTGGGCGCAGGCGCTAAACACCATAAACCCGGTAGCCTATTTTGTAAAATTCATGCGGCTTGTACTGCTCAAAGGCGCGAATTTTCAGGACATCCGGGAGAATTTTTACACCGTGGCGGCTTATGCCGGCGTAGCCAACAGCCTTGCTGTGTGGACCTACCGCAAACGGGTGTAAGCACATGAAACAAGTTCTCTTCGAAATACGCGATTCGACCCGGATGGTGTTGTACCCGAAGGATCATTCCTGCTCGTGACGATCGTCATTCCTGTCAACATAGTAGCCGGTTCATCTTTGCCGCCGTTGAACATCTAAAACTCTGTTGTTTGTTATGAAATTCGAGTACAATTTGTCCATGGCCGAAATCGTCGTTTCATACTTGCTGATGATGGCCGTGATCGTTATTGGTATCTTTTCCGGCCAATCGTGGCTTGCCATTCTGGGTCTTCCTTTCTTCCTCCGTGGTTTGATGGGTTGGTGCCCGCTGAAATCGTTTTTGCAGCAGATGAAGGCTAACAGTTAGCACATTTGACTTGAACGATTCACCGCATGAGTTGCCTCCGTACGAGGCGACTCATGCTTTTTTTCAGGCAGCATGAATTGCCTTGCGGAGAAATACGAAGTGTCGGACATGAGCCTAAGTGACAGACAAGAACAACCGAAGCGGTCTAATACACGTTACTTTTGCCAAATAAATTCGGTCCGAAATGAAAGGTGTACTTGTCGCTGTACTTGTTGTTCTTGTCGCCATCGGCTGCGGCCCCTCCGAGCCGATTGATCTCCCCTTGCCCACACAAATTTGTGTAAAAACGCAACACCACGGCCTGCCGGTGGCGGATTGCACCATTTATGTAAAATGGAACGCCGACAGTTTCCCGGGTTACGAACAGCCGGTCGGGTACTTCGATGCCGTGTTCAAAACCGACAAAAATGCCCGGGGCTGCATCAAGCCCGTACCCGAAGGGCGGCATTGGCTGGTAGCCATTGGCTACGACAGTCTCTATTACCCGCACGATGTGATGGGTAATCTGCCGGTCACGATTTCACTCGAAGGAACGGCCAAACTCGATACGATCATTTATGTAACCGAGAAGCACTGATTCGCGTATGACATTGTTCCGGATTCAGCAGTTGATATCCCTGAAAAAAAACCTGTTCGTATTCGGCATCTGGCTCTGTCTGCAATCAGTATCGGCCCAAATACAGATTGTGTCGGATACCGACTGGGGCCTGAGTACCTCGTCTACCGGGCCGTTTAATCTGCCGGTTTACGAAGTTACCGACTGTGTAAACGAGGCCTACATTGATAGCCTGTGTAGTACCTCGTATGAGTCCCCAATGTTACCCGTTCATTTTGCCGACTGCCCCGGCATGAAACCCATTTGGGTAGCCCCGGCGCCGGCTACCTGCTACTACCCTGCAACGGGGGACTACTGGTTTCAAAAAAAATTCAACCTGTGCAGCCCGGTTACAAGCGCACAGATAAAAATCCAGGGCGATCAAAAATTTACACTGTACCTCAATGGCATCCTGCTGGGTAGTACAACCGACTCCGACTGGAATGTCCTGAAAACCTACGATGTCACGAGTTTGCTCACAAACGGGAGCAACACCATTCTGGTTCGGGTGGATAATATTGACGGCGGCTCTTGCTTCAATTACGCTTTTCTGGCCTTTTGCCTGCAAATCAATACGAATGGCAGCCCGTTTACCCTGACGCCAATGCAGGATCGTAACCTTTGCAGCGGCCAGTCTGTACAACTTCAGGCTTCTCCCGGCGGCACGGCGTACGCATGGTCGCCCGCAGCCGGCTTGAGCGCGACCAATATAGCCAATCCTCAGGCCAACCCGGCCGCAACAACCACCTATAGTGTCACCATCACCGACCCTTGCGGCAATACCCTGACCGATGACGTGGTGGTGACGGTACTTCCGCCCCCTGTCGCCTCTGCCGGCAACGACGGCCCGTTTTGCCCCGGCGATTCGGTACGGCTCCAGGCGAGTGGCGGCAGCGTGTATTTCTGGAGCGGACCGACAGGCTTCAGTTCCAGCCAGCAAAACCCGATTATCCAGGCGTTTAGTCCGGTCATGGCCGGTAATTACAACGTTACCGTTGTCGGCGCCAATGGTTGCACCGCTACAGCCGGCACCCTGGTTGAAAGCCTTCCTGTACCTGTTGTGGCCATCACAAGTCCCCCTGTGCTTTGCCTGACAACGCCTCCGCTTCAACTCACGGCCACGCCTTCGGGCGGTACTTGGGGCGGCATAGCGCCCCCCGGTGGTTTTATTACTCCTGCAGCCATTGGCATGGGTACATATACTGTAACCTATACGTATACCGACGGCGCGACGGGCTGTACCACGCTAACTACACAAACGCTGGAGATTGTGGATTTGCCTCAGGTCAGCATTCAGGAGGCGGGGCCTTTTTGCGTGACATCTCCCGAGCAGGCGCTTGTGGCCACACCACCCGGCGGTGTCTGGGGCAGCAGCGTCAATCCGTTCGGCGAGTTTGACCCTGAAACCCTTGGGTTGGGTCTGCACGGTGTCACATACACCTATACCGCCGCTCCGGGTTGCTCCGGCGCCGATTCGATTACAGTAGAAGTGGAAAACTCACCGCTGATCGTAGACCTCGGGCCGGATGCTGCCATCAAATTGGGCGAAACAATTTCCCCGACTGCTTCGGTCAATCTTCCGCTGTCCGATCTGGCATCGGCCGTATGGCAACCGTTGGATACGACAATTGCCTGTCCGGACTGTCTGACGCTGGCGGCAGGGCCTTTCCAGACGACAATCTGGTCCGTTCAGGTGGTAGCCAACAACGGCTGCATCGGCGCCGACCAGATGACTATCGAGGTGGACAATACCAAACCGGTGTATGTGCCTAACGTCTTTTCGCCCGACGACGACGGAGTCAACGACATTTTCAGCCTCTTTGCCGACCCCGTCAAGGTCCGCGTCGTGCGCTCCTTCCGGGTGTTTGACCGTTGGGGCGACCTGATTTACGAAGCCACAGATTTTGCCCCCGGGCTCGATCCGGGCAGCGCGGGCTGGGATGGAAAGTACCGGGGGATGCCCGTCGGAACGGGTGTTTACGTCTGGCTGGCAGATATCGTGTTTGTAGATGACACCAGCGTGTTTTTGAGCGGTGATGTGACGCTTGTCAGGTAGGGTATGTCTGCCTGAAATTTTTCCGCAGTTTTCTCCCTATTATCCGTTTCTTTGCAGGCGTAATTTTGCCGACCCGGCCTATGCAACTATGCAACACCTAACACCTTATTTTTGAAAAACACCCGTCCTCCACGCGGCAAAAGCGCTTGGGGGATTTTTTTTGTCTAACCAGATTTTTCCACATACCCCCACAACCCGGCACACGCGACAATGGCGATCAAGTACAAACGCATCCTGCTAAAACTTTCCGGCGAAAGCCTCATGGGCAAACAGCGCTATGGCATCGAAGCCGATATGCTTCAGCACTACGCCTACCAGATCAAGGAACTGCACGAACTCGGCGTGGAAATAGCCGTGGTGATCGGTGGCGGCAATATTTTCCGGGGCATCCAGTCCAACGGCGCCGGAATCGAGAGCGTGACGGGCGATTACATGGGTATGCTGGCCACCGTCATCAACGGCCTCGCCTTGCAAAGCGCCCTCGAAAGTGTCGGCGTGTACACCCGCCTGATGACGGCGCTCCGCATGGAGAGCATCGCTGAGCCATACATCCGTCGCCGGGCTATTCGCCACCTCGAAAAAGGCCGCGTGGTCATTTGCGCTGCCGGAACCGGCAATCCCTACTTCACTACCGACAGCGCCGCCGCCCTCCGCGCCAACGAAATCAGCGCCGATGTGATTCTCAAGGGAACCCGCGTGGACGGCATCTACACCGCCGACCCGGAAAAAGACCCCTCAGCGATCAAGTTCGACAAGCTGACGTTCGCCAAAGTGATCGCCCTCGGCCTGGAGGTGATGGACATGACCGCGTTCACACTGTGCCAACAAAACAATATGCCCATCATCGTTTTCGATATCAACGCACCCGACAACCTGCGCCGGATTATCACCGGCGAACCGGTGGGTACCCTCGTAGAAGGTTGAGCGGGTTTAACGGGTTAAGCGGGTTTAACGGGTTGAGCAATAATGTATACAACCTGTACCTGTTAAACCCGCTCAACCCGTTAAACCCGTGTCGCGCGACTTAAAGATTCATAGTTAGGTAACGACCTAAAGTT
>CAYMQY010000002.1:0-17490 GCA_964392655.1 uncultured Saprospiraceae bacterium
CCATTTTTGAGACCAAAACCCGAGGGCCCACTAATCCCTGACAATTCGCGTCGGCACTTACTGTCTGGTTGGCCGGGCACTGAATGACAGGCGGGGTGATGTCTTTGAGCGTTACGGTGAATGAACAGGACTCTGTATTCCCGTTGCCGTCGTTGGCAGTGAGCGTAACGGTAGTGGAGCCGTTGTGACCATTAAGCACGGTGCCAGAGGCTACATTCTGACTTTCCATGATACTAGCCGACGGTGTAGTACAATTGTCCATTTTTGATACTAATGTCCACGAGCCGACCGTGCCGTTGCAATTTGCATCAGCCGATATGGTCTGGTCGGCCGGGCATTGAATCACGGGTTTGCTCACGTCTTTCAACGTCACGTCGAATGTACACGGGGTGGTGTTCATGTTACCGTCGTCGGCCGTGAGCGTGACGGTTTGTACCGTATTGTGCCCACTGATCACAGTGGACGGCAATGGCGACTGGGTCACAGTAATGCTTCCCGAAGGTGTGCAGTCGTCACTCAAATTAGTGGCCTCACCCGTCCAGTCGGCAAGTGTAGCCTGACAGCTACTATTCACATTCAGGGTTTTGTCGTCCGGGCAAGTAATGGTCGGGGGGACAATGTCGCCTACCTGAACGTAGGTAGTACCCGTACCGGTACAGCCGTTGTTGTCGGTCACCGTAACGGTGTAGGTACCCTGCGCCGCCATTGTTCTTGGGAACGGCGTCGGGTTTTGCATACCCGATGTGAAGGAATTCGGTCCTTGCCACGAAAACGTGGTGTAGGTGCCGGAACCGCCTGCGGGCATGCTGGTCAGCGTAATATTCGGGTCGGTGCAGCCGCCGCTGTTGGATGCAGTGATCGTCGGAGGATCCACCACAACTGTTGCGGAAGCCGTGTTTTTGCAGTTTGCATTGTCGGTCACCGTTACGGTGTACACACCGGATGCGGCGATTGAAGCGGTGAAACCTGTCGGATTCTTGCCGTTTCCGGTATAACCGTTCGGGCCGGACCAAACATAGGAAGGATACACACCGGATCCGCCGGTTGCATTGCTGTTGAGGTTGATGGTGCCGCCCGGGCATACGGGGCTGTTGCTGCCTGCCGTGACCGATGGAGCCGGGTTGTTTTGTACGGCAAGTGTGGTGGACGCGGTAGCCGTGCAACCGGCGTTGTCCGTTACGGTTACGCGGTAAGTACCTGCATTGGCCAACGTCGCCGAAAAGCCTGGCGGATTTTGAACATTGCTACTAAAAGCAGCGGCGGGTGGAACACTGGCCCAGTTGAAACCTGTGAAGGTTCCGGTTCCGCCTGACGGTGTTACTTTCAGATTTACAATCGTGCCGATACAGGCAGAGCCGTTGTTGGTTGCCACCGCAGTCGGCTTAGGAACTATGTTTACCGAAGTGGTGGCAGTACCGGTACAGCCGTTATTATCGGTGACCGTAACAGTGTAAGTGCCTGCCGAAGCCAGCGTGGTGGAGAAACCTACCGGGTCCTCTGTCGAGGCGACGTAATTATCCGGCCCGGCCCATTTGAACAGGGTGTAGGAGCCTGAGCCGCCTGCGGGCGTCGAATTCAGAACCAGATTGGCGCCCTGACACACGGGGGTATTGCTGCCGGCGGTGATTGTCGGCACGGTATGTACCGTAATTGTCGTGGATGCCGTGGCCGAGCAATTGGCATTGTCAGTTACCGTCACCGTGTAGGTACCGGTGGCGGCAGCAATGCCCGGGAATGGTGCAGGGTCTTCCACATTGGCAGAATACGAGTCAGGCCCCGTCCAGGAAAATGTGGTATAGGTGCCCGAACCGCCGGACGGCGTAGATGCCAGTGTAATGTTGCTACCAAGGCATGTCGGGCCAACTGCTGTAGCCGTGATAGACGGTTTCCCGGTAATTAGTACCGAAACCGTGTTTGTTGCCGAGCAACCTCTGTTGTCGGTGACCGTCACGGTGTAGGTGCCCGAACCGGCCAGAGTGGCCGGGAACGGCGTCGGGTTTTGCACATTGGCCGAGTACATGTTCGGTCCTGCCCAGGAATAGGAAGAATATACTCCCGAACCGCCGATGGCGTTGGAACCGAGGGTGACGTTAGCGCCTACACACAATGGCCCGTTGCCGGTAGCGCCGATGGCCGGGTTGGCATTCACGACGACTACTGTGGTACCTGTCGCGGTGCAGCCCTGATTATCCGTTACGGTTACCGTATAGGTGCCTGCGGCTGCCAGGGTAGCCGGAAATGCTATCGGGTTTCGAAGCAGGGAGGTGAAATTGTTAGGGCCGGCCCATTTATACTGGGTGTAGGTACCGGAGCCGCCTGTCGGCGTAGACCCAAGTGCAATGTTTTGACCCACGCAGAACGGTCCGTTGTTGGAGGCTGTGATCGTCGGAGCGGGGTTGGTGGATACGGTAATCGTTGTCGTGGCGGTAGCCGTGCAGCCGGCATTGTCGGTGACCGTGACGGTGTAGGTGCCGGTCGCCGGTATGGTTGCCAAAAGGCTTGCAGGGTTCTGGGCATTGGACGTAAAACTGTTGGGGCCTTCCCATGCAAACATGGTGTACACGCCCGAGCCGCCCACGGGGTTGGACGACAACATAATTGGAGATAAGATACAAACAGTACCGGCATTGCCCGTAGCCGTAATGGTAGGAGCAGTATTCAGGGTAGCGCTGCGTACCGCTGTACACCCTCCGGAACTTGTGATCGTCACCGAATAGGTCCCGGAGTTGGTCACAGTAATGGAAGGGGTGGTTGCATTGGTGCTCCACAGGTACGATGCGCCGCCGCTGGCCGTCAGCATGGCTGTACCGCCGGCGATACAAGTCCCGCTGCTCCCGCTGAGTTGCGGGTTGAAAGGCTCGGGATTTTCATCGGTGACTGTAACCACGAGGTTGAGTTCGGCGAAAAGGGTCAGCATATTGGTTACCCGGATCGTCACTTCGTACTGGTTGTTCATGTTGGCATCGCCCGGGTTTTCAAAGTCCGGCGTAAACATGTTCCAAGAGAGTTTGCCGTTGGCCGGGTTTATCGAAAATTTTCCCTGGTCGGCACCACCGACGATGCTGTACGCCAAGCCGCTGCCCTCGGAATCATTCGGGTCAATGGCTTGTGCATCGTACAGTTCGTTACAGGCATTTTCCTCATAATTTACCGTGGGCGGAGAAGTGAAATGGGGATTGTTATCGTCAATTACGCTGAATGTTGCAAAAGTGGTGTCTCGCCGTTGGTCAGGGTAATCACAATCCCAAACGATGAAACCAAAATCCAGCGCGCCGCGCCACATCGGGTCAACAATTTGGATGCTTACGGTGCCGTCGGGCGCGATAACCGGCACAATCGGGGCATTCATGCTGGTATAGGGCGATGGGAAAATCAGCGCAAACTCGCGGCACGGACCGTTGTACGTCAGGTAATTGTCCAGATCGAAGGTAGCAAAAGAGCCGCCCCCGAAAATCGTTTGCGAGGGGATATTTTGCCAAACCGGCGGGCCATAGTCGGGCAGTACGGTAAAACAGGTGCAAGCGGTATCGGCCAGCATCCCGGGCGTATCTTCTTTTACAATCACACAACCCGTGTCGGTGCCTGTCCAGGAACCGGACACCGGTTGAACAGTCATCGTGTCGTTGGTAATGGAAACGGACAGGTTGGCCCCGGAAGTTGCGCTCCAGATGACCGGATCACCGTCCAGACTGAGCAGATAATCGTTCAGTGCGATTCGGTCAAAAGGCAGATTCTGAAGGGTAGTATCCTTGGGTATGGACAGTATCTCCGGCGGAAAGTCGTAGTTAGGATCAATATTGATCCAGTACGGATTCGCGATGTTGCCTACAAAGGCATAGTTGGTAAACGTGATGGAATCGTTTGTGGAATACACCTGATCGTCGGGGGCGTAGTAGGCCCGAAAGCGGAGCGTTTCTCCGGTGTACTGGTTGGAGTATATGGTGGTGAAAAAATATTTCTGCCCGCCGATGTCAATGGGTGTGGCTACCCCGCGAAGTTCCGGGCCGACGAAAACGCCGACAATATTGTCAGGGTCATTCGATGGCATGCCGTCGTAGTTGATCCGGATGACCATGTCCATGCGGAACTGGAAGTCGGCGGGATTGATCGTCCAGTTGGGTGGAGCAACCGCGCTACAGACCGATGGTAGCAAAAAAAGGAAACCAGCCAGAGCAAGCGAGAAAGATGCACGGCATTTTGCCTTCAAACAGAGTAGATTAATATTCATGAGAAGAGATTTGTCTTGGTTGCGTACGAGCAGGGTAATTTTCCTTGGCCCAAAAGTAAGTTTAATACCCGGTTTTCACCAATCACATTTTGATGTGATCGGGCAGGTGCCTGATCTGAAAATACCTGGAGCCTGAATTCTTGTACAAATGAATTTGCTTCCACAGAATTAATGGAATTTATTCAGCAAACATCTTGAATCAGGTAGTTGAGCCTGTGTAATATTCAGGGAACAGAGGGGGAAAAGCAGGAGATCAAATTTGCCTGATTGCCTCTTCCCGGGACAAAGGTTGTGCGATATGTGGTATCGCATCAGACAAATCGGTTTGTCAATCGGACATTTTAAAAAATCTGTCCGCTCTTCGAGCGCGCCAGGTATTGGGCAACCCTCGTCGAGCGGACAGGTTTCTTCTCAAGTACAAACTACGGCAGCCGTTGCAGCACCACCTTCCGCACCACACTACCCGCCGCCGTTTTCAACTGAACGGTGTACACCCCGCTGCTCAGCCAGTTGCCGGTGTCGGAGCGCCCGTTCCAGGTCGCAACGTTCGGGCCGGCCACAGCCGAAATCGGTCGGCGCGCCACCTCGCGACCCTGCGCGTCGCTAATGGTCAGCAACACCTCTTCCGCCTTCGGCAAATTAAACCGAAGCGTTGTTTCCGTCGCAAACGGATTGGGCTGTACATCGAAGCCCAACGTGGTGCCGAAATCCTCTTCGGCACGCGTCGCTAGCAGTTCGAACGGCACGGGATTTTCGATATTCCCCTGATGCTGGTTCGGCGCGAAATTCATCGTTTCCGACAAGTCGCGCACCGAAGCGTCAGCATCGTCGTACAGTTTGAAACGCACGAGTTCGCCGGGCGTATTCGCGTAAGTTGTCAGGAAAAACAAGTGCGCGTCCAGCGGCTCGATGTAGATCACCTGTGCTGTTCCGCGTACCTCGTTGCCGACGAAGGCGCCGAGTTCCATGTCGCTCGTGGTGGCGTTGGCGCCGTTGGAGCGGATCATGCCGATGAGCGTGCTGCTGTGTTCAAACCGGGTCGGGTTAACCGTCCAGTGCATGGGAGCAGGTTCCGTATCGCCGCGCGCTTCGGTCTGATTTTCCACAAACGGACTCGGTGGCGGCGGATACGTCAGCGTGCCGGCCTGGGCCAGTTTGAGTTGGTAGCCGTTGGGCGGTGCCATATACTTCAGCGTACCTACCCAGCCGAATGCCGGGTTGATGTACTGCGCGAACGAATACTGGCCCTTGGCGATGTCGCCAAACTGAGCAGGCAACGAAGCCAGTGCATCGTTGATCGGCAGCGCATAGTTGGGCACATAGCCCACCCAGTTCCAGCCGGCTGCCAGCGGAATGGGCGTGGAATCCGGATCAATCAGCGTACCCTGCATGCGCAAGGTGTCGGCTACATCGGCGCGGTAGATGTACATCGCGGTGTTGTTCAGGTTGGTCAGCGAACCGAACCAACCGCCGAGGTATTGCGAAATAGCGGTTTGGCTCCGCATCAGATCGTTCTCCGGATGCTGGAGCGACGAAAGCGCCGCGTTCAGGCTGTTGTCCGGAAACGCCAGGTTGAACGACAACCAGTTCCAGCCGTCTTTGATCGGCACCTCGCGCAGCAGCAGGCCGCCGGTGTGGATGACTTGCGGATTAGTCAGGATGCCGACTATGTTATCAGGCTGGAATGTGAACGATTCCTGTACCGATCCGTAGCGCTCGCACTCGGAGGCGTCCCACACTTCGAGCCGTACAGGCTTGAGCAGGTCGGCGGAGTCTCCATAGACATTGAGATAGGCCAGGTAGGCATTGATCTGCGGGAAGTACTGCACTTTAGTCAGGCCGCGCAGTTCCTCGTCAACATAGGCTGCCACCATGTCCTCCGGGTCGGTGGAAAATACATATTCGATGTTGACCTTGAGCACCATGCCCATCGCGTTTGCGAATTGCGAGAAGTCGGTTGGTCCGTACGGCGGACGACATACCACGCGCACCCCCAGCGGCAGCGGCTCGGAGCCGCCCATGAAGAAGGGATTTTGCCCGGTTTGGGTTTCCAGCACGATGGTGTCGCTCCAGTAGCCGAAGGCCAGGGTGGAATCCACGCTAAAGGAAACGGGCCGGATTTCGTTGGGCGCCAGGGTGCCCTGGTTGGGCGACACGTGCACCCAGTCGGGCACACCGAGGATTTTGAACGGTACCGGATACCCGCCCCGGTTGTGGATGTGGGCGGTAGCGGTCTTGTTCTCGTCTTCGAATTTCGTCAAGCCAAGGCTGTCGGTCAGCCAGGCGAGTTCGTTGCGATCGACGTAGAATTCCCAGATGCCGTTGTTGAATTTAGTGCCGTTGAACTCGTTGCCTACCAGGTCCTGGATGCCGTGCAATTCAGCGCGAAGGATACGATTTTCGTAAAACTTGTTTTCGAAGGTCGGATCAAGTACGATCTTGTTCTCGAAGCAGGTAAAATCAATGTCAATCAAATCGTCCGTGGTAGCGTTGGTGTTGTACAGGCCCACGTTGTTGGGTTGTGTTTGGTCCGCCTTGATCAGTTTATCGCAGTTGATGTGCTGGTTGAACGTGAACGAAATCTCGTCGCCGACGTGGTACACCCCGTCCGAGGGCTGCGGCACACCCACGATACTGGGGGGCTCGCGGTCTATGCGGCCCTTGATGATTTCGGAGAAACCCGGTTTGCCGCTAGCATCGCCGGTGCATACCGCCCAGGCATGGATTTCGTACAACCCGTCGCCTAGGCCATCCGTTTCCCAAAAGAACTGGGTGAACGAAGGCCCCAGCAGGAGGGTATCGGGACCAGGTATCCTGAAGGTGTCTGTCTGGGTATTGTAGAAACCCGACCAGTTCGGATTGAAGGCTTCGAATATCCCGTCCGGAGTAGGCAGGTTGATCCAGGCGCCATTGCCATCGGAGCGGCGGTACTGCACGCGCACCAGTTGGAAATCCGGATTACTCAGGTTGTAGCCCGATGCTGTGATACGCCGAATGGTGCCTGGCTGATTGGGGTCGTTGTTGATCACCACCCAGTTTTGTTCCGGCACGTTGATGTTCACCTCACTGCAGGGGCGGATAAAGTCTACGCCGAGATACAGCGGTGAAAAGAACCTGGGTTCGGCGGGGTCTCCGGTCAGTGACAGCGACAGAGCATAATTGCGCGCCATTTCGCATTCCGATACCTGGGCCACCAACAGGCTATCGTACTCGTATGCCACCGGCCCGCGCTCTATGGTGAGGGTGACGGGAATGGAGGTGCCCCACGGCACAATGAATTTAATGGTGTTGTTATTCAGCGGTTGCCCGTTGAGTTTGATCACGGCGCCGTGCGGGTTATTGGCAGGAATGGCGGTGAAACCATAAGTCCAGGACTCGCTGGATGCGCTGCCATTGCCGAGCCTCAGGTTGAACACGGCCGGTTCGTTGGCCGGCACATTGATGGCCTTGAATTGGGAACCTGCGTCGAGGTTAAGGTTGGGTTCCTCCCGGTTAGCGGTGCCGGGTTCCCAGGGACAGGAAGACTGCCCGGCCCGGAGGTTGAAAATGGGCGTATTGTAGTCTTTGTCTATGCCCACATCCACCGAGAAAAAGTCGCCCGGGTCGTCGTCTTTGAGCACATACCCCGTGGTGAGGCTGTTTTGTTCTTCCGTGCCCTTGCTGGACCCGTAAGACGATGAAGTTGAAAAGATAATGGTGTTCTGGTCGCCGGCATCATTACCAAAAAGGCCTAATGCCTCACCTACTTCTTGAGCGGAGATTGTATCAAATTGAACGTTGCTGGTTTGCGTAACCTCTATGGTTTCCGAAAACTCGTAACTGGCGCCGGCATCGAAGGAAATGTTTCGTTCGGGAGGGTCTTCCTGAACCGCTTGTTTGCGGGCATTATTTGCATCCAGAAATTTTTGCCAATCCGCAATGGACTTTTCATAGTCCGCACTGTCGGCAGGCGTAACGGTCGGATCGTTCAGCAATAACCCCAGATTCGGGATGACATAGTTCTTGATGTTGAACTCAGAGTAGATAAAGGTGGTGGCGAACTCCCCCGGCGCTACCGCAACCGATTCTTCGACACGAGCGCTACACGAGTCAAAATTAAAGAGCACCTTGTCAATCCTGCTAAAGATGATGTTTTGTGCAACGCCCATAAACACATCGGCCCCGCCCCGCGCACCAACGATCAGGTCACCATCGTCGGTAGATATCCGTTGACTGCTTTTCAGACAGGTTTGAAAGGTGGAATCCGTCAGCCTGGAATTGGTTTTAAGGAATTTAATGGTGCTGCCGGCAATCGTTTTAATCTCTGTTTCTACTGAAAACCCGGTCCAAAAACCTATAGCAGTTGTAATAGTGGGTACTAGGTTGAACGTATTTTCATTCCCGATGGAATTATCCGCAGCAAGGCTTACGCCCGTGGTGTAGCAAATACTCGAATCTTTTTCCAGAAAGGCATAACTGCCGTCGCCTGGCGGGTCGTGCAGGACGTGTATAGGCTTTTCGGGCAGTTTGGTTGTGAAGGAGGGTAGTTTTTGTTTTTCTCCCGTCACGATGGCCTGCTTGACCAGGCTGCCCTTGCGTCCGGCTAAAGACGTGCCGATGATCTGTAGGGTTTTCAGATAAGGCGGCGATGTATTGGGGCCACCAACTTTGAATCTGTAAATCAGCACTTTATTGGACATGGCCGTATCCAGCGTCAGGTCGGCTAATCCGTTGATAATTTCAAAATCGGCAGTATCCAGCGGGCAAACACCATCGTCCACAACCTGATTCATGTTGTCCAGAATAGGGACGTACTGCTCAATCAGGGATATGCTTAACTGAACATTTTCGCCCTGATCCAGTACAATAACCGGCGGGCTACAGTTCGGGAGGGGTTCCAATCCGCTGTTGAGGGCCACCTGCGGTGGCGCGAAGTAAATAAAATCAATAATCGTGTCTCTTTTGCTCAAATTAACCGTGGAACCGCCCTGCGTCTGAAAGGCGGCTTTGATGTCGTCGTTGGAGTGTTCTGCAACGGATACCGTCATGGCCTCCAAGGGTGGCAGCTCTTCAAAAAGGTAGTTTCCTTCCTGATTGTCTATGATGATCCAGCGTAACAGACAGTCGTCGGTCGAGCGCACTTCCACCCGGCAAACGGTTCCCTGCCCGGTGCCGGGCGGCGGTTCAATAACCGATTTTCTGCACAACCCTCCCGCTACGACTCCCTGTACTTTGCGTGTCGTGATATCATTAAACAAAATGCCGGCGATGGGATTGACTACATTCGTTACTTCCCAAAAAGCAGGGACAAATTCGTGATCCTCGAATACCGGAGTCAGGGTGGCCGTCTTTCCAGGGTCAAAATCAACCACAAACTTGCCGTTGGCATCTGTGAAAATGCGCGGGCTGTACGGCAGGCTATCCACCAGTATCTCCACGTTTTTGGCAAAACAGTCGGTGTTTTTATAGCGCACATAGCCGGAGACCGGGATCGTGCTGCGGTCAATAAAATCCACCTGGTCCACCGAAGTTACGCTGGGGTTGAGGGTCACCTGCCGGGTGCTCGGAGTGAAAATATGGGGTTCCGTCTTTTGCCGGGCAGCAAAGGGCGTCCATGCGGCGCCGATATTGGTACCCGCCGGCAGCAGCACCGAACCGCTGTTGTTCAGGCGTTTGCCACTGCCCTCGTCGAGGGAAAAATATACCCGTAAGCCTTTTTCTGTCATTTCCCGCCCGTTTTGAACGTGGTCGAGGATTCGGGCGGCACTGAGCGTCGTATCGTACAGGGCGACTTCATCTATGAGGCCGCCGTAGTAGTCGGTCCGGCCCATACCGCTGGGCCGCGCGCCCAGTAGCCAGCTACTATTGGGATCAGACCAGTTGCCGGTCACGCCCGTGAAGGTGTGGCTGCCGAGCGCTATGCCGTTTTTGTAGGCGGTTACTGCGCCACTCAGACTGTCTATCGCAAAAGCAAGGTGCTGATAGCCCATGCCAAGCGATCCGAAGTCGTGCTCCTGCCCATTGAGGTAAACCCAGATATGATTGTCTATGCCGTTTTGCCGGAGCAGCAGCCGGAACTCATTTCCCGGCCAGGTTTTGGACAGCAGGCACTGGTCATCATTATCCGGGCCGGCGCTGTTCACCCACATTTCCAGCGTGGCTTTCGAGGTTAATGAAAAATCGGGTAGGACAGCGTAATGCTGCGAGTCGCGGGTAAACTTGAGTGCCCGGTACATGTAAAAATCCTTCATTGGCTCGGCCAAAAAGGTGGTACCTGTGCCATAACTCGCCGACTCGATTCGGTAATACCCCTCTTGGTTGGTCTTGCCCATCGTGCGTACCATCGGGCGCGTGGTGTCGAACACGGCACCGCAGAAGTACAGTTTATTTCGTTTTAAAATGTCGAAAGAGCCGGTGCCGAGTTCCTCGTCCATTTTCCAGTAGTACTTCAGATTGGGCGTTTGCGAAGATGCCGTGCCCATCATCACTTCGCCGAGGTCGAGTTCGTCGAGACGGCGGTGGTACAGGCGCAGTTCGTCGAGACAGCCGGCCCAGGCGCCGGGCGCTTCCGTACGGGCGCCGATGCGCAGTTCTTCTGCCGATTCCACGGGGGGCACCGGGGAAAGCCCCACCAGGGTACCGTTGATGTAGAGCCGGCCGTTGTCGTTGTCGTCCATCGTAAACGCGATGTGATTCCAGTCGTTCTTCTTCGCTGCCGGAAACTGGCCGGAAAGGAGTGCCGTACTGGTGGCTGTTTGCGCCACCTCGATGCCCTCATTCCCGCCCGCACTGGCCATAGGGCGCATGTAAATGGGAAACGGATGCAGGCTGATGATGCCGGCATCGGCATCGGCTTGTGTTGTTTTTACCCAAAAACTCAAGGTCCATTCGCCGTTGTTGAGCGGGATCAGGGTGTCGGCTACGCCCTTGTTGGAGTAGGCAAAGGCCCCGTCTGCAGGGCCGAATCTTGCCGAGAAGCCTTGAAGTGGCGTGAGTGCTACAATGGCATCCGGTACGGGGTTGCCGCTGGGCGTCTGTACCCAGCCCGTGACGGTGCCGTTGGGCGTCTGGAAGCCGACGGCAAAACCGGGACTGCCCTCGCCGTAGGCATTGATACCGCGCACTTCGTAGGTGTATGCCCGCCCGGCAATGACGTTGAAGTCGTTGTAGTTGCGGGTTTTGCTGTCCACGAGCGCCAGGTAGGTGGAGTCGCGGTACAATTTAAACCCATCGGTGGCCTGTGCGCCCAGTGGGTTGGGTTGCCAGGATACCTGGATGCGGTCGAGCAGTTCCCCCTGAGTGGCCGTGACGATCGGGCCGATGGGCGGCACATAAAACCTAGACCAGTAGCCGAACTGGCCCGCATTTTTAGGGGACAGAACACCGTTGCTGATGGCCGGTTCTCCCACTGAGATGCTCGACCGGCTGCGTACCGAATACGCATCGGTGACGCTGCCGTAGTTGATAAAAATATCCCCCTTCACAACCGGCTGGTCCACAAACGTGCATTGGAGGTCTTGTTGGACCTGTTGAGACAGGGCAGGGAAGGCCATGCTGCCGCATACCAGCAGCATGACCCGGGTAAGTAGTCGTTTGAACATGATCAATCAACAGTTGAATGGTGAAAAAATATGGTTCCCCTTTCGAGTTAATTGATCCGGATATATACCCACAGGTTGATGTTTACAGGGCGGGTTTCGTTGGGGTCGCCGGTATTGCCTATTGTATGGGTGTGTGTGTCATCATCGGTGGTAGCACGATCATTTGCTACCACATCGTTTCTTGTCACAAGATTATCTACCCCGCTTAGCATACTCCCGCCATAAGAGTATGGCCCCCCTCCTCCGTTATCTACATAATAGTAGTGGTTATGAGTTTCACTTGAAATAGAGTGAGTGTGCCTTTCAAATGCATCCTCTTGCACCTGAGCGATGGCCGAAGTAGAATCCCTTAAGGGGTCTCGATCTGCACCGCCGTTGAAGTCTTGGGCGCGTACAAACGCCCCGCTGGCGTCGGGCAGATTCGTCCACGAGGGGATATAGGTTTTCAACTTTGCGCTCATCGGCAAGGGCTTGCCGTCCATCGGCACCCAGCAAGGGCCGTTTTCCAGCGCAAACTGCTTCGGAGGCAACACGGAATACTTCACGTCGCCTACTGCGCCGGAGCACACGACCTTTTGCGCAAACGCTACGGAGAACGCATAGGGCGAATAGGCGAGTTCGACGCGCGGCGTCAGTTCGTATGAACCCACTTTTACGGCGAGGTAAACTGTGGAATCAAAGTCAGCGGGATCCAATGGCTCCACACTGCCGAGGTAGTGGCTGTAGATACCGGCAATCACCTCCACCGTGGTATCCTCCGACCAGAGTTCTGTACCGCCTTCTTTCTCCCGGTACAGCCGGAAGGTTACGGCCTGGGTGCCATCCGGCACCGAGGCGCCGTTGGCTGTTTTCAAGGTGCCCTGTACGCTTATCTTGGCATTTTGAGCGCCAAGCGGGGCAGAACAGCAAAAGGTCAGCGCCAATACGGCAATAACCGGTGCCGTGACAGCGCGAAACAGGGAAAAGGCATTGTAAGCGATGGTACATTTTTTCATGAGACGAGTGCTATTAATGGTGATAGATAAATTTGCTTGTTGTTTTTTTCGATTGGTTTAATGGTCCGTGTACATCCGCTCAATCCGCCTGTCCAACTCCCGCTCCCGGTACTCAAAATAGCGGTGCATGGCGTAAAACAGCGCGGCAACCACGAGCAGCCACGCCACCGCGTAGCGCAGTGCCTCCGGCCAGAGCCGGCTGTTGTGGGGTACTTGTTTTGGGTAAACTGCCATGTCACGAGCGCTTATGCTGTGGCAAAGGAGGGAAAAAGGGCAGGAAGTGGTGCGAAAAGGGGCGTGACAAAAGCGTGACAACGGTGTATTTTGTCATTCCGAAGGAACCCGTCCGATCTACGGTGCACGCTACGTTTGTCATTTTGTAAAAATCCGTCCGCTCTACGTAGGGCAGCCCGTGATGGCACTCGTAGCGCGGACGGGTTCCTTCGGAATGACAAACCGCATGTGATGGCTCGACGTAGCGCGTATGGATTTTTACAAAATGACAAACGAAGGGCACTCCCTCACACACCATTGGTTTTCCGCCGCAGCCGCGCCCGGGTCTGCCGCACGGTATTATCCGACACGCCAAGCATACGCGCCATCTCGTGCGTGCTGAGTTGCAGTTTCTCCAAAACGAGGTAGCGCAGTTCGCCGGGGGTGAGGCCGGGGCGCTGTGCTTTCTGCTTGTCTATGAATCCGGGGAAGGCTTGTTCGAATACCTCCCGGAAACGCTGCCAGTCTTGCTCGGTAAGGATGGTGCTGCGGAGGAGCTGTTCAAGGTATTGGCTGTGCTCGCCGGCAGCAGAGAGGCGTTGCAACTCCAAGCGCAGATTTTCCACCAGTTCTGCTTTTTCCAGCAAGTTATTGGTCATGGTTGCCAGGTCGTTTTGGGCGGCTTCCATCTCTGCTTCCTGGCGTCGGCGCAGGTACTGCTGACGGTGGAACCAGGCATACATCAGCAGCGACACGAGGAACAGGATGACGAAGGCGGCATTGCGCAGCAGTTTTTGCAATTCTCGTTCGCTTTCCACCAACTGGAGTCTGGCGGCGTATTTTTCGGCTTCGAGGCGCTGCTTTATGAACTCAAACTTCTGGATTTGATTGCGCTGATCAAAACTGTCCTGCAACACCCGGGCGAGTTTGGTGTAGTGCAGCGCCTCGGCTGCATAGCCACGCATTTCGTTGTAGCGGGCGTAGTTTTTGTAGAATTTGATATGCTTGAAAACGTCCACCTCCCAGCGCCCCCCCATTCCTTTTTTGATATCCGCCGCGCGTTGCAGCAGCCGGCCCGCTTCGTCTAATTTGCCGAAGGTCATTTTGATCGGCACATACACTTGCAAAGCCTCGTACTCGGCTAAGTAGGCATAGATGTCGGTATTGTCCTCCGCTCGTTTCGTCAGTGCGTACCCCGCATCTGCGGAAGCCTCCAAGTCTGCGGTATCGCCCTGCGCGAGGCGCATCTCGGCGATGCTGAGCAGCGGAAACCCTTGCCAAAACCGGCTCTTCCACGCTTCTTTCGGGTTGTCTATCGCAAGGTTCTGATAAATATGTCTGATCTTCTGTGCATATTCGATGGCCTTGGAGTAGTCCTTTTTTTGCTCCTGCCAGTAGATTCGAAGAAGATTGAGCACAGTAGTATAATGCGACTGGTTTTTAGAGGTAGGCTGTATAACATATTCGGCAACAGATAAATACCGGTATGCCTCCTCGTAGTCCTCTATGCCCCACATGAACTTGCCGGCATAACGCAATATAAACTCGTGGTTGTAATCACTAAACTTATCGAACCCCAATGCCTTCATTTTTTCAAAGGTTCTTTGTATCTCAACATACATTTTTTCACGGGGGAAATCCCGATGTACAAACTCCATGTATTTGAGGTAAAAGCGTCCGGCTACTTCCTCTACTTCGAAGCCGTCCTGCCTGGCTACCTGTTCCATTTCGGCCAGAGCGGCAAGAAAATTATTCACTCGTAACTTCCTGTCACGAGGGTTAAGCACGCCGTTATCCGTATAACGGCGGTATAGTATCGCCAGCAACGTGCGGGAATCTTCTTTTTCCAGACTTATTGCACGCATATGCTTTAGTACCTGATGTGCAGCCGCCGAATCAAACTTCGCAAAAGGAAAATCATGCACAAACCGGTAGCGCTCGGCATCGGACATGGCGCGGAAGGCCTGCTCGTCCAGGCTCGGGGACTGTGCAAAGGCAATTCGTCCCAACAAACAGCATATCAGTAAGAGGGTAATGCGTTTGTATCGCGGCATTGTCGTCTTAGGATTCGGCTCGAAACAGCGTTGCAAAACAAAGTAATTTTTTGCAACAGCCAATGAATCCTCGAAATCAGCCCTGGGTTATCAACAAGGCAGCCCCCGAAGCGAATTTCGCTTCGGAGGCTGTCTTACGAAATGACAAACGTGGTACACTTGCTTGCGGAACGCAGTTCCGCAACACAAGCACCTACGGCAGTCGCTGCAACACCACCTTTCGCATCACGCTTCCGGCTGCCGTCTGCAAGCGCACGGTATACACCCCGCTGCTCAGCCACGAACCGGTGTCGGAACGGCCGTTCCAGGTCGCTACGTTCGGACCGGCAACCGCCGAAATCGGGCGACGCGCAACCTCGCGGCCCTGTGCATCGCTGATCGTGAGCATCACCTCTTCCGCCTTCGGCAAATTAAACCGAAGCGTTGTTTCCGTCGCAAACGGATTGGGCTGAACGTCGAAGCCCAATGTGGTGCCGAAGTCCTCTTCGGCACGCGTCGTGAGCAGTTCAAACGGCACCGGATTTTCGATACTGCCCGCGTGCTGGTTGGGCGCGAAGTACGAAGTTTCCGACAGGTCGCGCACGGAGCCGTCCGCATCGTTGTACAACTTGAACCGCACGAGTTCGCCCGGCGAGTTGGCGTACATAGTCTGGAAAAACAGGTGCGCATCAAGCGGCTCGATGTAGATCGCCTGCGCCGTACCGCGCACTTCGTTGCCGACGAAGGCGCCGAGTTCCATGTCGCTGGTGGTGGCGTTTGCGCCGTTGGTACGTATCATACCGATGAGCGTGCTGCTGTGCTCGAACTGCGTCGGATTCACCGTCCAGTGCGCCGGCACAGGTTCTGTTTCACCGCGTGCCTGTGTGGCATCTTCCAACAGCGGACTGCTCGGCGGCGGGTAGGTCAGTGTGCCGGCCTGGGCCAGACGGATCTGGTAGCCGTTGGGCGGCGACATGTATTTCAGGTTGCCCACCCAGCCGAAGGTCGGGTTCAGGTATTCGGAAAACGTGTGCTGCCCCTTCACGATATCACCCGGTTGCGCAGGCAGGGAAGCCAGTGCCACGTTGATCGGCAGGGCGTAGTTCGGGATGTATCCGATCCAGTTCCAGCCCGCCACTACCGGAATCGGCATTGTGGCCGGATCAATGGCCAAGCCTTGCATACGCAGCGTATCGGCCACGTCGGCGCGGTAGATGTACATGGAAGTGTTGTTCAGGTTGGTCAGCGTGCCGAACCAGCCGCCGAGGTACTGTGAAAAAGCGGTTTGCCCCTTCATCAGGTCGTTGTCCGGGTGGTTCACTGAGGCCAGCGCTGCATTCAGGCTGTTGTCGGGGAACACAAGGTTGAACGACAGCCAGTTCCAGCCGTAATTGAACGGCACTTCACGCAGCAGCAAACCACCGGTGTGAATCACCTGCGGGTTGGTCAGCGTACCGATAGCGTTGTCGGGCTGGAAGGTAAACGACTCCAGCACCGAACCGTAACGCTCGCACTGCGAGGCGTCCCACACTTCGAGGCGAATGGGTTTGAGCATATCGCTTGGGTCGCCGTAGATGAAGAGCAAGGCCCGGTAGTCGTTCAGTTGCGGGACATACTGGATGTATGCTCGGCCGCGCAATTCATCGTCAATGAACGCCGCCACCATGTCTTCCGGATCGGTCGAAAACTCGCCTTCGATGTTGACTTTGAGCACCATCGTCATGGAATTTTCATACAAATCGGGGTTGAAACCGTCATACGGCGGGCGGCACACAACCCGCACGCCCAGTGGCAACGGCTCGTCGCCGCCCATAAAGAACGGGTTTGGTCCGGTTTCGGTGTGCAGCACCACCGTGTCGCGCCAGCGTCCGAAGGCAAGGCTCGAATCGATGGTGAAGGTAATGGGCCGGATTTCGTTGGCTACCAGCGTGCCGGCGTTCGGCGCAATGTGTAGCCAGTCGGGCGCCCCCTGGATCGTGAACGGCACAGGATACCCGCCGCGGTTGTGGATGCTTGCCGTGAACGATTTGGGTTCCTCCACATATTTGGTGGCGCCGGCGCTGTCGGTTAGCCAGGCCAGTTCGTTGCGATCCACGATGAACTCCCACTCGAAAGAAGATGCCACATTGCCGGTCAGGTCCTCGATGTTGCGCAACTCGGCACGCAAGACGCGGTTTTCAAAAAACTTGTTGTCAATGTTCGGATCGAGGATAATCTTGTTCTCGTAGCAGGTGACATCAATGTCAATCAACTCGCCGGTAGTGGCGTCGTACAGGCCCACGTTGTTTTTCACAATTGTCGGAAAGCGAGTATCCTGTATGATTCTGTCGCAGTTGACGTGTTGGTTGAACGTGAAGGAAATTTCATCACCTACCTGATACACCCCGTCCGAGGGCTGCGGCACGCCCACGAGTTTGGGCGGTTCGCGGTCAATGCGGATT
>CAYMQY010000002.1:17590-19587 GCA_964392655.1 uncultured Saprospiraceae bacterium
TCGTCGTTGACGACCACATAATTTTGCTCGGGCACATTGATTTGTACCTCGCTGCAGGGTCGGATGAAATGCACATCCAGGTCCACGTAGGAAAAGAACTTCGGATCGTTGTCGAATGGGATAGACAAGGCCAGATTGCGTTCGAACTCACAATTGGAATACAACGCTACACGTAACCCTTCATAATCATAATCCGCCGGGCCGCGCTCCACGGTCACGGTGACCGGTACAGATTTGCCGTACGGAACAATGACTAACTGGGTTTCATCGAATGGCTCTCCGTTGAGTTTGATGATAGCCCCTTTGGGGTTGCCGGTGACGGGCGCACTGATCCCGTACGTCCAGTCTTCGTTGCTGGCGCTGAGGTTGCCAATGGAGAGATTGAAGAAAGCCGGTTTGTTGGCCGGTACATTGTTGGCTACAAACTGGGAGCCTGCGTCCAGTTGGAGGTTCGGCCCCTCGCGGTTGGCCGTACCGGGTTCCCATGGGCAGGAGGACTGGCCTGATCGTATGCGGAATACCGGCGTTTTATACACCGAGTCCATGGCAACATCTACCGTGAAGGCATCGCCGGGTTCGTTATCTTTGAGCGTATAGCCGGTAGTCAGGCCCTTTTCAGTACCGTTTTCCGTTTTCCAGGCATTGCTGGATTTCACGATTGCATTGAGCTTAACCTCAACGCCGGCATTATCGAAATCAATGCCGAACGTGGTGCCGATTTTCGAATCGGTATTCACCCCGTTTTCATCGCTGTTACTGATCGTGGTATCGGCCGTTTCGGAGTACTCATACACGACGCCCGCGTCGAAGGAAAGATTGCGGATCAACTTCGCTTTTTCTTTCAGGATGCGGTTCCTTTCAACGATTGCCTCCCACCGCCTTACAGACTCTTTGTAATTGGCCGTATCGGCGGGTGGGGTATTCGGGTCGTTGGCCAGGAGATTCAGATAGCGGATTACCGTGTTTTTGATGTTAAATTCGGAGTAGATGAACGTGGTAGCAAAGTTGCCCGGCTCCACTTGAATCACCGGCTTGACACTAACGGTGCAACTATCAAAAGTGACCTTGTCGGCAAGCCCGAAGATCAGGTTGATTGCCTCGCCCACATACAGGTCGGCGCCGCGTTCGCCGCCCACGATCAAGTCTTCATCGTCGGTCGAGATTTTGTTGTTGAAACTCACGCAGGTCTGGAACGAATTGTTAGTCACCTTTTTATAGGTCACTTCGGTTTCGATATTTGCCTGGAAATCAGGATCCACGGTCACTACTTTGCCCAAACCAAATGGCGCTACGACAAAATTAATTGTTGGAGCAATTTCAATATCTACACTCGCACTCACACCCGCTTCTACTTCCATAGAAACTTCGGTGGTCTTGCACACCTTTTCTGTTTTTTCAATGAAGGCCGAACTGCCGTCTCCCGGCGGGTCGCGCAGGATGACGGAGGGCATCATGGGCATCATTGTCGTGAAGGTGTTCAGTTTATTTCGGATACCTGTCACGACGCCCTGTTTTACCAACGTACCCGTCCGTCCGGCTATTGAAGTGCCGACAATTTGCAGTGTTTTCAGGTATGGCGGCGAAGGGTTCGGGGTGCCTACCTTGAATTTATATTGCAAGGTTGGACCGCTCAGGATGGTATCAAACGTCACGTCGGCAAAACCGTTGATGAAACTTATGCTGCCTGTGTCCAGGGGGCACACACCGTCATCCACGACCATATTGGTCATGGTATCCACCACTTGTTCGTACTGCTCTACGATAGACACATTCAACGTGACTTGATCATCCTGATTCAGCACGATAAGGCCGGGGTTGCAATTCGGAACGGTATCCAGCCCGCTGTTCAACGCGATTTGCAGCGGCGAGAAATAAATGAAATTGATCGCCGTGTCGCGCTTGGTCAAATCCACCGTGGAACCGCCCTGTACCTGGAAATAGGTCTTCACATCCGGGTTGGAGTGTTCGGTCACAGACACCGTCAAGGCCTCCAAAGG
>CAYMQY010000002.1:19687-65397 GCA_964392655.1 uncultured Saprospiraceae bacterium
CCTTCATCCAGTGCGAAATACACATACAGCCCCCGCTCCTGCGGGTTGCGGCTGTTGTTGACGTGATCCAGAATAACGGCCGGCGAGAGGGTGGTGTCGTACACCGCCACTTCGTCAATCAGGCCGTCGAAGTGGTCGGTTTGTCCGCCGCCGCTGAACCGGGCACCGAGATACCATTGCTCGGCGAGGTCGGAATAGAAGTCGCCGGTTACGCCGGCAAACGTATAGCTGCCGATGCCTACACCGTTTTTGTATCCCGTGAAAGTCCTGTTGGTGCCGTTCGGTACCATCGTGAACGCCAGGTGTTGGTAACCCATCCCGAGCGTGCCGAAGTTGTACTCCTGGCCGTTGAAATAAATCCAGACATCGTTGTTCAGGCCGTTTTCCCGGAGCAGGATCCGGAAATCGTTTCCGGGCCAGCGTTTGGAGAGCAGGCACTGGTCGCCGTTAGGGCCGGCGTTGTTTACCCAGAGTTCGAATGTTGCGGTGTCCGGCACGGCGAAGTCGGGCAAAGTGGCGTAATCGCTTTCGACGCGATTGAACTCAAGTGCACGGTGCAGGTAAAAATCCTTGGTAGGCTTGGCCAAAAACGTGGTGCCGGTGCCGTAACTCACCGACTCGATGCGGTAAAATCCCTCTTCGTTGGTGACGCCGGCGGTACGCACATTCGGGCGGTCTTTGTCGAACACAGGCCCGCAGAAGTACAGTTTTTGGCGGCCGAGTACGTCGAACGACTTGGTGCCCAGTTCCTCGTCCATTTTCCAGTACAGCTTCAGGTTTTCCGTGAGCGAGGAGGCAGTGGCCATCATCACCTCACCAAGGCTGAGTTCGTCCAGCGTACGGTGGTACACGCGCAGTTCGTCTATTTTGCCGCGCCACCTGCCGGTGCCGGCCCGGGCGCCGAGGTTCAGTTTTTTGGCGGAAAAATCCGGCCCGCCCGAGGGCGCCTGGCCTACGAGCGCCCCGTCGAAGTACAGGCGCAACTGCCCCTCGCTGAAACTGAGGGTTACATGATGCCAGTCGTGTTTAGTGGCATTGGGGAAGGCAGCGCTCAGCAGCACAGGTCCGCCACGGTCAATGGCGATGCCTTCCTGCCCGCTGCTGCTGACGAGCGGGCGAATATTGAGCAGGTAGTTCTCGTCTAATTGCAGGATGCCCGCGTCGGCGCCTGCCGAATCGGTTTTTATCCAAAATGTCAGGCTCCAGTTTTCGCCGGAAGCGGGCATAAAGCCGGTGGCCGTGGTGTCTTGATAAAAAGCGCCGTCGTCGAAGCCAAACCGGGCGGAAAAACCCTGCAGGGGCGTCAGCGAAACCATCGCGTCGGGTACCGGATTGCCGTTGGGCGTTTGTACATAGCCGGTAACTACGCCGTTGGGCACCTGAAAACCGAGCGCCTTGCCCGGCTGCCCCTCGCCGTAAATGTTGATGCCGCGCACCTCGTACAGGTACGGGCGACCGGCGATTACGTTGAAGTCGTTGAAGTTGCGGGTTTTGCTGTCTACCGCAGCCAGAAACACGCCGTCGCGGAAGATTTTGAAACCCTGGTTGGGGAAAGGCCCCAGGGGGTTGTTCGTCCATGTCAACTGGATGCGGTCGAGCAGATCGCCCTGACTGGCGGTAACTAAGGGCGGCAAAGGCGCCACAAGGTAACTGGTCCAGAAGCCGTAATACGAGTTGTTGACATCGCCCACGGCAAGACCGACTACCAATTGGCCGATGGTCAGTTTGGTGCGGCGGCTTAGGCTTTTCATTTTGGTGCCCGAGCCGTAATTAAAAAAAGCAGCGCTTGGCCGGACGGAATCGGTGCCGGAAGAAAAGCACCCGGCATCCAGTTGCCCGGTCTGCCCAAACAGGCCGACACTGAATCCACACAGAAGGATCAGCGCGGTGATATGCCGTACAAGTTTTATATTTTTCATGAAACGAGGTGTTGAATTGAAAAAAGTGAGCCTCACCCCAGCCCCCTCTCCAAAAAGGAGAGGGGAGAGCGACCTTGTGCCGCAGCAACGCATCAGCGTTTGTCATGCCCCCCTCTCCTTTTTGGAGAGGGGGCCGGGGGGTGAGGCGTTTACCGGTTGCCCGACAACGTTTCCATTGCTTGCATGCGCTTGGCCAGTGCGTTCAGTTGGGCGCTGAACTCCGATTGGTTAGTCTGCAACGCTGCATTGGCAGCGCGGAGTTTTTCGTTTTCGGCACGCAGTACATTTATTTCGGCATTTAGTCCGGTCATTTCTGCCTTCATTTTTTCGATGTCGGCATGGTGTACTTTTACGATCTCGTTCAGATAAAGGGATATCTTTTTATAGTTTACTCCAATTATTTCACCAAGGCTGTTGTAGTGTACGAGACGCGTAAGTCCAAGGCTGTCAAACTCCTCTGCAATGTAACCCGCCTCAAATAAGTCATCCGAATATCCAACACGGTTATACAGCTTGGGTTCGGCTTTGAGGAGAAGAGCGAAATTGTCCATCAAAGGCTGGATGTTCCGTTTGTATCTACGGCTGGAGTTGTCGACCTGTAACTGCCCCGTCACTTCATCCCATTCAACTTGAGGGTTATCCGGACCTTTCTGAACACCGAAAAAATATACAGACGACGGTACGCTCTGGTTATTGGTATAGCCTGTGGGCGACCTGAATTCGGCGACCCGTAAACCATTTACACGAAATTGCAGCACACCATCCTGCGTACTATACATCCCGGAATCATCATCGTTGGTGAACGTAAATGTACCTCCGGAGCGAACAAATGAATTGCAGTTAATGAAACCATTCACCTGCAAATTATTATTCATTTGCACGCTGCCCTGATCAAAAAGGTGCAAGTTGGAAGTGCGGTAGTAGTTATTACCGTCGTTCCAGGCATGGAAGCGGACGGTGCCGTCGGTATAGATCGTTGCCCTGTCTTTAGTGTCGAAGAACAAACCCGTGCTGAAGGCTGTGCCGCCGGACTGAAAGCCGAAGCCGTCATTGGTGCTTACGCGACCGGTGGTCTGGGTTCCCGCATTGAAAAACGTTGCCCCGGTAAAGTAGTTAGAGCCGTTGCTGCCGATCAAAAGCCGGGTGGCGCCGGCATGTTTGAAATTCGTTTCACCCGCCCAAAACATACCCGAGGTAGGGCTGCTCTTGAAGCCGTAACTATCGGACAGAACGCCGTCCACGGTAATGTTGCCGGCGCCGGCAATGATATTGCTCCCGCCTAACAGGCCCATCGCATACGGCGCGGCGGTCAGCCGCGGGCGTGGCAGCAGTTCGGAGGAGCCGAAGGTGACGCCGAGGTAATAGACCTCGGCAAAGGTGGCCGAGGGGCCAAAAGGTGTACTCAGGCCCAGAATGGCACTGTACACGCCGCCGGTGGTTTCCACCGACAGGGATTCTTCGTGGACTCTGTCGGCCACATTGGTGCTTGATGGGTCTTTCCACAGGGCGAATTTGAGTGTGTAGGTGCCGTCGTCCACGGCGGTGCCGTCAGCCTTGGTGAGCACGCCTTGTACGGAAAGGGTGCCCAATTGGGCGTACAACCCTGTAGCGGATACGAGGAGCAAAAACGTCAGGGAAAGTTTGGCGATGGAATAAAAAGCAGAGGCGAAATTTTTCATAAGTACCAGATTGATAAAGTGATTGCTGATTTATTCTTGATTTTATGAGTGTTATTGCAAATGTCTTAACCATACCACAAACGTACGAAAGACTCTCCAGGGATCGGTTCAAAACGTGGTTGAGAAATATGCCGGAGTTTTGTTGCATTTCCTGGTTAACTGGTACGAAATTGGCGACACAGGCTATCGAAAGAAAACTATTTCAGTAACTGTACAGGACAAGCCAGTCAATCCGCAGTTTTGTTCAGGGAGTCGGGCGGCTGCCGGAAGTTTGCGGCGCCCATGTTGCAACGAATTGTATCAATTGGGGAATCGTAAATGGTTTGAGTAAAACGGGCCACTTAGCCGCGCTGCTATCGGCTGGGGGTATGTCCTGGCGCCATGCTCCGGTTACGATCATGGGCCATATTCCGAAATTTCGGTAAAACATGTCCGCAAACGCAAAACCATCATTATCAGACATCTTTCCGGTATTCAGCAGGGCTATTTCAGGTTTTTCACTGCTACAAAGCGTCATGGCTTCCTGAATGCAGTAGGCAATCACTACTTGCGCTCCGGCACGTTGCAGGCTCTCCTGCATGGCGCTCGCGATGACGGGTTCGTCTTCAACGATCAAGATGGTAGCGGGTAGCGGACGCATTGTGGTGCAACTTAGCACGCCTGCTCATTGGTCTCCTGTTTTGTCAGGCAAACCCGCACACGGCCCTGTGCGGCACATCCGAAGTTCAGGGAACACCTCAGGCTAATTGAAAATTGGCGAATTCGATCCATGTGGAATACCCGGTAGGCGAGGCCTGTATCTGCGGCGTTCCTTTCAGTTTTTTGCTCAGCATCTGCACCAGATTGGTACCAAAGGCAGTGCTCCCGGTTTTGTCGGTATTGCCTGTGCTGCCCGTGCCGTTGTCGGCTACTTTCAGACACAATTTGCCGGACTCGTTTTTCCACAACGCGATGTCAATGACGCCGCTGCGCCCATCCGGGAATGCATACTTGAGTGCATTGGTGACCAATTCGTTGACGATCAGGCCGAGTGGCACGGCCGTGTCCACGTCAAGGCGCATGGGTTGTACCTCGTAGCGAATTTCAACCTGCTCGTCGTGCTTGCCGAACGAGTCGAGCAGGGTGGCGCCGAGTTGCCGGAGGTAGTCGGGCATGTCCACAGCAGCGACATTGGTGCCCATGTACAGTTTTTGGTGAATCAATCCCATGGCATCTACCCGGTTTTGGCCTTCGCGCACGGCATCGAGGGCGGCTTCGTCGGTGATCTGGCGGCTTTGCAGGTACAGCAGGCTCGAAATAATCTGGAGGTTGTTTTTGACCCGGTGGTGAATTTCTTTGATGAGGACTTCTTTTTCGGCGTTGCGCCGGCGGAGTTGACGGGTCAGGCTGAAGAGCAAAGCCCCGCCGACCAGCGCCAGCGCCAGAAGGGCAACGGTTAGCCAGAAGCGAATTCTGGCATCGCGCAGGGCTTGTTCCTGCACTACAATAGTAGCCTCTTTCTTCTCGGTCTCGAAGCGAGTTTCCAGTTCGGCGATGTGCTGGACACGCTCGGTGTTCAACACGCTGTCGTGGTGTTGCACATACTGGCGCAGCATCTGGATGGCGGCTTTGGGGTTGCCCATTTCTTCATGTAGTGCGGCTTCGATCCTGAGCATTTCCTGATACTCGAAGTCGCGACCGAGCGCGCCGGCATATTGGCGGGCATCCCGCGCGTACCGAAGGGCCGATTGGTACTGCTTCAGGTTGTAGCCGTTGGTCGCCATGTTGATGTAGGCCCCCATGATGCGGAGTGAGTCTTGCGACTTTTGGGCAGTTTTCAGCGCTTTCTCAAACAACGGAGTGGCCAACGCGAACTGCCCTTGCGCCTCATAAACGTTCCCCAGTTTGGAGCGGGCAAACGCTGCTTTGTCTTCTTCCCCAAGGGCATCGTAGAGGGTGGCGCTTCGATTGAACCAGTATGCGCAGGAGTCGGTGTTTTCCAAAAGAAAAGCCATGACGCCCGCCATGATACAAATGTTGGCAGTCTGCGTGGTATCGTTTGCCAACTCGGCGTAACGCAGGGCTTGATGGATCTGCGCATCGGCTTTTAGGTTGTTGTTTTGGCGTTGGTTGATCAGCCCCATGTTGTAGTAGATGTTGGCCAATGCACGTTTATCGTCCAGTTTTTCTGCCAGGCGCAGGGCGCGCAGGTACAGGTTCATGCTGGAATCCGTTTGGCCACTCCCGACCATGTCCCCGGCAGCGTGCAGCAAACTGTCCAACCGGGCATCGCGCTGGGCATTCAGCATGCCGGCAACAAAGAAAAAAAACGCGTAAAGCACGCAGTGAATGGAGTTGTTCGAAGCCATCATATTCGTTGTAATCGGGCAATAATGTCGTTTCGGGACGTTTTGTTTATCGGTATCTGCTTTTTTCCTATTTGTACGCTCATGTCGCCGATTTCTTCCACATGGATCAGATTGACGATATACGATCGGTGTACGCGCATTAGCCCGGGTACCCCGGCCAGAGTTTCGCCGATTTGCTTGAGTGTCTGGGTGATCAGAATTTCCTTCCCCGGCGTCACTAAACGGCAGTAGTAGTCGTCGGCTTCCAGCCACAGGATTTCGTGCAGAAACAGCCGTACCAGTCGATCTTTTGATTTGATGAAAATCCGGTCTTGAAACAGGTACGTTTGCTCGGTAGTGTCCGGCGAGGACAGTGCAGGGGAAGGTGTTTTGGAGGCCCGGCTGATGGCCAGATCAATGGCGTGTTTCAGGTCTTTGCCTCGGAACGGTTTGCTCAAAAATGCAGCGGGCATGGTTGCTTTGGCTCGTGCAAAGGTGCTGTCGTCGCTGTTGCTGGTAAGGAAAATAATCGGGATGTTCTGCTTGCTGTTTATCCGGGCTGCGGTTTCGATGCCATCCAGGGCGCCGTCCAGTTGGATATCCATGAGGATCAGGTCGGGCCGAGCGTGAGGGGTCAGTTCCAGGGCCTCTTCACCGCTGCTGCACTGGCCGGCAATGTCGTATCCCATCTCGATCAGCCGATCGGCCAGATCGGCTGCGATAATTGGCTCGTCCTCGACGATGAGAATGCGGATGTTGTCCATATCAGGGGCTAAGGTAGGGTATGCTTGCAAAAAAAATACGGGGATGACCAACGTCACCCCCGTACATCCAGTAATACAAGCGAATGAGATTGCCCAATCCTGGTGATTTCTACGTTTTCTGCCAACGAGCCAACAGTTCGTTTCGGACAACCTTACTTATAGGAAGGGATTGGTTGCGTACGACGATAAATGAGTCTCCAACCTCTTCAATATGTAACAGATTCACTATGTAGGAGCGGTGCACGCGCATCATCTGCGGTGTATCGGTCATACCCTCACCCAGTTTTTTGAGCGTTTGGGTCACCAAATACTCTTTTTGGTGGGTAATCACTTTGCAGTAATAGTCGTAGGCTTCCACCCACAACACATCGTGCAGAAACAAGCGCACTACGCGATCCGGCAATTTGATGAACAAACGATCCCGATACACGCTGACCTTACTCTCTGTAGCCGGCACTCTGGAAATTATTTCCGGCTGGCTGACTGGCATTAGATTGACGACGCTCATGGTGTGCTTGATGATAAGTTGAGAATGCGTTAGTGGTAAGTGAGGGGGTGGTTTGTGGCCACCCCCTCACAATTGTCACGGCAATCGCTGCAAAACCACTTTCCGCATTACGCTTCCGGTTGTCGTTTGCAAGCGCACCGTGTACACGCCGCTGCTTAGCCAGGAGCCGGAGTCGGAACGACCATTCCAGGTCGCTACGTTCGGGCCGGAAACTGCCGAGACCGGGCGGCGCACTACCTCGCGGCCTTGCGCGTCGCTGATCGTCAGCGTCACTTCCTCGGCCTTCGTCAAAACAAAACGCAGCGTCGTCTCCGTGGCAAACGGATTGGGCTGTACATCGAAGCCCAACGTGGTGCCGAAGTCCTCTTCGGCACGTGTCGCTAGCAGTTCGAACGGCACCGGGTTTTCGATGCTGCCCTGATGCTGGTTGGGTGCGAAGTACATCATTTCCGTCAAGTCCTGCTCCATTTCGGTGGCGTCGTTGTACAGTTTGAAACGAAGCAGTTCGTCTGGTGCATTGGCATACATGGTCAGGAAGAATAGGTGCGCGTCAAGCGGTTCGATGTAAATCGCCTGCGCCGTACCACGTACCTCATTGCCGACAAACACACCCAGTTCCATGTCGCTCGTGGTAATATTTTGACCGTTGGATCGGATCATGCCGATGAGGGTACTGCTGTGCTCGAATTGTGCCGGGTTAACTGTCCAATGGGCAGGCAAAGGCTCTGTTTCGCCCCGTGCTTGTGCCATATTTCCGGTTAGCGGAGCCGGCGGTAGCGGATACGTGAGCGAAGTCGGATTGCTCAACTTGATTTGATAGCCGTTGGGGGGCTGCATGAACTTCAAATTCCCGATCCAGCGGTAAATCGTATCAGGTGGCACTACGACTTTGGTGTACTGTGCAAACGCCAATTGGCTCTTGATGATGTCTCCGGGCGTAGCGGCTATTGTGGAAAGGGCATCATCAATGGGCAGCGAGTAGTTGGGCACATAACCGATCCAGTTCCAGCCCGTAACGAGCGGTATGGGGGTCGTGGCCGGATATATGGGAAGTCCAAGCATTCTCAAGGTATCAGGCATGTCCGCCTTGTAAATGTACATGGAGGTGTTGTTCAGGTTCGTCAGTGTACCAATCCATCCGCCACTATATGTGGAAAACGCCGATTGGCTGCGAAGCAGGTCGTTGTCGGGATGCTTCAGTGTTGCCAGGGCCGCATCCACACTGTTGTCCGGGAAAGCCAGATTGAACGACACCCAGTTCCAGCCGAAATTAAGCGGCACTTCGCGTAATAACAAACCACCGGTATGTACCACTTGCGGCGTACCAGGCGAGCCGATGACGTTGTCGGGCTGGAAGGTAAACGCCTCCATTACAAAGCCGTATCGCTGGCATTCCGAGGCATCCCACACTTCGATTCGAATCGGATCGAGCATGTCGTCGGGGTCGCCGTAGATGGTCAGATAGGCCAGCCACGTACCCAACAGGGGTACATACTGGATGTTGGCGCGGCCGCGCAATTCGTCGTTGATATAGGCTGCCACCATATCTTCCGGATCAGCGGAGAAAGTCCCTTCGATGTTGACCTTGAGCACCATACTCATGGTGTTTTCAAACAAGGCGGCATTGATGTACCCGTATGGCGGACGGCACACCACGCGCACTCCAATGGGCAGTGACTCGTCGCCGCCCATGAAGAATGGGTTCTGGCCGGTTTCGGTGTGCAACACAATGGAGTCCGACCACCTGCCAAAGGCGAGTGTGGAATCCACATAGAAATTGATCGGGCGGATTTCGTTGGCTGCCAAGGTGCCCTGATCGGGCGATACGTGTACCCATTCGGGTGCGTTGAGGATTTTGAACGGAACCGGATAGCCGCCGCGGTTGTGGATGTGCGCTATTGCAGTCCGGTTTTCGTCCTCGTACTTGGTCAGGCCAAGGCTGTCGGTAAGCCAGGCCAATTCGTTGCGATCCACATAAAATTCCCAGACGCCGTTGTTGAACTTGGTACCGTTGAACACATTGCCGGTCAGGTCTTCGATGCCGTGCAGTTCGGCTCGAAGGATGCGGTTTTCAAATTCCTTGTTCTCAAAATTCGGATCAAGTACGATCTTGTTCTCGAAGCAGGTCATGTCAATGTCAATGAGATCATTGGTTGTGGCGTTGTACAACTCCACTTTGCCCACGGGAGGAACGAGTTTGGCGCAGTTTACATGCTGGTTAAACGTGAAGGAAATTTCGTCGCCCACATGGTACACCCCGTCCGCAGGCTGCGGCACGCCCACGATGCTGGGCGGTTGGCGGTCAATGCGTCCCCTGATAATTTCGGAAAATCCCGGTTTGGTTGCTGCGTCGCCCGAACAGACGGCCCATGCGTGAATTTCGTAGTCGCCGTCGCCAATGCCGTCGGTTTCCCAAAGGAAGTTGGTGAAATCAGCGCCGAGCAAGGGCGTGTCCACCGAGGTGGGCGGCACTACGAATCCCGACCAGTTCGGGTTCCAATAATCGGAACCGTTTGGCCCGGTAATGTTTATCCAGGCGCCGTCTCCGTCGGAGCGGCGGTACTGTACCCGAATCAACTGAAAATCTGAATTACTCAGGTCGTAACCGGAAACCGTGATGCGGCGGAGTGTTCCGGGCTGCACCGGATCATTTTTGAGCACCACCCAGTTTTGTTCCGGTACCGTCACATTCACCTCGCTACACGGCCGAATAAATTCTACCCCGAGGTAGAGCGGCGAGATAAATTTCGAGTCACTTCCCGTAGCAAGCACTAAATCCCGTTCGTACTCGCACTCGGATGCCAGAATTACCAGTAAACTGTCGTACTCATATTCAAGCGGGCCGCGCTCCACCGTCAGAGTGAGCGGTATGGATGTGCCATACGGAATCAGGTACTTGACGAGGTTGCCGTTCAGCGGCTGGCCGTTCAATTTGATGATCGCCCCGTGTGGATTGCTTGCGGGAACGGCGGTGAAGCCGTATGTCCAGTCTTCGTTGGTGGCGCTCAGGTTGCCAAGGGCCAGGCTGAACACAGCCGGTTCGTGGGAAGGGATATTGATTTTCTTAAAAAGGGTATCATTGTACAAGTTCAGGTTCGGCGCCTCGCGGTTGGCCGTGTTGTCTTCCCAGGGGCAGGACGACTGGCCGGCCACAGTTCGGAAGACGGGAGTATGGTACACCGAGTCCATGGCAACATCTACCGTAAACGCATCGCCAGGGTCGTCGTCTGCCAGTACATAGCCGGTTGTAAGACCTTTGATGGTATCCCCGGCATCGGTAGAACCTTCACTGGTAGAGGAGGCAAACTGAATCAAGCCCACCAGGCCGTTTTTCTTGAATTCGTAGCCGATATGGGTAGCGGCGGATTCCTCGCTGTTTACGCCTTCCGTGGATCCGATCGTCTTGGATGTATCGGCAGTTTCGGAGTATTCGTAACTGATTCCGGCATCAAAAGAGATGTTTCGTTTCAGTTTTGCCTTTTGCTTCAACCCGTCATTTCGATCCAGAATGGCCTGCCAACGGTTTTTGGACTCTACATAGCGTATGATATCCGCCTGCGTGGCATCCGGGTTGGCCGATAACGAATCGAGGTAGCGCATCACCTGGGTTTCGATGTAATCCTGCGAGTACATGAAGACCGTAGCAAAGGTGTCCGGCTGAACTTCCAGCACCGTTGTGGCGGCTACGGTACAGAAGGTGTCGTTGAAGGATACTTTATCGGCAAAACCGAAAATGAGGTTGAACGCTTCGCCGATGTAAATATCGCCGCCGCTGCCGACCACGCCGTCGTTGTCGCTGGTGGCAATCCGTTCGGAAACGGTCAAACACGTCTGAAAAGAGGTGTCGGACACTTTTTGGTAGGAAACAAGAAACTCTGTACCAATGTCAAAAATGACGCCTGCATTTTCTATAGTTCCTACACCGGCAGGGGCAGTAACGATCTCGACATTGCCGCCAAGGTGGAATTCTATACCGCCGCCTCCACCTACCTGATAATCGAACCAGCCGTAGTAGTTTTTGCAAATGGTGGATCCTTTTTCCAGATATGCCTGACTGCCGTCGCCCGGCGGGTCGCGCAATACCACGCTCGGCATTTCCGGGAGCAAGGAAGTAAATGTGGTCTCTTTGCTCCTAATTCCCGTTACAATAGCGCTGACTCCCCGAGTGCCCGACCTCCCGGCCAAAGAGGTGCCGATGATTTGAAGGGTTTTAGTATAAGGAGGAGAAGGGTTCGGATCGCCTACTTTGAACCGGTATTTTAGCACTCCGTTGGACATGGTCGTGTCCAGAGCGGTATCCGAGAAGCCGTTGATGATTCGGAAACTTGCTGTATCCAGCGGACACACACCGTCGTCAAGGGTGTCGCCCATATTGTCCACGATCACTTCATACTGCTCGACCAGAGAAATAGATAACTGGAGGATATCGCCTTTTTCAAACACATAAACCGGTGGACTGCACCCGGGGAACGGATCAAGGCCACTGACTATGGCTACTTCGGGTGGGGCGTAATAAATGAAGTCGAGTATAGTGTCGCGCTTGGTCAAATCGGCCGTTGCGCCACCGGCTACCTGAAAAGCGGATTTTACATCCGGATCCGAGTGTTCCACCACAGCCACGGTCATATTCTCCAGTGGCGGCAGTTCGTCGAAAAGGTAATCGCCCTCCTGATTGTCCAGTACAAGTTGTCGTTCGAGGCATCCGTCCACAGAACGGACTTTTACCACGCAAATCGTGCCTTGTCCCATGCCGGCCGGCGCTTTTATGATGGATTTTTTGCACAAACCACCGGCCACCTTGCCTGATATTTTCCGGGTCGTGATGTCGTTGAACAGGATGCCTGCGATGGGGCTGATCACATTGGTTACCTCCCAGAAAGCGGGGATGAAGTTGTGATCTTCAAAAACAGGAGTCAGGGTAGCCGTGCTGCCCGGATCAAACTCAATGACAAACTTGCCGGTAGAATCTGTGAAAACCTTGGGATCGTAGGAGGCGCCGTTGACGAGAATTTCCACATTTTTGGCAAAACAATCCGTGTTTTTGTAGCGGACATAGCCCGACACCGGCACGGTGGAGCGGTCCACAAAATCCACCTGGTCCACCGAGGTAACGCTGGGATTGAGGGTAACCTGTCGGGTATTGGGCGTAAAAACGTGGGGCGTAGTCATCTGCCGTGGTGCGAAGGGTGTCCATTCCGCGCCGAAGTTGGTGCCGTAATCCAGCAAGACCGAACCGGTGTTGTTCAACCGGTTGCCGTTACCTTCGTCCAGAGGAAAATAGACGCGCAAACCCTGCTCCGTCATTACGCGCGGCCTGTAGGCGTGGGAAAGGATGCTGTCCACGATAAGAGTGGTGTCGTACAGGGCCACTTCGTCAATGAGTCCGCCGAAATAATCCGTACGGCCCATGCCGCTGGCGCGGGCACCGAGAATCCATGTTTTGGTGGTATCCGACCAGTTTCCGGTGACGCCGGTAAACGTATGACTCCCGAGCGACACGCCGTTTTTATAGGCTGATACATTGCCGGTGGTGCTGTCAATGGTGAAAGCCAGATGCTGGTAGCCTACGCCGAGGGCGCCGAAATTGTGTTGCTGCCCGTTGATGTAAAACCAGATTTCGTTTTCAATGCCGTTTTCCTTGAGCAGCAACCGGAAATCGTTGCCGGGCCATGTTTTGGAAATGAGGCACTGCTCGCCATCGGCTCCGGCGCTGTTCACCCACATTTCGAGGGTGGCTTTGGGCGTCACGGAGAAGTCGGGCAGGCTGGCGTAGTCTTGTTGGTCGCGTACGAATTTGAGCGAGCGGTACATGTAAAAGTCCTTCATGGGGTCGGCCAAAAAGGTGGTACCTGTGCCGTAACTGGCCGATTCGATGCGGTAGTAACCGTCCTGATTGGTTTTGCCCATGGTGCGCACATACGGTCGGTCGGCGTTGAAAGTGACGCCGCAGAAATGGAGTTTATTTCGACGAATCACGTCAAACGAGCCGGTTCCTAGTTCTTCGTCCATTTTCCAGTAATACTTCAGGCCCGGAGTTTGGGATGAGGCCGTACCCATCATAACCTCTCCAAGGTCAAGTTCGTCGAGGCGGCGGTGGTAAATGCGCAGTTCGTCCAGATAACCCTGCCAGGTGCCGGCGGCGCCGGTGCGGGCGCCGAGGCGCAGTTCTGTTGCCGAGGCTACAGGCGGCAAATCGTTGATTTCGATCAGAAGCCCGTTCACATAAAGCCGGCCTTTGCCGTCGGAGTCCACGGTAAGCGTGACGTGGTTCCAATCGTTTTTGGTACTGTCCGGAAACAGGCCAGTAAGCAGGGCCGGACTGTTGTCCGTTTGGGCAATTTCTACGCCTTCAGTTCCGCTTCCGCTGTTTATCGGGCGTACCAAAAGCGGGAACGGATGCAGGCTGATGATACCGGCATTGGCCGTTGCGCTGGTGGTTTTAATCCAGAAACTCAGCGTCCACTCGCCGTTGTTCAGGGGTACCAACGTGTCCACTCCGCCGTCCGAGTTAGCAAAAGCGCCGGCGCTGGAATTGAATTTTGCAGAAAAACCCTGAAGAGGGGTCAGGGTAACCAAAGCATCCGGCACGGGGCGACCGTTGGGGGTTTGAATCCAGCCTGTGACCACCCCGTTGGGTACCTGGAAGCCGATGGCTTTACCGGGTATGCCTTCTCCATAGTCGTTTATGGCCCGTACCTCGTAGTTGTATGCCCGCCCGGCAATGACGTTGAAGTCGTTGAAGTTGCGGGTTTTGCTATCTACCAAAGCCAAAAAAACACCGTCGCGGTACACTTTGAAACCCTCGCTCGCCAAAGCGCCAAGCGGGTTTATGTCCCACGACAACTGGATGCGGTCGAGCAATTCGCCTTGCGAGGCTATGACGAATGGCGCGAGCGGCGGTACCAGGAAACGAGACCAAAAGCCCATGGTGGAACTGTTGGCGGGCGACGTAGTAATTCCAATCGCTGTTTGCCCAATGGAGTAGCTGGAGCGGCGCTGTACGGAATACGCATCTGTGGCGTTTCCGAAATTGAAAAAGACTTCGCCCTGGGTAATTTGGGCATCAACGGGGGCACAAGATGCATCCTGTTGAGCCAATAATGGGAAAGAGGAGAGTGTGCCGATCAGAATCAGCACACAAGTATATAATCGTGTGGTCATACTCGATCAAGTTAAAACTGTGAGAAAAAAAGGAGATCGTCACATTATCTAATTGATCCGTATGTACACCCACAGGTTCATGTTTACGGGACGGGTTTCGTTGGCGTTCTCCCCGCCGGTTCCGGTGTTTCCGGTATGCTGATTTACGGTGATGCCGGTATAGCCGGTGTTCATATAACTAGAACTTGCGCCATCATCAGAATCTCCGTCTGCAACAGCCTGCTTTGAGGCTCCTGATGCAGAGCCAACATTCCAGTAACCTCTGCGGTCATGTTTATGCCCTGGGTCGGAAATGGTATGTGTGTGGTTCATCGTATGATCATGGTTTTTCAAAGCATCGTCTTGCAAGGTAGCAATGGGTGATGTATTGTCGCGGTTAGGGTCGTTATTGGCCCCCCCGCTGAACTCCTGTGCCCGGAAAAATACGCCACTGGCATCGGGGAGATTTGTCATGGATGTGAGGATATTTCTCAGGGCAGTACCCGATGCGAGGGGAGCGCCGTTCATCGGAACCCAGCAGTCGCCGTTGACGGTGGCAAACTGCGTGGGATTCAGTATAGAAAATTTCACGTCGCCCACTGCTCCGGAGCAAACCACCTTTTGTGCAAAGGCTACCGACAACGCATAAGGAGAGTATGAGAGCTCGCTTCGAGGTGTCAGTTCGTACGAGCCGATGCGTACACCGAGGAAAAGCGTGGTGTCGAAGTCTGAAGGATCCAGTGGAGCTACGCTGCCCAGGTAATGGCTGTAGATCCCGCCGATAACATCCACGGTTGCCATTTCTTCCCAGACATGTGTGCCGCCCATTTCCTGGGTGTACAATCGGAACGTGACGGCCTGCGGCCCATCGGGTACGGATGCACCGGTAGCCGTTTTCAGTGTACCCTGAATACTGAGTTTAGGGCTTTGAGCCACAAGATCAGGGGTAATCAGGAGTGTCAGCCCCAAAACGAAGAGCGTGTACAAGGTTGTAGCGCGAAGCAGGGTAGACGAGAAATTGGTACAAGTAGACTTTTTCATGTAGGCGAAAATTTATTAAATTATGGTAGATCAGTAAAGAGCATGAACGGCGCCGGCTGGTATTTTCGGCAGAGGCACCGGCTCGCAGGTGTCCCGCTCGCCGGAAAACTGGTAGTGCTCCGGAGTAAATCACTTCGGGGTACACAGGTACTATCGGAAAAAAAGGTCGAAAACAAAAAGCCGAAACCGCCGAAGGAACAGCGGTGCAACGTCCCGGCAATGCGGGCACAGGCAAGTCAAGACCTTTCACGAGAGCGATTATGGATTAAATCAAAAGCAAATCCGAATGCGAATTTGCACGCAACAAAAGTATGACTATTCACAAAACATGTATTTTCAATATGGGTACATGAACGTATCAAAATGGGTACACGAGCGTATCAAAAACGTTTATTTTTGATTGGAGGCCTTGCTTTTCAACATGTGGAAGGCCTCTGCGTATGCGCTACTGCCTGAGAAAAAGAAACTCGACTCGTAGCCTGACAACTGTAAAACAACGCGGAAAAAAAATGCGGGGGCGACCACCGCCGCCCCCGCACAATCGAAATAATCGGGCAATCGAATCAATTCTGCATCAGGGCAGCCGTTGCAGCACGGCCTTGCGTACTACACTTCCGTAGGTCGTTTTCAACTGAACCGAGTATACGCCGCTGCTCAGCCAGGATCCGGTATCCGAGCGTCCGTTCCAGGTCAGCACGTTCGGCCCGGCCACCGCCGAAACCGGGCGGCGTACCACTTCACGGCCTTGCGCATCCGAAATGGTCAGCGTGACTTCCTCCGCCTTCGGCAAATCAAAACGTACCGTCGTTTCGCTGCTGAACGGGTTGGGCTGCACATCAAACGCCATTGTGGTGCCGAAGTCCTCTTCGGCACGCGTGAGTTGCAGTTCAAACGGCACCGGATTTTCCACGCTGCCCTGATGCTGGTTGGCCGCGAAGTACATCGTTTCCGTCAAATCCTGCACCGTACCCGTCGCGTCATCGTACAGTTTGAAGCGCAGCAATTCTCCCGCCTTATTCGCGTATGTCGTCAGGAAAAACAAATGCGCATCCAGCGGTTCGATGTAAATCGCCTGTGCCGTGCCGCGCACGTCGTTGCCGGCAAAGGCGGCAAGTTCCATATTGCTCGTGGTGGCGTTGGCGCCGTTGGCGCGGATCATGCCGATCAGGGTGCTGGTATGTTCAAATTGCGTTGGCTTCACCGTCCAGTGCGCCGGGACTGGTTCCGTTTCACCGCGCGCCTCCGTCAGGTTTCCTGCAAAAGGACTCGGCGGCGGCGGATACGTCAGAGTTCCCGCAGCAGCCAGTTTGATCTGATAGCCGTTGGGTGGAGACAGGTATTTCAAATTGCCCACCCAGCCGAAGGTCGGGTTGATGTACTGTGCAAAAGAATACTGGCTTTTGACAATATCGCCGATCTGCGCAGGCAGGGAAGCCAGCGCGTCGTTGATCGGTAACGAGTAGTTGGGTACATATCCGATCCAGTTCCAGCCGGCCACCAAGGGGATGTTCGTCGTGAGCGGGTCTATCGGCGTACCCTGCATACGCAAGGTGTCGGCCACATCGGCCCGGTAGATGTACATCGTGGTGTTGTTCAGGTTCGTCAGAGTACCGAACCAGCCGCCCAGGTACTCTGAAAACGCTGCCTGGCCTTTCATCAGGTCGTTTTCCGGGTGCTTGAGCGAGGCCAGCGCCGCGTTCAGGCTGTTGTCGGGGAAAGCCAGGTTGAACGAAAGCCAGTTCCAGCCATACCCAAAGGGCACTTCGCGCATGAGCAGGCCGGCGGTATGTACCACCTGCGGATTGATCGGGATACCGATCACATTGTCGGGCTGGAAGGTGAACGGTTCCACCACCGAGCCGTATCGTTGACACTCCGACGCATCCCAAACCTCGACTCGGATGGGCTTGAGCATGTCACTGGGGTCGCCATGTACGGTCAGATAGGCCAGCCATTCGTTTACCTGCGGCACGTACTGTACGTTGGCGCGGCCGCGGAATTCGTCGTCAATAAATGCTGCAACAATGTCCTCCGGGTCTGCTGAAAACACACCCTCGATATTGACCTTGAGCACCATGCCCATCGTATTTTCAAATTGGGCCAGGTTCACATTTCCGTAGGGTGGGCGGCAAACCACGCGAACCCCGATGGGCAACGGCTCGCTGCCGCCCATGAAGAAGGGATTTTGGCCCGTTTGGGTTTCCAGAACGATGGTGTCCGACCAGTTCCCGAACGCCAGCGAGGGATCAACCGTGAAACTGACGGGCCGGATTTCATTGGGCGCCAGTGTGCCCTGGTTGGGCGTGATGTGTACCCAGTCGGGCGCGCCGAGGATTTTAAACGGCACCGGGTAGCCGCCGCGGTTGTGGATATTGGCTGTAGCCGTTTTCGGTTCGTCATCGAACTTGGTGATACCGAGGCTGTCGGTTAGCCAGCCGAGTTCATTGCGATCCACAAAGAACTCCCACTTTATTGCGCCGGATTTGTTGCCCACGAGGTCCTGAATGCCGCGCAGTTCCGTCCGCAGAATGCGATTCTCGAAGAACTCATTGTTGAACGTCGGGTCGAATACCACCTTGTTTTCGAAGCACGTCACGTTGGTACCGATCAGCGTATTGGTCGTGGCATCATACAGGCCCACGTTTCGCTTGAGTCCGATGAAATCCTGCTTCAGCGAGTCGCAATTGACGTGCTCGTTGAAAGTAAAGGAAATCTCGTCACCCACATTGTACACGCCGTCGGAAGGTTGCGGCACGCCCACGATACTTGGCGGTTCGCGGTCTATGCGGCCCCGGATGATTTCCGAGAAACCGGGTTTATCGCTCGCATCGCCGGTACACACCGCCCAGGCATGGATTTCGTGTGGGCCATCGGAGAGGCCGGCCGTTTCCCAGATAAACTGGGTGAAGTCGGGCTCCAGCAGTAAGGTATCGGGGCCGGGTATCCTGAAGGTGTCTGCCTGGGCATTGTAGAACCCGGACCATCTCGGATTATAGGCTTCGAATTGGCTGCCGGGAGGAGGGACAATGTTGATCCACGCCCCGCTGCCGTCGGTGCGGCGGTACTGTACCCGGACAAGTTGGAAATCGGACGAGTTCAGGTCATAGCCCGAAACGGTGATGCGGCGTCTGGTGCCCGGCTGGAGGGGGTCGTTGGTGACCACCACCCAGTTTTGTTCCGGCACGGTGATATTCACTTCGCTGCATGGGCGGATAAAGTCCACTCCGAGGTACAGGGGAGAGAAGAACTTTGGGTCGCCGGAGAGCGGTAGAGAAAGTGCGAGGTTTTGCTCGTACTCACATTCCGACACCATTGCCACCAGAAGGCTGTCATATTCATAAGCCACCGGCCCGCGCTCTATCGTAATGGTAACCGGGACGGAGGTGTTATACGGTACGATGAATTTTTGGAGGTAATTCAGCGGTTGACCGTTGAGTTTGATTACTGCACCGTCCGGGTTATTGTTCGGGACGGAAATCAAACCATACGTCCAGTCTTCATTGGTAGCGCTGAGATTGCCCAGATTCATGTTGAACACAGCCGGTTCGTTGGCCGGTACGTTGACGGCTTTGAACTGCGAACCCAGACCCAGTTGCAGGTTCGGCCCTTCCCGGTTAGCACTGCCGGGTTCCCAGGGGCAAGAGGACTGACCTGCGCGCAGCCGGAACACCGGCGTTTTGTACACCGAGTCCATAGCCACATCTACTGTGAAAGCATCGCCGGGATCGTCGTCCTTGAGCGTGTAGCCCGTGGTCAGACCCTTCTCGGTGCCGTTTTCGGTTTTCCAGGTATTGCTGGATTTCACTAATGCATCAATTTTGAACTTGGCGCCGACATTATCGAATTCAAACCCGAACGTGGTGCCGATTTTCGAATCGGTATTTACACCGTTCTCATCGCTATTGGTGTCGGTGGTATCGGCTGTTTCGGAGTACTCATACTCCACGCCTGCGTCGAAGGAAAGGTTGCGGATGAATTTCGCTTTTTCCTTGAGGGTGTCGTTCCGGGCAACAATTGCCTCCCACCTGCTTATAGACTCCAGGTAGTTTGCGACATCGCTTGAATCGGCATCCGGGTTGGCTGCAAGAGACCCCAAATAGCGGATGACGTTGTTCTTGATGTTGAATTCGGAGTAGATAAATGTGGTGGCAAAGTTGCCCGGCTGCACTTCAACAATCTGTTTGACATCCACCGTGCAGGTGTCAAACGAAACCTTGTCGGCAAAGCCGAAGATCAGGTTGATGGCCTCGCCCACATACAAATCGCCGCCGGCATCGCCGCCCACGACCAATCCGCCATCGCTGGTGGAGATTTTGTTGTTGAAACTGACGCAGGTCTGAAAGGAGTTGGAGGTCACCTTTTTGTACGTTACCTCGGTTTCGATGTTCGCCTGAAAGTCCGGATCCACGGTAATGACCTTGCCCACGCCAAACGGCGCCACGACAAATACAATGGTAGGCGCCACTTCGATTTCCACACTTCCACTCACGCCGGTTTCTACTTCCATCGAAAGTTCGGTGGTCTTGCACACTTTCTCCGTTTTTTCAATGAAGGACGAACTGCCGTCGCCCGGCGGGTCGCGCAGGATAACGGAAGGCATCAGGGGCATCATCGTCGTGAAGGTGTTCTCTTTATTCCGAACGCCGGTTACGATACCTTGTTTGACCAAACTGCCGATACGCCCCGCCGGCACGGAGGTGGCAATGACCTGCATGGTTTTGATGTACGGCGGCGAGGGGTTCGGGTTGCCCACCTGAAACTTGTATTGCAAGTTGCCGCCGCTCATGGCGGTGTCCAGCGTCATGTCCGCAAAACCGTTGATGATTTCGATGTTGGCGGTGTCGAGGTAACAGATGCCGTCGTCCGATGGCGTGGCGACGTAGGTCTCCTTTACCCGGATATTCACTGTGACGTATTCGCCTTTGTCCAGCACGATAACCTCCGGACTGCAACCGGGTACCGGGTCTAATCCGGCGGTAATTTCCACCTCCGGCGGCGCGACGTAGATAAAGTCAATGGTGGTATCGGTTTTGGTCAGGTTGACGGTAGAACCGCCTGTTACCTGAAAAGCGGTCTTGATGTCGTCGTCGGAGTGCTCAATGACGGCCACTGTCAGTTGTTCGAGCGGTGGCAGTTCCAAAAACTCAAACTCGCCCTCCTGGTTATCTATGGTGATCGTGCGCACTAAGCAGCCGTCCACCGAGCGCACTTCCACCACACACACCGTGCCCTGGTTTTGGGCATCCCCGGCAGGCGCTTTGATGATGGATTTTTTGCAGTCTGGTTTGCTGCCGCCGGCCACCTGGCCGCTCACCTTGCGGGTGGTCAGGTCGTTGAACAAAATGCCGGCGATGGGGCTGTTCACGTTGCTCACCTGCCAAAACGCCGGTTCAAAGACGTGATCCTCAAACACCGGGCGGAGTTCCGCCGTAGCACCGGGGTCGAAATCAATGGTAAATTTACCGGTGGAGTCGGTGAAGATACGCGGCGTGAATGGCGCTCCGTTGACCAAAATTTCCACATTTTTGGCAAAACAATCGGTGTTTTGGTACCGCACATAGCCGGTAACCGGTATGGCCGAGCGGTCCAGAAAGTCCACCTGGTCCACCGAGGTGACGCTGGGGTTCAGCGTCACCTGCCGGGTAGCGGGCGTAAAGATGTGCGGCGTGGTCATCTGACGGGCGGCGAAGGGTGTCCACTCGGCGCCGAAGTTGGTGCCGAAGGGCAGCAGCACCGAACCGCTGTTGTTCAGGCGGTTGCCGTTGCCTTCGTTTATCCCGAAAAAGACGCGCAAGCCCTTGGCCTGTATGTCGCGCGGGTTCTGGAAGTGATCAAGGATGGTCATGACGCTCAATGTGGTGTCGTACAGAGCCACCTCGTCTATCAGGCCGCCGAAGTAGTCGGTTCGGCTCATGCCGCTGGGGCGGGCGCCGAGCATCCAGGTTTCGGCGGCGTCCGACCAGTCGCCGGTAATGCCGGTGAAGGTGTGATTGCCGAGAGAAACACCGTTTTTGTAGGCGGTTACGAGCAGGTCATTGCCGATTTTTTCCAGCGTGAAGGCAATGTGCTGGTAGCCCATGCCGAGGTCGCCAAAGTTGTGCTCCTGGCCGTTGAGGTAAAACCAGAGTTCGCTCATCAGGCCGTTTTCCTTGAGCAGGAGCCGGAATTCGTTGCCGGGCCAGCGTTTGCTGAGCAGGCATTGCTCGCCATCGGGGCCGGCGCTGTTTACCCAGAGTTCCAGCGTGGCTTTGGGTGTCACGGAGAAGTTGGGCAGGATAGCGTAATCTTGGGAGTCGCGGACAAACTTGAGCGCCCGGTACAGGTAAAAATCTTTCATGGCCTCGGCCAAAAAAGTGGTACCGGTGCCGTAACTGGCCGATTCGATGCGGTAGTAGCCGTCCTGATTGGTTTTGCCCATCGTGCGTACGTTTGGGCGGTCGAGTTTGAATGTGGAGCCGCAGAGGTACAGTTTGTGGCGCTTGACGATGTCGAACGATTTTACGCCTTTTTCTTCGTCAAATTTCCAGTAGTGCGTCAGGTTGGGTGTGAGGCTGGAGGCTGTGCCCATGATCACTTCGCCGAAATCGAGTTCGTCGAGGCGGCGGTGGTAGATGCGCACCTCGTCGAGGCAGCCGGTCCAGCCGTCGGCGCCGGTGCGGCTTCCGAAATTCAGTTCGGAGGCAGAAGGTAGCAAGGTCATGGGAGCCAGGCCGACAAGCACGCCGTCGAGGTACAAGCGGCCCTGCCCGACGCCGCCGTCGAACGTGAGTGCGACGTGGTGCCAGCCGTTTTTAGTGCTGTCGGGGAATGTAGCGCTGAGAAACGGAGCGCCTGTGGGTGTGGTGGCCACTTCGATGCCTTCGCTTCCGCCGCCGCTATCCAGCGCGCGGAAATGCAGGGGAAAGGGGGCGAACGCGGCTACGCCGGCATTGGCGGTTGCGGAGCCTGTTTTCATCCAGAATGCCAGCGTCCAGTCGGCGCCGGAAGCCGGCAAAAATGGTTTGGTGGTGCTGTCCTGTTCCGCAAATGCGCCGTCTGTGGGGCCAAAATTGGCGGAAAATCCCTGCAAGGGCGTGAGCGCCACGAGTACATCGGGCACCGGGCTGCCACTGCCGGTTTGTACCCAGCCGGTGACGGTGCCGTTGGGCACCTGAAAACCGATGGCCTTACCCGGAGAACCTTCCCCGTACAGATTGATGCCGCGTACCTCATAGTTGTAGGCAATGCCGGCAATGACGTTGAAGTCGTTGTATGTGCGGATGTTGCTGCCCACATTGGCCAGAAAAACGCCGTCGCGGTAAATGTTAAAACCGTCGTTGGGCGATGGGCCGAGCGCGTCAATTTCCCAGGTCAACTGGATGCGGTCGAGCAAATCGCCCTGGGTAGCCCGAAGTGCCAACGCGAAGGGCGGCAGCAGGTAGCGGGAGTAAAAACCGAGCGAAGAAGTTTGTTCCAGCCCATCCAGAAATCCCACGAAGGTTTGGCCAACGGCCAATGCCATTTTGTTTTTCTGGCTGGTCAGGCGGGCCTTGCTGCCGAAATTAAAAAAGGCTGTCCCGGTGAAGGCGCTGGTGTCGACAGCTGCATCGGGACCGCAGGTGACCTGTGCCGACAGGGGTTGTGCGCAGGCGAGGCCGATGAATAAAAGAAGAAAAAGCGTATAAATTGGGCGCATGACCGTGCTTTTTTGTGTGACTACTAAAATAATGGACTAAAAGAGACCGGGCGATTGCAGTCACCCGTTCGTGTATTGCAGGGTCACTTTACCCATATTTCTATGGCGCCTATGGCAAATTGCTCATTATCCTCGCCTTCATCGTTGGCATACCCGAAGTAAAGCCAGAACGGGGATGTGCGTCGGGCGATAATGGTGCCCGTAGTCCACTGATCTGATACATTGTCGGGGGTGGAATCGAAGTTGCTGGCAGCCCGAAAGGCGTCGTTGTCGTAATTGTAAGTGCCCGAGTGGAACTGCGGGTGCCAGTCCCATGCAATGCGTATTCCGTTTCCTGAAGCGTTGTTGGCGAGCGCAGCAAAACCTGCCGAAGGCGCGTTGCCAAAATCCCAGTTGCCGATGGCAAAAAACTTGAAGACCACTTTGACATAGGTGTAGGAGCCGGAAGGGAAAAATTGTTTTTTGAACACATGGTCGTTGGTGGCGGGTTTGAGTGCCCACCCCGCGAAATCGCCGTAGTTTACAGCGGAGGCGGCGGAAATTCCCCCATTATTCCAGGCGCCGTTGCCGCCACTTGTCGGGGCCGAAACGGACCAGCCTTCGTTGGAGCCGCCTTCAAAATAGTCGGTTTCCACCAATCGCCAGTCGCTCAGGCCGTTATACGAAATGCTGCCGTTGTTATTGATTCCCACGCTGTTTGCATTTATGCTCCCGGCGACGGCCACGTTGCCGGGAGTGGCAGCCAGCACTTCGGCATTATTCACATAAAGTGAAACCTTTCCGTCTTCTGTGGAGAACAGACCACTGTCTTTGTCGCCACTGTTGCCTTCGAAGGCATAGCCGTTGTTGTTGGCGCCGTTCAGGCCGGGTGTGCCGCCGCGAGCCAGATAACCGCCTACTGCAACCACGCTGTGCGAAGTGGGGAAATTGCCGCCAACTACTAAATTCGTAGCAATGCGGGCGCTATCGGCGACTACTCCGCCGCTGCTGGGAAACTTGTTGTTCACGCCGATCAGCGAAAGCGCATACGGCGCCGAAGTGAGCAGCACGCGCGGGTTCAGTTCGGTGGAGCCTACCGTTACACCGAGGTAGTACAACTGATCGAAGGCCGCTGTAAGGGGGGTGACGGCTCCCAGTACGGCATTGTAAATGCCGCTACTGACTTCTATGCCGGCCTGGGTTTCTTGCCAAACGACGGAGCCGCCGGTTTCCTGGGTATATAATTTGAACGTCAGGCTGTACGTCCCGTCATCCACGGCTACGCCGTTGGATTTTTTCAGAATGCCCTGAATACTGAGGGTTGGATTGGCTTGGGCCTGGAGATTGTTCGTGGCCGAAACACACACACCCAAAAGAAGCAAATATGCCAAACGAATAGAAGTGCTTTTCATAAAGAATGACCGATTTTGAATTTTTTTATGTTGGCCCGGAGGCGCTGTTTTGTTTGTTCTGTTTGCCGCCGCGCTAATGTTTTTACCAGGTGCGGCGCTTGGTGACGGGTTTACTTGACCCATATTTCGATACTGCCCACGGCAAAGTTTTCATTGTCGCCGCCTACGGTGTTTTCGTTGTTTGCATACCCGAAAAACACCCAGAACGGGCCGGAATGCCTGCCGATCATTTCTCCGGTAGTCCACTGATCCGAAGTGTTGGCAGGGGTAGGGTCAAAACTGCTTGCCGTGCGGAACGGATCGTTGTCATAATTGTAGGTGTTGGAGTGGTGCTGCGGGTGCCAGTCCCAGCCGATTCGAATATCGGAACCATTCGGGTTGTTGGAAAAAGCGGCAAAACCGGCAGATGCGGCATCGCCTTGATCCCAGTTGCCGATGGCAAAATACTTGAACACAACCTTGACGTAGTTGAACGACCCACCTGGATTGAACTGCTTTTTGAACACCTGGTCGTTGTTGCCCGGCTTGATTACCCAGCCGGCGATATCCCCGTAGTTGACGGTTGTGGCACTGCCGGCAGTCGCGTTTTTCCAGGCGCCGGCAGAGGAACTCGGGTCCGGGTTGGAGTACTGCCAGCCATTGTCATTGCCGCCTTCGAAGTAATCGGCTGCCACCAGCCGCCAGTTCCCTTGTCCGTTGTACGAAACATTACCGGTGCTGTTTATCGCGACGCTATTGGTCGAGACATTGCCTGCAACCGTTGCTGCGCCAGGTGTTGTCGCCAGCACCTCGGCATTGTTGGCATACAGGGAAACCCTGCCGTCGGAAGTAGAGTTCAGGCCGCTGTCCTTGTCGCCGCTGTTGCCGTCAAAAGCGTAGCCGTTGTTGTTGGCGCCGTTGGCGCCGGGCGTACCGCCCCGGGCCAGGTAGCCGCCCAGGGCGACTAAGGTATGGGTTGTCGGAAAATCCTTGCCGATTACCAGATTGGTTACCACTCTGGCGCTATCAGCACGTACGGCCCCGCTGCTGGGGAATCGGTTGGTGGTACCGACAAGGGACAGGGAGTACGGCGCCGAAGTGAGGGGCGTGCGCGGGAGGATTTCGCTACTCGACCCGACCGTAACGCCGAGGTAGTACATTTGATCGAACGGAAGCGCGTCCAGTGTATTTCCAGTCCGTCCAAGTGTGGCACTGTAAATCCCGCTGACCACCTCGGTGGGCAGGACATCGCTCCACAGGGCCGTGCCGCCTGTTTCCTGATCGTACAGTTTGAATGTGATGGAATAGGTACCGTCGTCCACAGCCACGCCACTGGCTTTTTTAAGGAGACCCTGTACACTGAGTTTTTTGTCAATTTGGGCGACTGCAGAAAAAGATGCAAAAATCAGGATGCCCAAAGACAGGAAGGATACCCATCGGGTAACGGTTTTTTTCATGAGAACGACCGAGTTTGTTCGTGACTGATTACTGAAAGCGGCTCGTGTTGAATGTCAACGCGTAAGCCGATGCAAAACTACATTATATTTTACAGGAGTGGACATCACATTTTGATGTGATGGCGTTACTTATTTGCCCTCCAGTATTTTACGGACAAGTTCGCTTTTGCTGTTGATATTCAATGTTCTGTAAACGTGCATGACATGGGTTCGGACGGTGTCGAGCGAGATGCCGAGACGCTCGGCAATCAATTTGTAACTAAGTCCGTCCACAATGCCCTGCACGATGTCTCGCTGTCGGGGCGTAAGCGCTACCTCCAATACCTCAGGTTTGGGCTGGAAGTGGGCGATGACTTTGCGGGCAACTGCAGGCGACATGTAGGCGCCACCTTGCCGGACCGTAAGCAAGGCATCCCGGATTTCCGTCAGCGGCGTTTGTTTGGTGATATACGAGCAGGCCCCGGCACAAAGCGCAGCGAAAATCTGGTCGCTGTCCTCAAACGTGGTGAGTATGACGATATCTACAAGGGGTAATCGTTCCCGAATTGCGGGGATACCGGAGATGCCCGACACTCCGGGCAGTTGAATATCCAGCAGCAATACATCCGGTTCAGGCTGGATGGCATTGCTCATTTGGTGCATAAAAATCTCTACGGAAGATGCCGTACTGTGCACGAAAAACCCCGGCGAAGTACTGAAAAACGCAATCAAACTCTCGCGCACCACGCTGTTATCTTCGATTATAGCCAATTGAATCGGTTCCATTCTGCAAATGTAGCACAGGCCAGCAGATCAGGCGAAGCCCTCGTCGGGTTTCATTTTTTCCGGACAACTGTTGTCCTGTATACGGCCTATCTTGTGCCCGCTTTGAGAATTTTATCAAATACATGCGCACACGCTTCCGAGATCAACCCGGCCCAGATGAGACGAGAACGTACGGCGTGAATTTGTTCTGGCGGGGATGCCTTTACCCGGTCGGAAGATGCGTGGCAATACTGCTGGCCATGCTTCCTTCCCTTCTGTACGCCCAGCACCCGATGCGTATCGGGACACTCTCGAAAAACGACGGTTTGGGTTTCCGGAAAGTGAATGCCATCGCACAGGACAGCCGGGGTTTACTTTGGTTAGGCACGTCGCAGGGCCTTGAGCGTTACGATGGGCATGGTTTCGTCCGCTTTGGCAACAACAAACAGGCCGACTACTTTTTCCCGGGCGGGGAGGTGTCCGATGAAAGTTTTCAGGTGCTGAATGATTCCACCTTCTGGCTTGTCGCCGACGGGAAACTGTACTCCTTTGACCCATTCACCTTCAAGGCAAAAGACATTTCCTCCCTTGCCGGGGTAAAAGGCGTTTTCTGTGCGCTCAAAAAAGGCCCCGACGGCAAAATCTGGGCAGTTGTGGACGATGATGCCCAACAATACCTGCTGTGTTGCGGCAGCACCGGACGTTTCCGATGCATAGCCCGATCCCCGCATATTCGACAACCGTTCACCTCGGTTGCACCCGACAATGCAGGCAATGTCTGGTGGAGCACCATAGCCGACGGCTTGCGTCTGTACGACCCCGAGGGCCAACTCCTGCACGCCGTCAAGCCCGACAGCAACATCTGGTTTGGCACTAAAATGTACTTCACGGAAATATTTGCCGACAGCCGGGGGCGCGTGTTCGTATTTCCAAAAAGTAAAAAAGAAATCTGGCAGTACAACCCACAGCGGCGGAGCCATACGGTATTGGTCAGGAATATGGACGGGCTGTCGTATGTGGCTTGTGAAGATCAAAACGGCAATTTGTGGTTTACGCAGTTGAGCGGTTTGCTCTGCTGGAACAAGGGGGAGGGGACTTCCTGGACTGATTTCACCCCGGATATGCGGCAAACCATGCAGTTTTCCGCTATTCATGCCATGCTTGTAGACAAAGTCGGGTTGATTTGGGTGGCAACCGACAACGGCCTCTTCAAAATTCCTGCCGGGCATCAGGTTTTTCAAAGCCATTTCTCGGAACCCGGTACGCGCTGGGGCAATGGTATGCGCGGTATTTTTCAGGACACTTCCGGCAACGTTTTTTTCTACTGCGAAACCGCCCGAAGAGGGCTGTACCGGCTGGATGCCCGGAGCGGTTCGGTGCAATTGATTGATCCCTTCGGAAACCCCGATGATCCGCACTACGGGTTGCCGAATGCCCAGATGTTTATTGTGGACGAAAAAACCAACTCTGCCTGGACAATGGCCGACCGGCTTGTGCGCATCAACCTGAATACCGGCAAGGGGACAGTAGCGGCTGAAATAGCCGACAAAACGGAAATTATTTCCCGAAATCCGATTATACGCCTTCGAAACGGTTGCTGGCTGCTGGGCAAAATTCTGGATAAACTGACAATCGTAGATGTGGCGAACGGCACCCAACAAAAGGTGCGAATGGTGCTCAAGCCTGAAGAAAAAGCCGTCAAGGTGACCTGTTTTTTGGAAAACCCGGACGCAAGCATCTGGGTGGGTACAACCGATGGCTTGTTTCGGATACGCCCTGATGGTGCGCTACTGGAACGTTTTTCCACAAAATCCGCCCCGGCACTTGGCAGCAATCACCTGCTGGCCCTGCACGTAGATGGCACCGGTCGACTCTGGATCGGTACCTTCGGCGGCGGGCTGAATTGCCTCGAAACGAATAGAAATAGCGGAAAAAGAAACCTGCGAATTTTTACACAAAGCAATGGCCTTTGCGACGACAATGTGGCCTGTATCCTGGAAGATGATGCCGGCAACATCTGGGCAGGCACCTACAACGGACTTGCTTGCTACCGCACGGGAACGGGCGTGTTTCAAAATTTTTTTGAGGAAGACGGGCTGCCGTCAAATGAATTCAACTATGCCTCCGCACTCAAGGACCGCGACGGGCGGCTCTGGTTCGGGGGAATGAACGGTGTGGTGGTTTTTGATCCGAAGGTGACGCTGGTCATCCCGAAAAATCCGCCGATCGTCCTGACATATTTTTCCCGCTACAATGCCGGTCGGGGCGGGATCGAAAAATCACATGCCGGGTACTCGTCGGCGCCGTTCGTCATCCGTCCCGACGATGCCTGGTTCGAGTTTGGCTGGGCATTGCCAAACTACATGAACCCGTCCAAAAACCAGTTCCGTGTCTGGCTCGAAGGCCTGGAAGAACACTGGAACTTCATCGGCGGCACGCCTTTGGTGCGGTACAACCACCTGCCACCCGGTTCATATACCTTGCACATCAAAGGCGCCGACAGCAAGGGCAATCCCGGCGTCAATGAACTGGCCATTCCGATTGTCGTGCAACCATATTTTTACCAAACCTGGTGGTTTCCCCTCCTGGTATTGGCTCTTGTGGCAGCCATCGTTTATTATGCTGTTCGGTTCCGTTACTTGCGCCGACTCGAAATGGAGCAATTGCGTACCCGGATTGCCGGCGACCTGCACGACGACGTGGGTTCCATGCTTGCCGGGCTGGCCATGCAGGCCGAAATGCTCGAAGCAACCGTTTCGCCCGACAACGGCGAAAAACTTCGCCGAATCAGCGCCATTAGCCGGATTGCGGTATCCAAAATGCGCGATCTTGTGTGGGGACTCGACAGCCGCCGCGACTATATGCGCAACTTGCTGGAACGCATGCAGGAACACGCTGCCGAATTACTCGGGCCGGCTAACATTGCCTGGCATTTTGAGGTCAGCAGCCTGCCGCTCGAAAAGAAAATACCCGTGGATGTCCGCCAAAACCTGTACCTGATTTACAAGGAAGCGCTGACAAATGTGGTGCGGCACAGCACGGCTACCGAGGTACATGTCCGCTTTGGAAATTTCGACAGACACTTCGAACTGACCGTGCGGGACAACGGACAACCGCGGACGGAACAAAACCCGGCGCACATTTCCACCGGCCTCGGTTTGGCGAATATGGAAATGCGCGCGAAAAAACTGGGAGGGCATTTCACTGCAACGCAACAGCGTGACGGATTTTGTGTACAATTCAGGATGTCAAAATTTTGATTACCCCGGCCTGCGTTCCACCTCTGCAAACCCGAACACTTCCACATCAAACAGCCCCCGGTCGGTCATTTTCAGCGCCGGAATTACCGGCAAAGCCAAAAACGACAGCGCCATGAACGGCGCCTTCAGAGCACAGTGCAGCGTGTCCTTCGTCCAGGCGTCAAGCCGGGCGTACTCCATGGCCAGTTCGTAACCGTCGGTCGGACTCATCAGCCCGGCAACAGGCAGGGCAAGCACACGCGTATCGCCGGCGCCGTCGGTGGCGCTGATGCCGCCCCGGGCTTCGATCACAGCATTGACGGCTGAGCAAAGCGATACATCGTCGGCGCCTACAGCCACGATATTGTGCGAATCGTGCGCCACACTGGAGGCCAGGGCGCCGCGTTGCAGCCCAAATCCGCGGACAAATCCGATGGCCGGCGGGGCCGCAGGATCGTAGCGGTTCACCACGGCAATTTTCAATACATCGTGAGCAGGGTAGGGCAGCAGCAGCCCATCCTGCAGCCGGGCGTGTCCTTCTTCGCTACCGGTCACGATTTCTCCGTCCCGGGCGCGGATGATGCGCACGATGCCCGTGCCATGCCGGGAATTCAGGTGGAAATCGGCGGGCGTTTTCGGCAGAGCGGCAAACCGGTTGGGGGTGCCGGAGGGCTGGTGGGTTAGCCGGCTTACTCCATTTTCGGCGACACAAACGCCGCCGATGTACGTTTCCAGCACCTGGAAACCGGTGAGGTCGGCCACGCGGATAAAGTCGGCCGGGTCGCCATCGCGCAGCAAACCCACCGGCAGGCGGTAGTGTCGCACGGGGTTGAGGCAAGTAGCTCGCAGGGTGTCGAACAAGTCGCAACCTTTGGCCACGGCACGGGCGGCGAGCCGGTCAATATGGCCGTTCAGCAGGTCATCGGGGTGCTTGTCGTCGCTGCAAAACATGACCTGTTCGGGGAACTCGTGCAACAGCGGCCACAATGCTTCGAAATTTCGGGCGGCGCTGCCCTCGCGGATCAGGATTTTTACGCCGAGCAGGGCTTTTTCACGTCCCTCTTCATAGGTGAAGCACTCGTGGTCGGTGGTGATGCCTGCGGCGAAATAGCGGCGAGCATCCTCGCCGCGCAGGCCGGGCGCGTGGCCGTCTACGGGTTTGTCAAGCCGTTGGGCGGCGGCTATTTTTGCCAAAACCTCTGCGTCGCCGTGCAGCACGCCGGGAAAATTCATCATTTCCGAGAGGTAACCGATGGCGGGGTTTTCGAGCAATTGCGTCACGTCTGCTGCGTTGAGCACGGCGCCTGCCGTTTCAAAATCCGTAGCAGGCACGCAGGACGGGGCGCCAAAGCAAAATTTCAGAGGCACGCGTCGTGCATCATCGAGCATAAACTGCACGCCCTCCGTGCCGAGTACGTTGGCGATTTCGTGCGGGTCCGACACTGTGGCCACTGTGCCGTGCACCACCGCCATACGGGCAAATTCGGCCGGGGGCAGCATGCTGCTTTCGATGTGGACGTGGGCATCCACGAAGCCAGGCAGCACAAAACCCGCCTCGTCGGGCACGTGTTCCACTTCGCGAATGTGCCGGATGCGGCCGTTTTCGAGGGCTATTTCAGCCGGGTAAATACGGCGGTCATGGAGGTCAACGAGTCGGGCAAGTATTTGCATGGGAAAATCTTTGCCCCAAAGGTAGGAACGGCGCCAGGAAAGCGGACGCTTTCCTATCTTCGCCGCCATGAAAAACCCACTTTTACTGTTGCACGGCGCTTTGGGCAGTGCGGCGCAATTCGACGTGCTCCGGCAGGAATTATCCACCGATCGGGTCGTTTTTGCGCCCGGATTCCCGGGGCATGGCGGGCAAAACACCGATGCGGAGTTTTCCATCACCAGTTTTGCCGAAAGTGTATCGGCGTTTCTGGAACTGCAAGATATCCCGCAGGTGGACATTTTTGGGTACAGCATGGGCGGCTACGTGGCGTATTGGCTGGCCCGGCACCATCCGGAACGGGTGGGGCGGATCATCACCCTCGGCACCAAACTTGCCTGGTCGCCGGAAACGGCGGCGCGAGAAACCGCCATGCTTAACCCGGAAAAGATCGCAGCCAAGGTGCCGGCGTTTGCCCAAATGCTGGCGGAACGTCACGCCCCTGCCGACTGGCAGGAGGTAGTTCGGAAAACGGCTGGCTTGCTTCACGATCTGGGCAATGGCGCGGCACTCGGACCGGACGATTTTCGGGCGATTGGCTGTCCGGTCGTCGTAGGTCTTGGCGAAGCCGACAACATGGTGACCCGGGAGGAATCGGAACAGGTTGCTGCCTGGTTGCCAAATGGCCGTTTCGAGGTACTGCCGGGCGTCAAGCATCCGTTTGAACAGGTAGATCAAAAAATGCTGGCAGGCTGGCTGAGGGAATGTTTGGGTTGAGCGCGTAACTTTGGCATCCGTGTCCGGTACTGCAACATTCGGAACCACCTGTAACCTCAAACACCAACGCAGTGTCCTACGCTCCAACAACCAGCAATGAGCCACCGTATGGCTGCACCGATTAGCGACGAAATACTGATTCAGCAAGCCTTGGCCGGGCGGCAAAGCGCCTGTTCCATGCTGGTGAAACGCTACGAGAAGTACGTGTTCACGCTGGCGCTGCGTTTTGTCAAAAACCGGGAAGATGCGCATGAAGTAGCACAGGACTGTTTCCTCCGGATGTTTCGCTATATGGCAGATTTTCGGGGCGATTGCAAGTTCACGACCTGGCTCTACCGGATTGTGTATTCCACCTCGCTGAACCATTTGAGGAAAAAAACGCCTGATATCCAGTCGCTTGATGATGCCGAGCGACCTCTGCAACTGATAAGTGAAGCCGTACCTGATGCATCGGCCGGTCTCGAACGCAGTGACCGTAATGCTACCTTGCGCCGGGCTATTGACATGCTTTCGCACGACGATGCCGGGATAATCACCCTGTTTTACCTGTATGAACAAAGCCTCGAGGAAATTTGTCAGGTGATGGACCTGACTATGACCAATGCCAAAACCAAACTTTGCCGTGCCCGACAACGCCTGCGAGCCATCATGGATGCTAATTTTGCCACCGAATTCGAATCTGGAACCAACCCGACAACCATCTAAATTTCCAACCTCGTTATGGAAAATACATTTGTTTTAACCGACGACCTCCTGTGGGATTATGCCGACGGGTTTCTGACCGGGGCGGAAAAACAGCAAGTGGAGGAATACCTGAGCCGGCACCCGGATTGGCGGGTCAAACTTCAACTGATTCAGGATGAAAAACGCGAACTGGCGGCGCTTCCGATGGATAGCCCGTCGCCCGGTTTTGCCGATCGCGTGTTGGCGGCATGGGCTGTGGAACGCGTGAAATCTACCGCCGCAGCAAAAGGCAACGACTGGGTGATCCGCTTGATTGCAGTGGTTTTTGTGCTTTTTGTGCTGACGCCGGCCGTCGTCATGGTGGTGGCTGCGCTTCAAATTCCCGCCGCAGAAGCCCCGACGTTTGAACTGCCGCAGGTATCGCTTCCGGTCGAGCAATGGGATTTCTGGCTGACCAGTCCGGTGCTGCTGATGGGCCTCATGCTGGCCTTTGTCTTCTTCGGGCTGCGATTTTTGGACAAATTTTTGCTCCAGAGATTGCTGGTGCATAAGGAGGTGTTTTAGTGTTTTGGAGTTTTGGTGTTTTAGTGTTTTTGTAATCAAGCAAACAGTACATTTCGATGGAGCGCGAAAAGAAGCCCAAACATTTTATTCAGCAGCCTGAATTTCCGGGCGGCCCGAAAGAGTTGACCAAATTTATTTACGAAAATCTGCGCTACCCGGCCGAAGCGGTGAAAGCCAAAATAGAAGGTTCGGTGTATCTGGAATACGACATTGACTACCGCGGAAACGTGGTGGAAACGCGCGTCATTCAGGGGCTTGGCTATGGTTGCGATGAGGAAGCGGCCCGGGTGGTGAAATTGCTGAAATTTGCAGTAGGCCGCAACAGAGGTGTGCGCGTACTTTTTCACCAAAAAGCCCATATCCGTTTCAAACTTCCCAAACCGGTGAAACAGCCGGTTCAACCGCCGCAACAGTCGGTTCAGGTGCAGTATAACTATGTGACAACGCCGTCTGCTCCGGCAACCACACCCTCGGCAGAACAGCCGAAGCAGCAGCCGGCTGCAACTACCTATTCCTACTCTATTTCATTCAACAACAAGGGGTAAATCACAGGTCTCGACCAATATCGCGCCGAAAGTATTTGCCCTCAAAATGTACCCGCTCCACTGCCTGAAGGGATTTTGCTACAGCATCGGCGGGTGAATTCCCGAACGACGTGATCGCCAGTACCCGGCCGCCATTGGTCACGAGTTGGCCGTCGCGGATTGTGGTGCCAGCATGGAGGTACAACGAGTCTTCCTGTTTGTCCTGAATTTGAATCGGATCGCCTTTCCGGTAGTCGCCGGGGTAGCCGCCGGCAGTGAGCATGATCGTTGCGGCGGTTTCGGGAATAATTTCGATTTGTGCCCGATCGAGTTGACCGCCAAGCAAATCCCGAAAAAGGTCGCTCAGGTTGTTTTTCAGTCGGGGAAACACGGCCTCGGTTTCGGGGTCGCCCATGCGGCAGTTGTACTCGATGACGAACGGGTCGCCCCCGACGTTGATCAGTCCGAAAAACACGAAGCCCTTGTAATCAATGTTTTCAGCGGAAAGTCCTTGCACCGTGGGTCGGATAATGCGTGTTTCCACTTTTTCCCAAAGTTCGGGCGTCACGAAGGGTACGGGTGAAACAGCGCCCATGCCGCCGGTATTTGGGCCGGTATCGCCTTCGCCGACGCGTTTGTAATCTTTTGCTTCGGGCAAAATTTTGTACGTCTTGCCGTCGGTGAGGGCAAATACGGAGAACTCGATGCCGGAGAGAAATTCTTCAATGACCACCCGCCGGCTTGCCTCGCCGAACTGGCCGGCGAGCATGGTGCGCAGGGCGTCAATTGCTTCCGTCCGGTCGTCGAGAATGAGCACACCCTTGCCGGCAGCCAGTCCGTCGGCTTTGAGCACGAAAGGCGGCGACAGGGTTTGCAGGAAATGCGCGCCGTCTTCCACCGTGGTCACTTCCCGATATCGGGCGGTAGGAATACCGTGGCGTTCCATGAATTTTTTGGCGAAAGCCTTGGAGCCTTCGAGTTGGGCGCCTGTTGCTGAGGGACCGACCACCCCGATGTGGCGCAGGTCGGAATCGTTCAGGAAATAGTCCACGATACCGCGCACGAGCGGTTCTTCCGGGCCAACGACCACCATTCCGACCTTGTTTTCGAGCACAAAAGCCCGGATGGCGGGAAAGTCGGTGGCGGAAATCGGCACGTTGACCCCGCATTCGGCGGTGCCTGCATTTCCCGGGGCAATGAACAATTGGGTACAACCGGGGTCCTGGGACAATTTCCAGGCGAAAGCATGCTCGCGCCCGCCACCGCCGAGCAGCAGGATAATTTTGGGATCACTCATTGTTTCTTTTCGTTTTTCTTCGCCTCCTCCTGCAGGCGTTGTAGATCAGCCTGCGCCTTTGCGATATCGGCTTGCAGGGTAGTGAGTTGTTGTTGTGCCGAGGTGATTTCCTGTTGTTTTTGGGTGAGCGCTTGTTGAGCCTGCGCAAGTTTTTGTTGTTCCTCGCGGATTTTTTCGGCTACATCGTTTTTGGTTTTTGCGATTTCGGCAGCGCCTTCGGCCCGGACATCGGCGATACGTTTGGCTTCATCTTCACGTGTCTGGGCGACAAGTGCAGCAGCGTCCTGTTTCGCTTTGTACACCGCTTCGGAGGCTTCTTTTTGAGCGGTAGCGGCTTCTTCGGCTGCCCGTTTGCGCGCCTGCTCGGTTTCATTGGCGTATTGCTGGCGCTTTTGTTCTGCATCTTTTCGGGCGGCTGCCACCTCTGCCGCGGCCTGTGTGCGCACTTCTTCCATTTCTTTTCGGGCGCGTTCCTGGGCGTCGGAGACCTCTTTGGCAGCAGCGGCTTTTTTGTCCGCTACCTCTTTGTTGGTCAGGGCGATGGCTTCTAGGGCTTGTTGTTTGGTGGCGGCTACTTCGCGGGCCGAGGTTTCTTTTGTTTTGGCTACTTCAGCAGCAGCCTCCTCTTTGGCTTTGGCAATGTTTTCGACGCTTTCCTGCCGGGCGCGGGCGGCTGTTTCCTTGGCTGTTTTGACCTCTTCGGCCGTCTGCTGGTTGGTATTGGCTATTTCCTGGGCGGCGCGTTCGCGTGCGTTGGCAAGTTCGGTAGCGAGGCGCTGGCGCTCCTGTGCGGCGCTTTCGCGCGAGATGCGGATGCTGTCGGCTTCGGCGGTTTTTATGGCAGCTATGGCCTGTGCGCTTTGGCGTTTGGCTTCGGCTACCGAGTTGGCCGATTCCTGCTGCGCGCGCACCTGTGCTTCCCGGGCGGACTGGATTTCTTTGGCGGCGTTTTCGCGGGCGGCGGCAATTTCAGCGGCGGCTTTTTCGCGGGACGACATAACCTCCTGAGCCGAAGCGCTGGTGGTTTCCTGTTGTTTTTTCTTTGCTTCGGCTATGGCTGCTGCGGCTTCCTGCTGGATTTGCGCCATGCGTTGATCGGCAGTTTGTTTGGATGAATTGACCTCCTCGGCATACTTTTTTTGTGCCTGATCGGCATTGGCATTGGCGGACAGAACTTTTGAGCGGGCTTCTTCCTGAGCTTTCGCAACCTCCTGCAGGCTGCGTTCGCGGGCTTTCAACACCTCATCGGCGCTTTCCTGCCTGATTTTTGCTTCTTTTTCTTTGGCGGCAGCAACGGTTTTGGCCAGTTCTTCCTGAATTTTTGCGATTTCTTCGGCTGCGCGCTGGCGTGCCGTTTGAACGGCGGTTGCGATGGAATCGCGTTGGGCCTGGGCGCGTGCCTGGGCCTCGGCGATGGCTTTGGTTGCTTCGTCCTGCACCTGCTGGACGCTCTGGGCCGCGCGTTGGCGGCTGTCGGCCACTTCTTTGGCAATATTCGCCTTGTCGGCTTCGGCTTTTTCGCGCTGGAACTGCACGTCTTTACGGACTTGCTCTATTTCGTTTGCGGCACGTTTTTTGGCTTCTGCTACTTCCAGTGCACTGGATTCTTTTTGTTTGGCTACGTTTTCGCGCAAGTCGGCGAGTTCGGCGGCGCTGTTTTGCTCGAACAGGGCTTTTTCTTCGGCGGATTTTCGGCGCGATTCGGACACCTCGTTGGCGAGGCGTTGTTTTTCGAGCACCGAGTTTTCGCGCATTTTGGCTACCTCGTTTGCGGTCTCTTCGCGGATTTTGAGGATTTCATCGGAGGCCGTGCGTTTGGCACCCTGTACGTCTTCAGCCGTCTTGCCTTTTTCCTGCTCGGCCATTTTGCGGGCTTCTGCAACGATTTTGGCATTTTCCTCGCGGATGCGTTTGAGTTCGTCTTCGGCATTGCCACGTGCCGAGGCGATTTCGTCGGCGTACTGGAGTTTGGCCTGGTCAATACGCTCCTTGATTTTGGCTAATTCAACCGCAGCGTTGTCGCGGGCTTTTTGTATTTCTTCAGCCGAAGCCAGTCGGGCTTTTTGGATATCCTCGCTGGCTTTTCGGCGCTCTTCTTCCACATTCAGGTTGATGCGCGCCACGACGGAATCGGCTTTGCTGCGATTTTCAGTGATAATCGCCTGGGTTTCTGCCTTGCTTTTTTCAATTTCGGCCAGACTGGCTTTGCGGGCTTCCAGTACTTCGTTGGCGTATTCGAGTTTTTTCTGGTTGGCGGCTTCCCGTGCGGCAGCCACCTCCTGTTGCAATTGGGCCTTGATGGTTTCGCCCTTTTCTTTTTCGGCCTTTATTTCGGCACGGATGGTTTCTTTGGTTTTTTCCAGTTCGCTGCGCAGGTTGGTGACCTCGTCGTCGCTCACCGCAGCATTGCTGGGTTTGGAGCCGGGTTTTGTGGAACCTGCTGCGGGTTTGCCCTGTGCGGTAGCGCCGGGTTTGGGCGTTTCTGCCGAGCCGTCGGCACTTGCAGCCGGGCGGTTTTTGCGTTCAATTTCGGCGCCGGGCGTGTTTTTTACTGCGGATACGACAAGCGTATTGTTGAAGCAATTGCAGAGGTTTCTGAATTCGCTTTGCCGGTTGGGGTTAATGGTGAATTTATATTTCTGGCGCTCCACAAAATTGATAAAATGCACGTCGGTGATGGTCGTGCCGGCCAGCCACTGGATTGCGTCGAGGTCCAGTTGCAGGTTGTTGCGGTGAGTGGGTACATTACCAGGCACCACTTCACCCAGCGACACAAACTTGTAGATGCGCTCTTTACCGGTAAAATCAATGAAAACAACCTGGTCGTCCTGATTGAATTCCGTACCGCCGATGGAGGTCATGGTCGCATAAATGCCTTTTTCGTCGGTAATGAACGAGATGGTGTAGCTGTAGCCGCCACGCACCACAATGGTGGTGTTGTCGGTACGAACAATCTGGATGCTGGATATGGTTTTATTTTCCTTGATGATGGCGGAGCAGTCCTGAGACTGAGCGCTAAACACTGTAAATAAGGCGATTAGGAGTGCAGAACAACAGCGGGTGGAGGGTGTCATGAACGGATTGGGCAGTAGGTTGAAAATACGATTTTGCAATAGCGCGGCAATTTATAGGATTTCCTGCCAGCAAAAAAAAGTTCGAGGCCGTTCGTTTTGCTTTCTCAAACAAATCGGCCGGTTAGTTCCTTGTCAATAACATTTATTTTAGGGGGACCTGAGCGACAGACGCTTTCGTACAGTGGTCAGTGCTTTCGGTACAATTCCAGCCAAACGCCGCAATGTTCCAGTTTATTTACCAGGAGCCATTCCCGTTGCAACACCTCGTAATCTGTTTCGGAAAAATCGTTGAATACGTTGGAAGCGAGTATGTACTCGTTTTTATGGTAATTTTTCTCCGAAAAAGTACGCCTGTCACCATTCAACAGCAGATGCTCGCCGTAATTGACGTTGGGAAACGCCGTTCCGATGCCTGAAAACGGAATTTTTTCTTTTTCAATATACGCCAGCATCTCTGCCCGTAACCAGTGATAGGGCCTGTGTGCCAGCGTGCTGTCCCAGTCCATGGAAATTCCGCGCGGATAAATCCAGCAATTGCCCGTTCCAAATCCGAGAATTAGCGCTGTCAAAATACTTTTTCTCCACAAAGACCTCAGGTTGAGGTGGCCAAGGAGGTGGATGACCAGCAGGTGCATGGCCAGAAAAGCAGGTAAAAAATAGCGGTGGGCGGAGAGATTCCGGTACAGCAAGGCGGAAGGGCTAAGGAACAAAATCATTGCCGCAAGTAGCAATGCCCACCGAATCCAGGTGCCGTCACCGGTTTTTTTTCGCCGCCATTGCACAAAAAGTACACCCAACACGATCCATTCGATGAAACGCCCGAGATCAACCCAACGCCAGCCCAGAACCAGCAAGTTTTTCAAAAATCCTGCTCCGCTCACCGGTTCAAATGCTGCTGCCCAGGGAGAGCCGGCGTGAAAACCGGTCCAGCCGGTAGCGTTTTGGTGCCACCAAAGAAACCAAGCTGCAAACATTGCTCCGGGCAAAAAGACCAGACCTGTACGGAGCGGGTTCGGCAGTTTGCGGGTTTGCACGCCCTGCACCGCCAACTGCCATGCGAACAACCCGGCTGCCGTCATCATGCCGCGCATGCTGATGGCGCAAAGGCCGAATATGGCCACAGCAGCGAGTGCGGGACGGTCGTTTGTCAGGGAAAAAACGGCGAGCAGGAAGAAAAACGCCAGCGGTACATCCGGCCCGATCAGGGCACTTTGACCGGCCAAAACAGGGTCGAGAAATGCCAAAGCAGCCAGCCCGTATCCCCAACCTTTACCGCCGGCCTGCTCGCCGAGCCGGTACAACAGCATGGCGATGCCAGCCAGCATCGGGAACATAGCCCAATGGCTTGCAGGCAATGTTTTGCCAAACCAGGTCCATACCACGGCGAGGTAGTACCCGAACACGGGCGGGTGACCGCTGTCAATTTCGGGAGGCAGGGCCGACCAGCGTAGCGCATTTTCGTAAAAATGGTGGGCGTGTTTGCTGCCCAATTGCACCGTGTCCCAGAAAAACGGGTCGTGTTGCACCCATGCCGTCCAGCCTGCCATACAGGCCGTCAAAATTACATAGGGAAGGTATCGCGGTGCCGGAAGAAGGTTCATTGTCCAAATATCCACTCAGGAAAGCCAACAGCCAATGGCTAACAGCCAACAGCAAAAATCAATGCAACGAACTGCTGACAAGCCGAAGAAATTCGCTGCGGGTTTCGGCATTCCGGAATTCGCCGGTGAAGGCAGAAGTCGTGGTGACGCTGTTTTGCTTCTGCACCCCGCGCATCATCATGCAGAGGTGTTTTGCTTCGATTACTACCGCCACACCAAGGGGTTTGAGGGTATCCTGAATAACGTCGCGGATTTCGAGGGTGAGGCGTTCCTGTACCTGCAAACGCCGCGCGAATACGTCCACCACACGGGGGATTTTACTCAACCCGACAATGTGCCCGTTCGGGATGTAGGCCACGTGTGCTTTGCCGAAAAACGGTAGCAGATGGTGTTCACAGAGGGAATACAGTTCGATATCCTTGACCAGCACCATTTCGCTGTAATCCTCCCGAAACATAGCCGAGCGCAGGATGGATACGGGGTCCTGGTGGTAGCCCTGCGTGAGAAATTGTATGGCTTTGGCAGCGCGTTCGGGTGTTTTGACCAAACCTTCCCGCTCGGGCTGTTCGCCGATTTCGGTCAGGATGGATTGGTAATGAAACCGCAGTTGCTCGGTATTGACGGACATGTGTGTGCAGGTATGGCTAAAAACTGGTCGGGATCAATGTCCGCATAACAACGGTTTCCGACGCTTGGTTGTGAATCTGGACTCAAGTTTCCGCCCTTTTTCATCCTGCCGAATTTTCGGTTGATCTAATTTTTGACATGCCTCAAGCACCTTTGTGTTCCTTCGCGCCACTTTTTTACGGCATGAAAGCCCAACGATTCATAGATCGGCTCTACAACCTGCTCACCCTGCGCCCGGTGTATCACGCCCTGTTTTGGCTGACGCTTTTCGGGCTGATGGTCTGGCTGGGTTATCAGCAAAGCCATGACCTGTGGTTTGTGCTGGGTAACGAACTGATCAGTTTGTTTTTCTTTGCCGTATTGGTCTACTTTAATCTTTTTTACCTGATCCCCAATTATCTGGCGCGCAATGTCGCGCTATACCTCGGGTTGGTCATCGCGGCTTGCGTGGTGGTGACGCCCATCAAAGTGCTGGTGCTGTATCTAAAGTTTTCTGCTATTTCGCAGATGCAGAACAACCTGGTGGAAGTACAGGAATCGCTGTACCTCGGTAGTCTGTTGGTCGTATTGCTCTCGACGGTGCTGCGTGTACTTACCGACTGGTGGCGTTATCAGCGCGAGAAACAGACGCTGCAAACCCAGACGATCCAGTCGGAGTTGCGGTTTTTGAAAAGCCAGATTAACCCGCATTTTCTGTTCAACACGCTCAACAACCTGTACGCCCTGACCCTGAAAAAGAGCGACAAAGCGCCGGAGATCGTGCTGAAACTGTCCGAAATCATGCGCTACATGCTGTACGAGTGCAACGAAAAGCAGGTGCTGCTCAGCAAGGAAATTCAGTACATCCACAACTACCTCGATCTGGAGCGGTTGCGTCAGCCGAAAGGCGCCGACATCCAGTTCACCACCGAGGGATTTATTAGCGACCAGATGATTGCCCCCCTGCTGTTTGTGCCGTTTCTGGAAAACAGTTTCAAACACGGGCTGAACCACCACGTGCAGGGCGGCGGGTATGTGCACCTGAACTTGCGCGTGCATGGCGACGACCTGGAGTTTGTGGCGGAAAACAGCAAGGCGGAAAAATTGCCACGGCAGGAGCACCCCCGAAGCGGCGGTATCGGACTCGTCAATGTGCGCCAGCGGCTGCATATCCTGTACCCGGAAAAACATACCCTGACCGTGGAGGACGAGCCGCACCGGTACACAGCAACATTGCTGCTCCAACTGAACTGAAAAAAACTTGCTGATTTCTGAACAGAGCAACTACCTTAGGCCGGCCATTTGATCTATCCTATTTTTTTTCTAACACCAACCCTTATGCTGAACGTACTCATCGTAGACGACGAACCACTTGCACTTGATGTGCTCGAAACCTATATCGAGCAAATGCCCGAACTGCGCCTTGTCAAACGCTGCTCCAACGCGCTGGAGGCTAACGAAGCACTCAAGAACAACGAAATTGACCTCATGTTTCTCGATATACAAATGCCCCAACTAACGGGTATTGACTTCGTGAAAACGCTGACGAAACCGCCGATGATCGTGTTCACCACGGCTTATGCCAACTACGCGATCCAGGGTTTTGACCTCAACGCGCTGGATTATCTGCTCAAGCCCATCTCGCTGGAGCGGTTTATGAAAGCCGTCAACAAGGCGATGGAGCAGGCTGATCTGATGAATAATACTTCCGGCAACCACATTCAGGAGTCCTCGGAGTTTTTCTTTGTAAAGGCCGATAAAAAACTCGTCAAGGTCAATTTTGACGACATGCTCTACATCGAGGGCCTCAAGGATTATGTCATCATCCGGCTCAAAAACAGCCGTGTCATCACCCTGCAAACCATGAAAAGCCTCGAAGACAAACTCCCGCACGGGCGTTTCAAGCGCATCCACCGCTCCTACATCGTGGCGATGGACAAGATTCTGGCCATCGAGGGCAACATGGTAGAAGTGCAGGAAAAGGACAAACCCAAGTTGCTTCCCATTGGGAAAAACTACCGGGACGAACTGTTGGAGTTGATTGATAAAAACCGTTTGTAGGGCACGGCATTACTTTTCAAGCGGCCAAAATGGCGTGGTCGCATACCTGACCGCTGTACTGCCTTCGGTATTGCGAACAAAAAGCGCCTCTGCCACGAATTTCCGAACCATATTTCCGGGCGCCTCGCCAAGACCGGCTTGCAACAATGCCGGGTCTCCGGCTTTGGAGCAGTATCCCATCAGCGTACCGTTCAGGGTCATTTTCCCCGGACAGGCCTTTCTCGCGCTTTGAAACATACCGGAAACGTGCCCTTCCGGCCAGCCGCACCATTGGGTGTGCCTTGAGCCGAGTTGGTGCCCGATTTCGTGTGCGAGTATGGCAGTTGCCCAGGAAAACGTCGGAACGTGCATAACCGACGGTTCTACCGCACTGATCGCAGCGGCGTATTCCTGCCGGCACAAGCCATCCTGATAACCGGCGCTACCCCGCAACACCTGAGTCGTGCCGACCAGGTGGGCCAGTTCAGAATGACCGAAATCGCCGCAACTTTTCCGAAATTGTTCCAACACTTGTGCCGGACCGGCGTCGGTTTCGTACAGGCCCTCTTCAGGAACCAGCAGATGCGTGAGGTGCAGATTAATTTGCTCGTTGGCATAAAAAGCGGCTACCTGATTGAACAACGCCTCCAGGTACATGGCTGCCCGGCGACCGCTGCCGCAACGCTGAACCAAGGAATGGTCGGCCTCCAGTGCAATCCGGATATTGGAGCCGGCAGCGGGTGTGTTGGTGGTGTTTCCGCGGGAGACAAAACCCGGCCGGATTTCCTGAACAAGGCACTCGAAGGGGTTGTCCATGGCGAGGTTTTTGTCCGAATACAACATGTAATCGGCCGTGTTCCCCGGGCGTTGCACTTTACCCAGCACCAGATTGTGGTGCCCGGCATCCGACACAATACCCCAGACCTCGTCTTCAAAAAAACTGAAGGCGGCCAGTGAATTGGCTGCGCCCCGCAGTACGCCCCGGTAATGAATGCCGGAAGCCGGGAATTCCGTCAGGCGTTGGGAGCACTCGGGCAGCGAGTTGCCGGACATTCTTGATTCGGGTAAACCGGTTTCCACGCGCACCAAATCCACCACGAGAACCGACTCATTGCAGGGCAACACAATTGAAACTGCCTCCTGCCGGGCAGAAATCAGGTGTTGGAGCCGGCCTTTTCTGATGCGTAAAAATTGAGCCGCTTCGGCAAACCGCGCTGCCGAACTATCCAGAATGCCCGTTTTTTGAAACAGGCGAACACTCCGGAAAGACAACTCCTGTTGTCGCGCCTCCAGCACTTGGGTTGCAAGCGGCTTCAGCGACTGAGCAGCCGACCCAAAGGCAACGAACAGGAAATAAACCAGCATCAGCAAATGCGCTTGCTTTTGCATACGGGAAGATTGCTTTGAACAGGGATGAGGGCGTTTCGACAGACGACCAAATCTGGGAGGAATGGGTGCAGGCGCCGTCGGAACCGGGAGGTGCCGGACAGGGATCAAAAACGGGGCCGAATCGGATTTTGCCTGAAAATTACCCCGAAAGGGCTACGAAAAGATGCGGCGGATTTATGCCACACCGGAGTTCCGGCGGGCGTCGTACCATTCCAGAATTACCAGAACGGCAAACAACGGGACCAGCCAGATGACGCGTGCTTGGAAGCGCATGTCCACCATCGAAACGCCGCCGCAAACCAGCGCGTTGGCGGCGAGGGCGAGTAATACAAATGCCGTCATTCGCTGCATTGCCGGCGTACTTTGGAAACCCCTGGTACGCCAAAAAACGGCCGCAAACACCAGAAAACTCAGCAACACGGCGAATCGCTGGAAGACGTCCAGCACGTGATTGTCCCACTGCTCGGTGTATTGCTTGCTGTTTCGCATGGCCGGAACCTGATCGGGCATGGCGTCGCGGATGGCGTCGAACGGCGGATGTCCCTCGCGTTCTTTGAAAATGATCCGCCCTTCGAAGGTGAAAAACTGCGTCAACGCCGTTTCCACGGTTTTGATGCCAAACTTGCGCACATAGCCAGGTTTGGTGAAAAACGCCGACAGCACGCGGTTGTAGTCGTCCTTGTTGGCTGCCCAGCCGCCGGTTTTGTACACCGGGCTTTCCGAACTCCAGAGAAAATCATCAGGGATTGAGTCCTTGTAGGCGCAAAGTCCCCAATTGCCCGACTTGCCGCAATACTCCTGCAAAAACGGTTTTAGCAAGCCCATCTGGTTGAGCCGCCCGACCATGAACACATGCGAGGCCTTGTCGCGCACAAAGCCGCCGCCATGCATGTAGTGCAGGGTCGGGATGGTAAAATAGGCCAGTACCCACAGTCCGGTTACCCACCAGAATCGCCGGATCGGAAATGCCGAATGCATGCGCCATTTTCGCCAGGCCCAATACCCGCCAACACCCAGCAGGATCACAAGAAAAATGTAGTGGTTGGAAAAATGCGCCGACAGACCCAGCCAAAGCACAAAACCGCAAAACACGGCCTGTGCCCGACGCAGGCGCTCGGCGAACAACAGAATTCCCGCGCTCAGGATGGCAGTCGGGGTCAGGAAGTCGGGCATGAGCATGCCGGTGGTGATCCCGATATGTGTAGTAAGCGTGAACACGGCTATGGTTGCCAAAGGCCGAATGCCTGGCTCAGTGGCTGAAAAAACGCGAAAAGCCAAATGAATCAACGCCGACACCAGCAGCGCCTGCACGAACACAACCAACCAAAGACTCTCCATCAGCGATACATGCCGGATAAATAACCCATAAGTGATTGGCCTGTAATCGGACACCGCGCCGAGGAAACCACCGGTGATGTAGGTGGCCGTGTCGGCATACAGGAACGGGTAGCCGTTGTTGAACGCCGGGAAGAGGAGGAGCAGGGCGCCGAGGAGGATGGAGAACGTGCGCATGGTCGTTAAACATTAACAGGATCGCCTCAAAAGTTGGCTGCTTCAGTATAGTGGTCCGAAAAATTTGGGGGCATGCACTTCGACGCCTTTCAGACAGATTCTGTATGTCCGGAGTATAGTCCGAGTTTTGC
>CAYMQY010000002.1:65407-67355 GCA_964392655.1 uncultured Saprospiraceae bacterium
TTAAGCAGCACTCGCGCGTTAAGAGAGATTACAGAAAAACAGGGCTGTAAATATGGCTCCAATCCAATCGAAACCCTGTTCAAACTCTTCAGCCTGTTCAACCGCTTGGGTAACAATATCTTTTTCGAGTCTTCCGGTACCCAGTGCAAAATTGACGAACCCATGCACAAGGCTTACGACAATGATATTTCCCGTACGTAAAAGCAATCCGCTAAAAAAAATGCCGACACAAAAGGCGAAAATTACCTGCCGGGTAATGCCCCAAAAATTGTCCGGTTCTCTAAAAAGATTGATGAAATGCACGACCCCAAACATCAATGCTGCCAGCGCCGCACTTATGTAGAACACATACCGGTTTTGGGCCTGTGCGCGAATGAACAAAGGGAAAATGATCCCCCTGAACGAGACCTCTTCCACCATGCCGACCAACAACACATTAAGCGTGAATGCCACGAAAAGTAGTACGTCTGCATTGGCGTAGGTATCCCATTTGCCGACAGCGGCTATTGACAAGAGGCTTGCTATTATGATAAGCGCCTGAGGATTTTGTACTGAAAATGGCTTGTTTAAGCCATTGAATTGTAAAAGGCTGAATCTTTTGATCAATATCAGGAGGAATACCAGAATCACCGTCCGGACAAAAATGCCGGCCAATAACTCGTTTTGGATAAGGTTTTCGGAATACAAGTTTAAGTATTCCGTAAGCGGTTTTCCCAACTGGAGCAGCCCAATGAAACCCAAAAATACGAAAGCGATTTGTTGGTATTCCTTTTTAAGATTCATGCGAAAAGCAGGTTAAGGTATGTGAAGGCAATCTTGAAATCTCGTTCCTGTCGCTGTGCACCGGAAACAGCAGGTAGAATACAAGTCGGAAAACTGCTGCACGATTGTTGTCATGTTAGTGCCCACACACACACCGCGCTTCCTGACAGGAATGCGTCATGCCGGCGCCGTTGGTTTGGCTGCCCGGCATTTCGAACCAGAACTTGTCGCGTTTGCGGTCGTAGTTGCCGATTTCGTTCAGCGTGTCGGCGTCGTACAAGCGGCCGTTCACCATGACGTAGCGGATGGCTTCAGTGTGGCGGATGTTCTCCAGCGGGTTTTTATCCAGCACCACCAGGTCGGCGAGTTTACCGGCTGCGAGCGAACCGATTTCCTTGTCCATACCGAGGTGTCTGGCGCCGTTCAGGGTGGCACAGCGCAGGGCCTGCATATTGCTCATGCCGCCTTGTGCCAGCATCCAGAGTTCCCAGTGGGCGCCAAGCCCTTGCAATTGACCGTGTGAACCGAGGTTGATGTTGATGCCCGCATCCTGCATTTTCTTCAGTTGCTTGCTCACTAGGATGTGGCCGTTTTCGTATTCCTCCTCGGGAATCATGGTGCGGTGGCGCGCCCGCTCGTCGAGAATGTGGCGCGGCGTAAAATTGAGCAGGCGCTGTTTTTTCCAGATGTCTTCTTTCTGGTAAAAATAGTACTCGCCGCTCACGGCTCCATAACACACGATGAGGGTGGGCGTGTTGTGGGTTTTGGTTTTGCTCCAGAGTTGGATGACGTCGTCGTAAATTTTGGCCACAGGCAGGTTATGCTCCACGCTGGTGTGGCCGTCCACCACCTGCGTGAGGTTGTGGTAAAAAAACGAGCCGCCCTCGGGCACCACTTCCATGTTCAGTTCGCGCGCGGCGGCTATGACCTGCTGGCGCTGGTCGCGGCGCGGCTGGTTGTAACTTTTTACCGAAAAAGCGCCCCAGGCTTTGGTGCGGCGCAGGGTGCTGCGCGCGTCGTCGAGGCTGTTGATTGGAGCCTTGAAATCGCCGTCGGCGCCGTACAGAATAGTGCCGGTGCTGTACAGGCGCGGGCCGGTCATGCGGCCCGAGCGCAGCATTTCGGCATTGGAAAACGCCATTTCGGAGTTCACCGAAGGGTCGTGCATGGTGGTGACGCCGTAGGC
>CAYMQY010000002.1:67455-73267 GCA_964392655.1 uncultured Saprospiraceae bacterium
GTTGTACTCGGCGGCGGTGCCGACGAACACGATCTTGTTGTTTTGTACTGCCAGCACGCCGTTTTCGATCACACGGTCGTCTTCCATCGTGATGAGTCGGGCGTTCTGGAAAACGACGGTTCCTTCCGGAGTGTCGGTTTTCAGCGTGAGGCCGATCTTTTGTCCGGATTCGGGAAGGGGCGGCAGGCTGTCGGGCGCGCCGGGCAAAAACGTGAAGCGATTGCTGAGGTCAATGGTGAAATACTCGTCGCCAAGGGTGTAATGCACTTTTTTGCCGTCGGCGCTCCAGTGGAGGTTGTAGCCGGCGTCTTTGGCAATCGGACTGAGCGGGATGGCCTTGGTGTCGGCGCTCAGGTCAATCACTTGGCCCGGGGCCGGCATGGCGCACACATATCCTTTGTGCAGTTCGGTGAATGCCAGCCACTTGCCGTCGGGCGAAGGCGCCCACTGGTTCACATATTTGCTTTTGAACAGTTCGCGGCGATCCTGGCCGTTCAGATCGAAAGAGACTAATTTTTTATCCAGACCACCGAACAGGTAGCCGCCGGTATTGACGAGTATGCGGGTGCCGTCGGCGCTAAAGCGCGGGTTTTCGCCCTGGTCGGTGACAAAGTGCGCGGCGATTTGCCCTTTCAGATCCAGATAAAACACGCCGGTTTTTTCCACTTTGGAAATACCGAGTTCGTCGTCGCCGTCCTGCAGGCGGTAAGCGATTTTCTGGCCATCGGGTGAGAAGGACGGGGTGCGGAAAATACCACCGTACACCGGCAGTTGGGAGGGTTTGCCTTCGGCAAGGTCAACCCGCCAGAGGCCGCCGCCGTACAGGTCGTTCCAGGTGACGTACACCACGAACCGGCCATTCGGTGAAAAACAGGGTTCGTATTCCAGCATCTCCGGGTTGGTCGCGACGACACGTGTGACCTGCGTGCTTTCGTAGGGCGATTTTACCAACAACTCCGGCTTGCCGTCGGGCAGGGTCTTTTTGTACAACTTGCCGGCAGCGTTGAACACCAGCGTTTTACCGTCGGGACTGGTGACGGCGTGGCGGATAGCGCGGGCACTGAATTCGGGTTCAAATACTTTGTTTTCAAAACGGACGGTTTCGGCTACCCGGGTTTTTACGTTGCAGCGGAAGGGTATTTCCTTTTGGGTAAACATGCCCGCAAATCCCTTCTGGTCAACCAGAAACGTCAGGTTGAAATTGATTTGCCGCAGTTTTCCACCGGCCCAGATGACGATGCTGCGGTCGGGGGTATTGCTTTGAATAGGAAGCCAGTCAAAACCGGGATAAATGCCGAAAATCGTCCAGGCTTCCTGCTGGTCTTTGTCGAGGCCGTCGTAGATCGGAAACTCTTCGCCCGAGCCGAGGTCGCGCACGAAGAGCGTGGTTTTGGTGTCCACCCGGCGCACGAAGGCCAGCCATTTGCCGTCGGGACTTATCTGCGGACGGCAGGCTCCGCCGGAACCGCCGGTTACTTCCTCGATTTTGCCTTCCTGCCGGTCGTATCGGCGGACGGCAAAAATCTGTTTAAGCGGGTCTTTGTTGTACTGGAAAAAGCCGCCGCCGTACAGGTCTTCGCTGAAATACACATAACGCCCGTCGGGACTTACGCAGGGTTCGTTCACATCCTGCTGGTCGTTTTTGCGCTTGGTGAGTTGAATACCGTCGCCGCCGGAAAGGTGGTAAAGCCACATTTCGCCGGCGCCGAGCGAGCGGGTGCTGGTGAAATGTTTGCGGGCCACGAAATACTGGCCGTCGGGCATCCAGGCGGGGTTGTTCAGCAGGCGAAACGATTCGGTGGTCACCTGCCGGGCCTTGGAGCCGTCGGTGTTCATCACCCAGATATTGTCGCCGCCGCCTGCATCGCTCGTGAAAAGCAGTTGTTTGCCGTCGGGCGAAAAGCGCGGCTGCACTTCCCAAGCCAGGCCGGAGCGGATACAGGTGGCGTCGCCGCCGGTGACGGGCATGGTGTAAATGTCACCCAGCAGGTCAAAAGCGATTGTTTTGCCGTCGGGACTGATGTCAAGGTTCATCCACGTTCCTTCCGTGACGCTGAAGGCGGCGTCGGAGTAGGGGATACCTTCGGGAGCAGATACGTCCCACTTTTTTTTGTCGGTTTGGGAGAAAAGGGCGGTCGTTGCCGCGAAGAGACAGATTGCAGTCAGAATTCGTTTTTGCATGATGTCAAAAGCGTATTGGATAAAAGTTTTTGGGTCAGGGTTTGCGGATTACCTTGGCCAATGCTAAAAAAACAAACACCAGCCCGGTCAGGATGATAGGCGGTGGGAAGGTAAATTTGGCCATAATGGCGAAGCAAATCCCGAATATGGGCAGGTTGATCCAAAGGACGCCGTTCAGCAGGGCGTCGTCCTGACAGCGGCGCAGCAGGTGCGCATTTATCAGACCGGCAAACAGGTAGAGCAGGGAGAAGCAGGCGCTGAGCGCGGTGAACAGGCCATCCATCGTGACCTCCATGCCGGCAAGGTTTTGCCGGTAGTTTTGCATCAGGTCAATGAGTTGTTTTTCGGTGTCGTTTGCCGGTACCGGCTCGTTCAGAAAACTGAGGGCGTGAATGGCTGCGGTAATCAGTTGGAGTACCACAGCCACCCACCACCAGGTTTTGTAATTGCGCATGATGGTTTGTTTTTTAACCTGAAAAAATGCGCGTAAAGAAAAAGACTTTCCCGGTTATTAAACCTGGAAAGTCTTTTGAGGTGCGAGGCTTATTGTATGTATCCATTTTTGGCCCAGCAAGCGAGCTGATCCAGCGTTGCCTGCGGCAATTTGGAGGATCCTTCCGGCATAGGGTCACAGCCGCTGCCGTGGTTGACCGAGCACAGAATATCGTGCGATTCAAAGCCGAATTTCACGCCTGAGTAAGTAGACAGATCCAGGCCGTGTTCTTTGGTTACGGCATCGTGGCAACCACCCAGTGCGCAACTGTTGTCCATGATGTCTTTGATTGCGAGGGTGTAGGTGTTTGTGTTGGCTACAATTGAAGTGCAGTCTACATCATTGATGTAGTCGGGATTTTGGCTGTCTTTACTGCAACCTGCCCAGGAAATAGCGACAATGCAGGCGATGAGCAGGCTTGAGGCAATGGAAAGTTTCATAGTGTTTGAGTAATGTAGTGATGAAAAAATATTGTTTGTGCGGCCCAAAGGTATGTCGGGGGAGAAGGACACTTTCGCGTATTTTGGCCATTTTCGGACGTATCCGGTGGTAGGCAGGGCCAGGATTGAACCAAGCAGGCAAAAAACCGGAAGGCTGTTTCACATACAGGTGAGCAAGGAAACAGCCTTCAGGATAATCTGTGTTCTGTCTGTACTATTGGTTAGAAGTCCCGGTCGGCCTTGCCGGAATAGGTGCCGGATTGTCGCGTTCCGGATCCATGAGCATTGGTACGGACCCGTTGGAAATAATGACTTTGGCGTTTGGAGATTTGCTCAATTCCAGCCAGGCTTCCAGTGCTTTGAACTGCAGTACCTGCTGGTTAAGTCCTTCTGAAATGATTTTGTTGGCATCGCGTTGACCCTGTGCCTGGAGGCGTTTTCGCTCTGCTTCCTGCTTTTCCTGTTGCAATATGAACTCCATGCGTTGTGCCTGTTGTTCGGCTTCAAGTTTGTCCTCAATAGCCTTGGTCAGGTTGCGCGGCAGTACGATGCTCTTCAGGAGTACGGCTTCGACGATTATCCCTTTTTTGGACAGGGTTTGCATCATCAGTTCGCGAATACTGGTTTCAATTTCAGCCCGACCACCCGAGTGCATGTCTTTGGCGTAATACTTGGCCGTGACATCGGCAACCGCCGAGCGGAAAACCGGCAATATGATGGTCTGTTCGTAGTCCAGACCAACATTTCTCAAAAGTTCCGGTGCATCTTTTTGCACGACATTGTACAGGATGGAAACCTCACTCTGGATTGTCAGCCCTTCCCTGGACGGGATGTTGACGGATACTTCGATGTTTTCAGTTTGTCCGCTGATCTTGACGAAGGTGCTGGTGAACGGGTTGAACGTGCGCATGCCACTCGTGTAGACTTTGTCTTCGTATTTGCCCAGCTTTCGCTTCACGCCGAACTCCCCCTGACGCACCACAACGCAACTTGTAGTGCTGATAATCAATACGCCAAGTACAATGATTGCCGGTTTAATCAATGATCTGTTTTCCATGACAGTTTATAATTGAGTGTTAAACAATGGGTAGAATACCTGAAAAACGTGACTGCATGCCCGGGGTTTGGAGGGTTGTTTCGTTTTTTTGACAAAATGAGCAAAAGGATGGCAGGGCTTGCGTCCACCGGGTCAACGCAAGAGCGCCATTTTAAAAGACAGACCAATCAAAGTCCCGCCGTAGTTTTGCGCCATGCACCGCAACGACATTCTGGACGATTTTGACTTCGACGACGGGCACTACTTTGAAGAAAACTCGGGAGAGGTGGTAGCCAAATTCTACTCGGCGATGGAAGCCGAAGTGGCTGCGGCCCGACTGCGTACCGAGGGGATTCCGTGTTTTATCGCCAACAGCGCCTCGCAGTCCGTTTTGCCGCACTTGCAACTATTGGTGCGCCTGCACGTGCGTCCACAGGATTTGGAGCGTGCCCGCGCGCTGTTGGCCGAGGCGGCTATTGACACCGAAGACCCGGCCGATGAACGGGCCGACAACCGGGCGCTCCTGTTCATGGCCATCCTGATCGGAGTTTTGTTGGCGATACTGCTGGCGCGGGCTGTTTTTTAAATGCCGGATCAGACTGATTTGCGGTAACTGCCGGAGCGGATGCTTTCCAACCATTCGGAGTTGTCGAGATACCATTGCGCCGTTTGGCGGAAGCCTTCTTCAAATTTGATGGTGGGTTCCCAACTTAATTCCCGACGAATTTTAGACGCATCAATGGCGTAGCGCCGGTCGTGGCCGAGGCGGTCGGTCACGAACGTGATCAGATGGCGCGAAGTACCTGCCGGGCGCTGGAGCAGTTCGTCCATGATGTCGCAGAGTTTCTCCACGAGGTCAATATTTGCCCACTCGTTGTTCCCACCGATGTTGTAGGTCTCGCCGTTTTTCCCGTGGTGAAACACGCGGTCAATGGCCAGGGCGTGATCTTTCACCCAGAGCCAGTCGCGCACGTTCTTGCCGTCGCCGTACACCGGAAGCGGTTTGTTGTCGCGGATGTTGCTGATCATCACCGGGATAAGTTTTTCGGGAAACTGGAAGGGGCCGTAGTTGTTGCTGCAATTGGAAATGACGGCAGGAAGTCCGTAGGTGTGGAAATAGGCTCGTACGAAATGGTCGCTGCTTGCCTTGGAGGCCGAATAAGGCGAACGCGGGTCGTAGGGCGTTTCTTCCGTGAAAAAACCCTCGGCGCCTAATGAGCCGAACACCTCGTCGGTGGAAATATGGTAAAAACGTTTGCCTTCGGTTTGGGCGCCCCAATACTTGCGGGCGGCGTTGAGCAGGTTCACCGTGCCCAGCACATTTGTCTCCACAAAAGCCAGTGGATCGGCAATGGATCGGTCCACGTGACTTTCTGCCGCCAGGTGGATGACACCGTCGAATTGGTATTTTTCAAACAAACCGGACACGAGCGTCTGATCGCGAATGTCGCCGCGTTCAAAGAAGTAGTTGGATGCCTGCTGCACATCCTTCAGGTTGGCCGGGTTACCGGCATATGTCAGCGCGTCAAGATTGACGATGCGGTATTGCGGGTACTGCTGCACGAACAGCCGCACTACATGAGAGCCGATGAAGCCGGCGCCGCCGGTGATCAGGATCTTCATAGGTGGTTGTAAGGCGTTGGTTTTTTTGGAGGAGAGGGG
>CAYMQY010000003.1:0-1337 GCA_964392655.1 uncultured Saprospiraceae bacterium
AACTTTTGGCGCATGTCCAGTCCGACCAACACCTCTCCCCGACCGGTTTTTCTCACCGCCGCCTGGCGTCGGTTGCTGCTGCTGAACTACCGCATCCAGCCCGAGGCGCTGCTGCCTTGGTTGCCGGCCCATACGGAACTGGACCTCTGGAACGACACCTGTTATGTCAGTCTCGTGGGGTTTATGTTTCAAAATACCCGACTGCGCGGGTTTCACATACCCGGCCACGTCAATTTTGAGGAAATCAACCTGCGGTTTTACGTCCGCCGCAACGACCCGGAACTTGGCTGGAAACGCGGCGTGGTGTTCGTGCGCGAAATCGTACCGCGACCGGCCATCGCATGGGTAGCCAACACCTTGTACCGGGAGCGCTACGTGACGCGGCGCATGGGCCACCGCTGGCAAGAAAACCCGAACCTGCTCGAAGTGGAATATTCCTGGCAGGAAGCCGGACAAACGCAGTCGTTCGGCGTGCGCGCCGATCCGCAGCCGGTCGAACTTAAAGCGGGCAGTGAGGCGGAATTCATCACCGAGCACTATTGGGGCTACTCCTTCCGGGATGCCCGCAGCAGTACGGAATATCAGGTGGAGCACCCGCGCTGGCGCGTGCATCCGATCCGGGAATGGTCTTGCCACGTGGATTTTGGCGCCGTGTACGGAGCAGGTTTTGCCGCCTTGACGGAAACACAACCGCTCTCGGTTTTTTTAGCCGAAGGCTCGGACGTGATCGTGCGGGGCGGGAAGCGGATTCTGCGCTGAAACAAGCCGGACAATCGGCGTATCAGTCCAGCAGCCGCACCGTCAAATCCCCCTGAAACACCCCGGCCTGCTCCATCGTTTTGGCATAAGCCGCCGCTTGTCGGGCCGCTACCGACTCTTTTGCATACAATTCGCCTACCCGCACGATGTAGCCGGCGCCTTCGCCTATGCAGGTTTTGGGCAATACGGAGCCGGGAATGCCCATGCGTTGCAGGGCAGCCGCGCGTTCGTCGGCCAGGGCCTTGCTCACAAAGGAGTTATCTTCCAGAAACCAGCCTTTTTTGCCCCGGTACTCGCCGCATGGATCGGCGCCGGCGGCAGGCTCCGGCTCATCTTCGTTGCCGGAAAGATCAATCGTGGGAATTTCTTCCTGTTTGCCGGCGGACGGTGGCGGAATTTCCGGCACTTTGATCGGTTCCGGTTCGGGAGCACCGGCGGCCGCTTCCGGGTACTGCTTGGGTATGCCCCGTGGGTCGCGGGGGCCTTCGTACAGGTAGCCGTACTGGTCTTCGGGATTTTCTTCGGGGCGTTCTACCACATCGCGCACGTCGTCGGCGCGGATGGTGAGTACGCGGTAA
>CAYMQY010000003.1:1347-14153 GCA_964392655.1 uncultured Saprospiraceae bacterium
TAACCAAGCGGCACAATGGCCAGCAGAGCCAGCGTGAACACCCATTTTTGCACACTTTGCCCGGTCATGTAGCGGTCGAATGCCGTATCGGCATTGCCAAGCGGGCGGGTGAATGCGCCCCAGAGGGCTTTTTTCAGCGGTTCCCAAAACAGGTAGCGCACCGGGCGGGTGAGTTTGTTCCAGGCCTGACCGATCTCATCGGGCATGGCGCTGCGGTATCGGGCCAGCGTGCTCACGTTGCCCGATACGACGCGGTACCAGTCGCGCTGGGTTACCCAATGCACCATGCGCCGGTCTTTGCCGTAGATGCCGAGGCGGGAAGGGGTGGCCAGTACCCGCACACCGCCTTTGTGCGAGATTTGCACCAGGCCAAAGCCGTTGTACACGCACTGGCTTTTCAATTCGAGCAGGTAGGGATCGGTGGGGGCTGGAAACACATCGTCGGCTACGGCAATCCACTGCTCGTCGGCGAAGTAGCGCTTGAATTGCTCGATGGCGTAGATGTAGCGGTACTTGCGCCAGCCGCGCATGGAAAAATACCAGGTAAAAAACCCGATCAGGCCCGTGCCAAGCACGAAGCCGAGGTTGCCGGCCCATTGCAGCCCAACCAACCAGGGAAGACGCAGCGCAAACGCCGCTCCGTAGGCTACCGCAGCCGTCACCGCTCCGAATGCGAGACAATCCCAGGTGAAATACACGACATTCAGCGAAAACTTGACCTCCGCGGACTTGTCTATCGAAGTCGCCTCGTAGGTGCAGACAAACGGGTTGCCGTCATCTTTGCGGAACGACAACATGCCGTCGGCCACTAAACCGCCGGCACTCACATTGTCCAGTTCGGCGTACACCGACTCAGGGCGATACTCGTAACGGTAGCGGTAAAACTCCTTCAGGTAGGGCAAAAAAGCCCGTTTGATGTCGTCTTCGGTCTGCATTACACTTTTTTGTTCATCTGCTGCTCCACGCGTTGCGCGTCGTACTGGCGTTGGCGAAGGATCTCGATGTAGTTGCGGGCTTTCGAGTTGCCGTATTTCGTCCAGGCCGTTTCGGCCCATTCGAGGGCCACTTCCAGGTTACCTTTTACTTCGGCCATGACGGCCATGTTATAGGCGGCGCGTCCGGCAGCCTTGGTATTTTCGCCGGCGGTGGCTTCAATTTTTTTCCAGATGTCGGCAGCGCGGTCCCAGTTGCCGCTTTCGGCCAGGCGGTTGGCTTCCTTCATTTCCGTTTGAAAACCCTTGGCCTTGTGGTAGTACTCGCGTTTGACCTGAATATACACCGGCGCGATGCGCATACCGTATTCCTGGCCGACGATGAACGACACCTTGCGTGTGACGGAAACTTGCGAGGGCAGGTTGGACAAAGCCGCGCGTTCCGTGGAACCCTGTCCGGAATTTTGCAGATACTCGTCGGTCACCACTTCGTCGAAGATGACCTTGCCGCGCGGGTCGTAGAACCTCCAGCCAAGCCGCACACCGGTGCGCATGTCGGACACATAATCCACCTTGGTTGTCGTGGTGCCGTCCTTGTTTTTTTGTTTTGTTTCGCGGCGGCGCGCGCTCTGGCTGTTGTCGGTGTCGAACGATTCAATGGCCACCACAGCGTCGGCGGAGTAGTCGGCGCAAATACGCTCCACCTCTGCCCAGGGCAGCGGCGCCGGCAAACTGCCTCCGGCCTGAGTGCCCTCCATTTCGATGCCGGTGCTGATGACACGGAAACGCGGGGTACGTTGCAGGGCATCGGTAAGTCCGCGCACGGCTTCGGCGCGGCTTTCGCGATCCTGGCCGATGGCTTCGCCGCTAAAAAGGCCCTCCAGTACATTCAGCCAGCCGCTGGATGGTTTGCTGCGATCCACGACGGCCACTTTTGTGATGTGGTCGGGCACTTTGAACTGAGCGGGTTGCAGCACCGTCAGGGAGGTGGATTTCATGCAGCCGCCGGCAAGGAGCAGCACAAGCGCAAGAAAGGGGAAAAGGCGTTTTAGCATACTAAGTTGTTTTTGTTGTCCGGAAAGGCTGGACGAGAGCAGAAAAGGACAGGTTGCGATTTTTCTACACATCTACTTTCCAGTACACCTCTTCCAGCGGCACGTTGCAGTCGCCGATTCGGGGCAGGTCATTTTCTTCGTAAAATTCCGTGTCTATCCAGCGCTCGCCTTCCCGTTCGAGGATTCGGATATGCCGTTCTTTTTGCGACACGAACACGATTTGCTTCAGGCTTTGTATTTTTTTGTAACAGCGGGTTTTGGCGGTTTTATCCAGATACTCCGTGGAGTCGGACAAAATTTCGATGACCACCGTCGGGTTCAGGGTGGCTTTCATGTTTTTGGATGACTGGTGAAATTCATGTTCTCCACATAAGATCAGCAAGTCGGGATAAAAGACGCTGTTGCAATCCGGGACAAAAAGCATCCGGTCTCCGATAAAAACAGAACATCCTCGCGCCTTGGCACATGATCCAAGTAGTAATGCCAGATTGCTGGCAATTTGGCCATGCTCCGGAGAGGTATACGCCATCGCCTCGATTTTCCCGCCCACAAACTCATGCCGTCCTTCAGCCTGTGCCTCGAACGCAAAATAATCCTCCAAGGCAAGGCCGGTAGTTTTATCGCCGATGGATTGTGCTTTAGCCGTCATAAAAAACGGGTTGTTTTTTCTGCAAAAGTAACCGAAAACCTGCTTTGTAAAATTATTTCTCCTGCTGAAGGGCCTCAATTGTGCTTACCGGCAGGTTGCGCAAGTCGAGTATCATCAGGCCGTCGAGGCAGTCGGAGAAGTTGGGATCCACGTTGAACGCGATGAACTTTGCATTTTGTTTCAGGTACTGGCGAAACAGCACCGGCACTTTGAAATGCTCCGGCTCAATGGCCTCCACGAAGGTCTCCAGCGCATCAAATTGCCCGTGCAGCATTTCGGCCAGCAGCCGGGTATTTACCGATTTGGTTTTCACCCGGAAGGGTTTGCGGGGGCGCACGAGTTTGGCCAGATTGTCGTCGAAGCAAAAGCGCCGGACAAACTCCACAATCACACTTTTCGACACATCCGAAAATTCCTTGCTGATGCTGACCGGCCCGTACAGGTATCGGTACTGCGGGTTGGCAAGCAGAAAATGCAGAATGCCTTTCCAGAGCAAAAACAGCGGCAGGCGGTGCCTCTGGTAGTCCGGAACCACATACGAACGCCCCAACTCCACAGCCTCTTGCAGGATCGGGTAAAAGCCGGTTTTCATCTTGAACAGGTTGCTGGTGTAAAACCCGTTGATGCCAAACCTGCGAAAAATCCGGTCGCCCAGGCCAAGCCGGTAGCCGCCGGCGATGCGCCGGGCCGTGCGATCCCAGATGACCAATTGGAGGTAGTACAGGTCGAATTCGTCCATATCGCGCGGTTTGCCTGTGCCTTCGCCGGCGGTGCGGAACGTGAGTTCGCGCAGGCGTGCAATTTCGAACATGGCATTGGGCAGCGCTGAAAACGGCGCCACGTACACGTCGAAATCGCCCCGGGAAGCAATGAGGTGCTCCGGTTTCAGCGCCGCAATATCGGCGGTTACCAGATCGGGATCGGTGGGCGCTGCGAGCGGTTCCAGATCGGGTTGTTTTCCGCCAGCAAAATGTTCGGGGCGAATGTCGAATGCCGAACCAAGGGAGAAAATTTTGGCCTGCAAAAACTTGCCCCAACGGCGGGTACCCTTGAGTTCGGCACTGTCTTCGGGTATAATCGGACTCCCAATACGTACACCGACGTGCAGCGGCTGCTCAAACCGGGGATATGGCGCTCCGGGGATCAGGTTTTTGCGCAGCAAGGCACCCGGAGGGATGTCGGCACTGAAGTGTACCGGCACGATGGGTACGTCAATTTTGCGCAGTTGCTTGAGGATTTGCGTGCGCAGGAGATTCTTGCCGAGATTGCCGAGCAGGTTGTCCGAAAAGTCGAGCGCCAGACCAACCGGCACGCCCTTTTGTACGTACTTATCCACTTTTTTGGCAAAACTCAGTCGAAGCAACCGCTCTTCCACTTTCCCGCCTTGTGGCAAAATAGCCATTGGCCGCAGCAGAGGCGCCGGCTGCACCGGATATGGGTGCAGCACCTTCACGGAGGTTGCCTGCGATGCCAGAAGGGCCAGCAAAATCCACTCGTCGAGGCCGGTCAGCAGGTGGTTGCTCACAAATACCGCCGAAGGAGTTTTGGCCAGCAGTTTCTGGTCGAAAGTGTCCAGATCGAGTACCACATTGGCCTCCATAAGTTTGGCCTGGGCGAGCAACAGCGTATTGGAAGTCCGCATGGTTTGTGCTTTGCTTTATTTTTCTTTGAAAAAAAACAAGACCTGGCGTTTGTCTCCGCTTTGCATCAGCAGTTTGAGCGTATCCGGCGACACGTGCAAAATTTTGACCGTATGCTCCCGTTGCGGTGTGTCGGTGGTGTCGGTCAGGTACAAATATGCGCCGGCAAGCCGGTATGGCCCCGACTCCCGGTAGTACCCGATGCTTCGGAATTCGTAGCCGCCGTCCGGCGTCAGGGTCAGCGCCACCGAATCGAGCGGCGTTTCCACCCGCCGGCGGTTTTCAAAAAAAGCAGCGGCTTTCCATTTGCCCGGCAAATACGCCGGGTCGGGCGTACAGGCTAAAAACCCGCCAAGCAGGGCGATGCCAAACAGCCATTTTTTACTTTTCATCACAACGTATTTTTTTAGTGGTGAGTGATGAGTCCCGTAGTGGACTCATCACTCATCACTTAAAACCCGTTTTGCCCGTCGAACACATTTTTCCGATAGGGTATTCGGAGGAAGTCGAGCGTGCTGCCGGGTTTTACGGCAATAAAAAATTCGTAAATATTCCGATCGGGCCACCACCTCAGACTGAATTGCCAGCAGTGCAAATCGCGGGTAAAGCCGATATCGGGATACGCCAGGTTTTTCAATTGAAAATCATAACTGATGTTTCCGATGTCAATACTCCATTTCGGCGTGATCGGGATCCGTCCGGAAAAACTGATGTTGTTCGTGCCAATGAGAAACGTATCGCGGTTGGTGCCGAAAATTTGCTTGCGATCAAACGATATCCGGTGGCTGATCTGGAACTGGTCGAACCAGTCCATAAAACCATCGCGCACAGTCGCCTGCACCGGCTGTCCGGCCGCCGGGCTTTCCGATTTTTTTGCAAACAGTTCGCGCAGGTTTTTGATGCTCGACTGCGTGTTCAGGGCGAAACCGTAACTGGCCAGACGCAGTAATTTGCCCTCTTCATTTATGGCAAATTTATTGATCCGCTTGCCGTCTTCACTCAAAATGTACGGATCGAACGTGGCATTCCAGGTCAGGTTGGTAATGCCTTTGAACAGGCGGAACAAGCCTCCCGTGCTGATCGTGCTCCACTTCAGCGTGTCACGGGTGAGGCTGTAACTTCCGGAAAAAGCCAGGTTGTCGAAAATACGTACCCGCTTCACCGTGTCGCGTTTGGCCGAGTAAAACTTCATTTCCAGGATGTTGCTCAGGCTGTAACTGATGGCGAGGTCGCGCGGGCCGCTGGTCGGTCGCCCGAACACGGCCTCGTCAAAAATTCCGTAATCCAGTGTGTCTTCGCGTCCGGGGCGGGCGCTGGTTTGTACCTGACGGAAGTAGTCCGACTCGGAATAGTCGGGCCGGAAGCCCGTGGAAATCGAGGGTTTCATGGTGTGCCGGATACCGCGGAACCAGCCTTTTTTGAACTGTTTGGTAAAAAACAGCGCCGTGTTCATGGAAATACCGATCTCGTAATTCCGGAACGGCTTGAAGCCCCAGTCGCGGTAGGCCGTATCGCGCCCCCAGACGGTGCGGTTGCTGTCCACCACCAGGATGTCGGCTACCGTGTCGTACGCGTACTGAATCTCGTTGATGAACTCGCGTTCGATGGAATACGGGTACCAGTTTTCCTCGTAGTTGATGCGGGGCGCCAGGTTGATGTATTTGAAAATCTTGAAGTTGAAGTCGGTGCTGGCCTGATGCTGGATACCCATGCGCGCACTTCGTAGCGTCTCGTTGGTAAAAAGTAGCGTATCAATCACCTGCATATCGTTTCGCAGGCGCGACGAGTAGGTGAGCGAAATTTTTTCATACCAGCGCTCCTTGCCCACGGGGTTGGAGCGTTTGAGCGGAAAAATGCGCTGAAGGTTGAATGTGGCGTTGGGGAAACTGATGTTCATGATCCGCGTCTGCGTGTTCTGGGAGTGGCTGAGGCTGGCGTTGAACTGGTAGGGTTTGCCCGGAAACGTCTGCGAATAATTGAGGTTGGAACTCAACTGGTTCTGCACCACGCTTGCGTAGTCGTTTCGGTTGCGGTTCTGGTTTCGGTTGGTTTCAATGTTTACCGAGCCGCCAAATGTACGGTTGGGGTGCGCCTTGGGGTCTTGCTGGTGCGACCACCGGATTCCGAACGACTTGTTGGACAAGCGGTTGGCTTGTGCGTCCTCCAGCACACGGTCGTTGTACTGCAGGTTGAAGTTGCCGTTGTACATATAGCGCTTGTTGTAACGCACATCGGACTGTATGCCCCAGGAGCCGCTGGTATAGGCGTTGAACCGGAAGGTCAGGTCGAGGTGATCCGAGATCGGAAAATAGTAGCCCCAGTCCTTGATGCCCAGACCTTCCGCATTGGCAAACTCGAAATCACGCGGGATAATGAGTCCCGATTTTCGGGTTTTGGTGATGGGATAAAACCCGAACGGTAGTACCAACGGTGTGGGAATGCCGGCGATTTCCACGTTGGAAAAGCCGGTAACCACCAATTTATCAGGAATCACTTTCAATTTGCTGGTCCGAATGCCAAAGTGCGGCGTCGGATGGTCGCAGGTGGTGAGTATGGCATCCTGGTTGTAAATTATGTTCCGGATTTGCTTCGAAGTGTCCTGCGTCGGCTGTCCGGGCACGAATTTGGCTTTTTCGCCAAGCACATACAGGTCTTCCTGTTTGGTACGGGCCTCGTACACGATGCCTTTTTTTGACCGGAAATTGTAGCGCAGTTTGGTTGCCGTGAACGACTGCGTGCCGTCTTTGAACTCCGGCAGACCGGCAAGCGTGCCCGACGAATCGGGATACTGTTCGGCAGACACTTCATTTTTGTTGTAATCCACCAGCACATAACCCGCTGCCAGGTCAATGGCGCCGTATTTCACGAAAGCCTTTCCGTACAGGTGCAATTGCTTGTTGCGGACATCGAACCACATGGAGTCGTTCGAGCCGTACTCCACGGGTTCATCCAGCGCTTCGGAGGATACACGCACTGAACTGAAATCCACTATGTTGGAGTCGCGCAAGGCCAAAGCCGCCGTGTCGCGCAGTCCCGGATTCGGCAGTCCCGGAAAGCGCACCGCCGCCGAGTCGCGCGCGGCGGGAGGCAACGTATCCTGCGGCAACACCGGAACCTGGGCAAAAACAGGCGAGCAGGCGAAAACGAAGACTAATTGCCGGAAAAGCCGATATTTGCCCATGTTTTTTTGAAGACGCTCCAAAATGTTTGATAACGACGAATGCGCATGAGAAATCAAATTGCCCGACAAACGATTCTTGTCCTGCCGGCGTGGCTCTTTTTGTTTAATTTTAACACCGCCACCGCCTGCGAACTCCATACCAATTGCGCATCCCCGCATTTCAGCGCGGGCAAAGGTATGGAATCTTGCTCCGTATTCTCCCCCGAATGGCTCGGCAAGGTTTTCACGCCGCACAGTCCTGAAGGGGTGTCATTCGCTAACACGGGGTGCAGCCCCATGGGCCACGCCGTGCCCCTCCCTGCTACGCATCACGTATACCGCATCAAAAAGGTGGTGCTCGATGCCGGTCATGGCGGCAAAGACCCCGGCTGCAAAGGCGCATCCTCGCATGAAAAGCACAACGCCCTGGCTATCGTGCTCAAACTCGGCGCCCTCATCCGGGAAGAATACCCCGATGTGGAGGTGATTTATACCCGTGAAACGGATGTGTTTGTGGAACTGAACGAACGCGCCGCCATCGCCAATCGCCATAATGCCGACCTGTTCATCAGCGTCCACTGCAACTCGATCCCCGTGTCGTATGTGAAAGGCGTGGAAACCTACGTCATGGGCCTGCACACCGCCCAGAGCAACCTCGAAGTCGCCAAGCGCGAAAACGCCTCCATTTTTCTGGAAGACAACTACAAAAAGAATTACGGCGACTACGATCCCAACAGCCCGGAGGCGCATATCTTCGGCAGTGTGTGGCAAAGCGCGTATCTGGAACAGAGCATTTTGTTTGCCGGTTTTGTGCAGCAGTTTTCCAAAGAAATGGCCCGGCGCGAAGACCGTGGCGTGAAACAGGCCGGTTTCATTGTGCTCCACAAAACCGCCATGCCCGCCGTCCTGGTGGAAGCCGGTTTTCTGACCAACCGCGACGAGGAGCGGTTCATAGCCTCCGAGGAAGGCCAATTCCAGATGGCAGACGCCGTTTTTGAAGCCTTCCGGGCCTACAAAGCCAAAATGGAAAACACCCCACTGGCTGCCCGAAAACACACGACCAAAGCCCAAATGGCTGCCAAAATGCCGGCTTCGATACCCGAACCCGCAGCAGTGCCTGCAAGCAGTACGCCCCTGCTGCAAGAGCAGCCTACCGAAACGGCAAAAGTCCAGAACGTATCGGCAACCACCGTGGTGAACGCGCCACCCGCGCGCACCGGCGATCGCTTTGCCGATGAACCGGCAACCATCCCTGCAGCACCGGCGACCAAAGCCGCGCCCGAGACATTCCGGATTCACTTGCTCGCCTGGCAGTCGCGCATGGATCGCAACAGCGGCCAACTGGGCCTCCTGAGCGGTGTGGCCGAAGAACATGCCGACGGGCTATTCCATTATTTTTTCGGCAACTACGCCACCCGCACCGATGCGGAAAAAATGCTTCCTGAATTGATGAACCTCGGCTTCCGAACGGCCCGGGTTGTTTCCTCCGATCCGAAAAAAAATTGACACCATGACCGCCACATTCGATACCAACCTCCTTCTTCCCAGGCTGGCAACCGCACCCGATTTCGCACCGGAGTCCCGCGTTTGGGTGTACACCGCCAACCGCCCCCTGACCGAACCCGAGGCGCAATTTATCGAAGATGCCCTCCGCGATTTTACCACGCAGTGGACGGCGCACAATCAAGCACTCAAAGCCGCCGCCGAAGTTTTCCAAAACCAGTTCATCCTCCTCATGGTGGACGAGACTCAGGCAGGAGCAAGCGGCTGCTCCATTGACAAATCCATTCACGTGCTCGAAGCGCTCGGACACCAACTCAGTGTGGATTTGTTCGAGCGTATGCGTTTTGCCTGGGTGGAAAACGGTGCGTTGCAATTTGCCGACCGCCCCGGCCTCGCCGCCCGCGTAGCCGACGCCACCATCCGGCCCGACACCCTCCTTGTGAACACCCTCGTCCAATCCAAACGCGACCTGCAGGAAAAATGGCTCGTGCCCTTCGCACAGAGCTGGCACCGCCGGATTGTGTAACACGCAGCAAAACGAATTATGCAAAACGCTCAACTTGTTTACCTGAAAACCATCGAGGGCTTGCTCATGGACAACGAGGTGGAAAAAGCCCTCGATGCCCTGCTCGAACTTGATCAGCAAACCCAGGCCGGCATCCGGCAGGATGTGCTCCAGCAGTCCGGCAACTTCGTGTCGGCCAAAAAAGAATACCAGCGCGGCGGCATCAGTTTCGAGGAATTCAGCCGCTTTTCGGCCCGCACCCGCAGCGGTTTACTGGATTTGATGCGGGAAATTCCCCGCCGCGTGGAGCGCGATGCCAAAATCCGTAACCTCGGCACCTTCCAGTTCAACGTGCCCGACGAAGCCCGACTGGAAAAAGTCATCGGCCCGCAAAACAACCTGCTGCGCATCAACTGGCTCGAAAAAGCCCTGCGCGCCTCCAAGGCCGTGTGCAGGGTCGTGTGCAGCGACGGCGAATTAGGCACCGGCTTTCTGACCAAAGAGGGCTACATTTTCACCAACAACCACGTGGTTCCCGACGCGACTATCGCTGCCGATACCCGCATCGAGTTCAATTACGAAATGGACGCCACGGGTAGTGTCAAAAGCCGCACTACCTACCGGCTGGATGCATCCGACTTCATCACCAGCCCGCCGGATCAATTAGATTTCAGTCGCATTCGTGTGGTGGACGACCCCACCAACCCGCTCAGCCAGTGGGGCTATGTCGAGTTCGATCCCAGCGCTATACCTACCGTGGGCGAACCCGTCACGATCATCCAGCACCCGAAAGGAGAAGACAAGCACATCGCCCTCAACGCCAACGACGTGCTCAGCGCGTGGAACCAGCACCTGTACTACACCGCCGACACCGAGCCGGGCAGCAGCGGTTCGCCCGTGTTCAACAAAGACTGGAAAGTGGTGGCTATTCACCACGCCGGCAAAACCGACGCCGAGGGCGGCCTCCAGATCAATGCCAAAGGCGAGCGGCGCGGCGCCAACCGGGGCATACTGTTCCAGCAAATATTCGATTTCATCAAAAAAGGCATCTCGGCGGCCCCTGCTGCTCCCGCCGCGAAACCGCACTCGACTTCCGGCAAGGAATCTGTTTCCGGAAGCGCAGCGCCTGCGCCCGAGCCGCCGGTTGCCGTGGCCACAGGGTCGGCGCCCAAATTTGTAGTGGTGTACGACACACACGACACTGCACACAGCCAGGTACTGAACAAACACCTGTTTTTGCTGAAAGCCACGAAAAAAATTCAATTGTACAACGTGCATGAGGCGCCCGCCGGCGCAGATGTGGCCGCTGTGGCGGAATCGGAAATCAATGCCGCCGACTATGTGCTGGTGCTGATCACACAAAACCTGTTCAACGACGAGACCTGGTTCCACCTGATCCTGAAAGCCCTCGAAAGCGGCAAACGCGTGGTGCCGGTGAACATCGAAAAATTCGACCTGACCGGTTCGGGACTGGAGCGGCTGCGCGCCCTGCCTACGCAAAACCGCACGGTGTCGGATTTCCCCACGCCCGATGCGGCATTCAACGACATTGTGGCGGAGATCAAAAAACTAATCCCGGCGTGAGGCCGCCGCTCACCACGTTTGTCATTTCGCAGAAACCCATCCGCATCACGGGTGCAATCAAGTGCGGCTACCGCCTTAGAGCGGACGGATTTCTGCGAAATGACAAATGTGGGGTGAGGCAGCCCCTCAGCCTTCCATTTTTCGCGCCTTGTCCAGCACCACCTGTTCCAGGCCTTTTTTGTAGGCGGCCACGCGGTCGAGCAGTTCGGGGTCGTTTGTGCCGAGGATTTGCGCAGCCAAAATGCCTGCGTTGCGAGCGGCATTCAGCGCCACGGTAGCCACAGGCACGCCTTCCGGCATTTGCAGAATGGACAGGATGCTGTCCCAGCCGTCAATGGAATTGGACGATTTGACCGGCACACCGATGACCGGCAACGGCGTGATTGCCGCCACCATGCCCGGCAGGTGCGCAGCACCGCCCGCGCCCGCTATGACGACCCGAATGCCGCGTTCACGCGCGGTTTTGGCAAATTCAAACATCCGCTCCGGCGTGCGGTGTGCCGACACGATGGTCATGTCGAACGGCACACGCAGTTCGGTCAGAATATCCGCCGCCTTTTGCATAACCGGCAGGTCGGAATCGGAACCCATGATGATGGCTACCATATTGCTCAGTTCTTTTTTGAGCAAAGGTATTTGGAAAACCACGCATGCCTGCGTCAGAATTTCGCCCGCAAGGCAAGGATGAAGTTCCGCCCGGCAGCCACAATCCCCGAACTGTACGGCCGGTACCGCTGATCGGTCAGGTTTTCCACCCCGCCGCTTACCGACCATTGCTCCGAAAACTGGTACATCGCCTTGAAATTGAGCGTGTACCATCCCGGAGAATATGGATTCCCGTCTGCATCCACAGCGTAGATGTAACCTTTGCTCTGTTCCTCCTGCGGCAGATCGGCGTAGGCTACCTGCCCATTGTATGTGGCATAAAAATCCATGCTCAAGTGCGGCGCGGCGAAAGTCAGGTGCGTAGCCCCGAACCATGGCGCGGCATGCCGCAACGGGCTGGTGGTACCGTCGTCAAGTTCTTCGTCGCCCTGCTGGTAGTTGAACTGGGATGAAATTCCGAATCCGCCGGGCAGTTTGGCTTCCACGCTGAATTGCAGGCCGTAAACCGTTGCTCTGGCGGCATTTTGAACAGCCTGTACCTGGCTCAGTTCCCCGGCGTACACGATGCTGTCGAGGCCGTTGAGCGTAAAATTCCGCCGCACCAAGGCATTGTCGAGCACGGTGTAGTAGCCGGTCAGATCAATTTTCAGCGATTTGCCAAACAATCTGGCGATGTCGAACTCGGCATTGTACGCGTACTCGGCATTCAGCGCCGGATTGGGCACCAGCACGGATCCGGGTTCCGAGTCGAACACCTTGCCCATATCGTCCACATTCGGAGATCGAAAACCCGTGGAGGCGTTGACAGCCAATGACCAGGAATCGCTCGGGTCAAACACCAGCCCTACGCTGCCCGTCAGCGCGCCTTTGTTCAGTTCAGCAGTTGTGTACGGGAACGGGAAAAACGTCGTATCGAACACGGCGTTCAGGGCGAATTGGCTATACCGCCCGCCTGCTTGCAACAGCAGTTTATCCGAAACCCGGTACTGGTATGTGGCAAACGCGGCCAGAGACGACCAGTCAGCCTGCGGGTACCGCGCCGGCCCGGGCGCCACATCTCCGGTGGAAATATTCTTGTCCGTGCCGGTGGACTGCACATCGTTGTAAATGGCCTCCAGGCCGTAAAACACCTTGTGGCGCTCGCCGATTTGTTTGAAAAAATCGAGGTTGGC
>CAYMQY010000003.1:14253-35711 GCA_964392655.1 uncultured Saprospiraceae bacterium
CGGGCTGATATGCGGGTAATTTTGGCCGGCACCTCGCGTTTGGACTGGTTCCAGCGCGTGGCCGAAACGACCACCTCCTGTCCGAGCGACAAACCGATTGAGGTCAGATGCGCCACCCAATTCTTTTTTTCCAGATCGGCAAAACTGAACGTGACCGCTTCGTATCCCAGCAAACGCAACTCGATGCGCTCGGCGCCCCGAAACGCCGACAGGTCGGCCTGACCGGCGGCGTTGGTGGTCCGGATTGCTTTCGGCGACTCGCTGTACACCGTGACGGCTTCCAGCGGTTGGTCTGTTTCCTGGTCTTTGACGGTCAATATTTGGGTATAGCCAGAGCTGCCCACACACAGGAGCAGCCCCAGCAGGAGTATTTTTTTCATGCTGACGGTGTTTAGTGAAAATGAAAAGGAATGCCGGACCTGATTTCCGGCAGATCATGCACTAAACCCGGTCGGGTGGCGGGAAAGGCGGCTTGCCGGTGTCGGCACTCGAAGGGCATTCGGCTGCCGCGGGCAAGGCCAAAACTTCAGCACGTGGACAAAACACCCGAAACCCGGGCGTTTCCTCATGAAAAAGGGTGAGAAAAAAACAAAACAGGCGCCGCTCATTTTCGTGGCGGCTCGGGTCGTTCGCCTGGAATTTTGCGATCAGTTGGCGCAGTTCGCGATTGAGTTTGGTTTCCGCATGGTCATGCCAGCACCAAAACTGCAAGGTATCGTTGCCGGCAGACTGTCGAACCACATCGTACATTTCCCCCCGATACTCAAATTCCTCTGCGTGTTCCCAGCGAAGCAGAGAATTGCTGTCGTGTCTGGAAAATTTGAAAAACACAAGTTCGCTGTCGGGCAAACCGGCCAGCAGGCGTTTTTTTACTTCTTTCCGTATCCGGTATTTTTCAAGTCGCAGACCCGCATACGTCCCGATCAGGGGCGCTGCGAGGCAAAAAAGGAGCAGGATGCCGGGTAGTTTGCGCATAAATTAGAGTCAAACCCGCGGCAAGGTATTGCGTTTGCTGTCAAATTTGCTCCAGCAGGCGATCTTTCAGGCGCTGGAATTCTTCCGCCGTGATGATGCCCTGGTCGCGCAGTTCGGCCAGACGGCGAATTTTTTCAATGGCCTCCTCGCTGCCGGTTTGCGCCGGCGCTTGTTCCGGCTTCAGGGTTTCGGCCACTTGCTTTCCCGTGTCCATGTTTTGGTCGAACTCTTTGCGTGCCGAAGTTATCTCGAGGTCTTGAAGTGTGCCGCCACGCTGAAAATGGTTGGCGACGACATAACCAAGCGCGTAGGTGGAAGCGCCGGACAACGCGGGCATGCTCAATCCGCCGACAACCGAGCCTACACCTGGAATCGCCTTCACCAGACTGGCTGCCAAGCGGGCCGCGCTGCTGCCGACAATGGCGGAGATGAGGTTTCGCCCCAGCGTATCCACGAAACCGATGTTGTATAATTTGGCCAACTGGCGCAGCATATTGAGTTGAACGGCGCTCACGGCGAGCAGGTCGGCGCCGGGAAACGGCACCAATGCGGCACCCATAGCGAAACCTACATGATTTTTTATGACCTCATCGGCCTTGGGAAGTTTGTCGGCGTGTGACATGGTTTTTGAATGTTGGTGGAGCGATTTTTCCTGAACAATCAGGTTCCAGGCTGTGCTCAGGAAATGAAAATTGCGTACAGGTACGTAGTTGGGCATGGCGCTTTTTGATGTTATTGAAAATTGAAGGCAGCGAAGATAACCGAACAGGCATGCCGAAGTCAATGGCATGCAGGTGAAAACTATACCAACGAACGGTTCGTTCAGACCAGCATTTTCCCGGCGGTCACATGGCCTTCCGATCAGGACTTGTGCAGGATGTCCGAAAAATCGGCGCTTGCATTGAAACAGCCTGCTGCTGTAAGTCCGCCTTTCCGTGCGGCGAGTACCCCATAGCGGATGTCGTGAATGCCGTCTTTGCTGTGCGCATCGGGGTTGATGCTGATTCGGATGCCGTGGCGGAGTGCTTCGGGAATGAGCGTCCAGTCGAGGTCGAGGCGGTACGGGTTGGCATTCAGTTCGATGGCTACGCCATGCCGGGCGCAGGCCTCGAAAACGGCGTCCCAGTCGAGCGGATAGCCCTCGCGGCTGAGCAACAGCCGCCCCGTTGGGTGCCCGAGAATGGTGGTATGCGGATTTTCCACGGCGCGCAGGATGCGTTCGGTGGCTTTCTCACGGCTCATTTTCAGGTTGCTGTGTACCGAAGCGATGACGAAATCGAATTTTTCCAGAATAGCCGGCTCGTAGTCCAAAGAGCCGTCGTTCAGAATATCGCTTTCGATGCCCTTGAGAATTCGGAACGGCGCCATTTCCGCGTTGAGCGCGTCTATTTCGTCCATTTGCGCCAAAACCCGGTCCGGCTTGAGGCCGTTGGCATAAAACGCCGACTGGCTGTGGTCGGTGATGCCGATGTACGCGTAACCGAGTTCGCGGGCATATTCGCACATTTCCCGCAGGCTGTGCAGGCCGTCGCTCCAGGTAGTGTGCACGTGCAGCACGCCGCGAATGTCGTTTTCCTCAATCAGGCGGGGCAAGTTGCCGGCCCGGGCAAGGTCGAGCACAGCCGCATTTTCGCGCAGTTCGGGCGGGATGAAGGCCAATCCGGCTTTTTCAAAAACTTCCTGTTCGATGCGCAGGCCTTTGAAGTTCAGGCCGGGAGCCGAGGAGACAAAAGCCTCGATAAATGCCGGGCTGCCCGTACGCAAGAACATTTTGGAGCCGAATTCCTCTGCCAGACAACGATGCACGAGAACCGGTGTGTTGTTTTCCAGACGGGCGTGGTATGTGCCGTTTTCTTCCTTTTCGAGTATCAGTGTTTCGCCGTCAAATGCCGTGTCGAGTTCGCCGTTGTAGCCTACGAGCATTTCGAGGTGTTCCACAACGGAGCAGCGGCGGCGTACTTCACCGACCGGGCTAACAAACGCACCCGGTAACTTGCCGGTGAGCCAGGCGCCGGCAAAATCGGCCTCTTCCTCGGCGGCATCGTAGTGCAGTTTGTCGCGGCTACGCAGGTAATATTCGAGTTTGTTTTTCAGGTCATCCTGAGTTTTCAAGCCAAAACCCTTGAATTCCACGAGGCGGTTTTCGTTGCAGGCATACCAAAGTTCGCCGATGCTTTCAATGCCCATCTCGCGCCACACCGTGCGCACTTTTTTGGGGCCGAATCCATTGACCTGGAGCATCTCGGCCACGCCTGGTGGTGTTTGGGCGCGGGCTTCCTCAAGGGCTTTCATTTTGCCGCCGCTCAGCAACTCTCTGATTTTCCCGCTAATGGCCGGACCGATACCCTTGACCGCCTTCATCTCTGCGTCACTGATTTCAGCCAGCGGACGGTCGAGTTTACGCAGCGTCAGGTAGGCGTTGCGGTACGAGCGGATTTTGAACTCGTTGTCTTCGTGCAGTTCGAGCAGGTTGGCGAGTTCATCGAACGCGTAGGCGATTTCTTTGTTGGTCATGGTTAATTTCAGTAAAAAACCTATTCGCGGATGAATTCCAGTTCGTGGTGCCGATCCAGCCGTGCCATCGTGGAGGGTGTGTGCGGCTCCTTGTCGTCCTGGCGGTATTTGACTACATAGTCCACGGCGCCCAATATTTCGCTGCTGACGGCTCCGTAGGTAGGCGGGTACGGCTCGCCGGTTTTACAGGCGGCTGTGCTTACAATCGGTCGGTCCAGTTCTCGAATGAGCTCCTGACAAAACTGGTCGGTGGCAATTCGGATAGCCAGGGTGCCGTCGCGGTGCAAAAGCGCTGGGGGCAAGCCTGCAGCTGGCTGGTACACGACTGTCAGCGGGCGTTGCAAATAGGCAAGCATCGTTTCCACACGCGGGTGTATCCTCGCCACGTAGCGTTTCAGCATTTCGATGCTGTCTACCAGAATGATATATCCTTTGCCGGGTGGCTGGTTCTTTAATTCTGAAAGTCGTTCGATGGCTGATTCGTTGGTGGCATCACACCCGATACCCCAGATGGTGTCGGTGGGGTAGCAAATCAGGGCGCCCGAATCGAGCAGGCGGGCAATCTCGGAAATGTCGTCTCGTAGCAGGAACATACTCAACAATTGGCGTTTCTTTGTCGTTGGATACGGATTATATCCGGCGGGCAAAAGTCCGATTTTTAACCCAACAATTTTGAATACAAACACTATGCAGGTTTATTTCCACCGATTTTTTGCCTACGCATTTTTTATTGGCCTGTTTTGCATGCCCGGAGTTTTGTCCGCGCGCCACATTATAGGTGGAGAAATTACCTACCGGTACATCAGCACCAACGCGCAGGGCGACAATCGTTACGAGTTCACCATGAAAATTTACCGCGACTGTTTCGGAGGTGGCGCCGGTTTCGACAACCCCGCCGAGATGGCAATTTTCCGGGGGACCTATAACAACAACATCTTGTTGTCCAGTTTTGAGATTTTTACCCAGTCCATCACGCGACTGATCCCCGTGCCACCGCCCTGTGTGACACAACTTCCGAGTGTGTGCGTGGAGGAAGGCATTTACGTATTCGAACGGACGTTGCCGGTATTGCTCAACGAAAGTTATTTCATTGTTTATCAGCGCTGCTGCCGGAATCAGACGATCAAAAACATTGTGGCGCCCGGCGATATCGGCGCTACCTACATGGTAGAACTGACCTCGTCGGCCCAACAACTGAAAAACAGCAGTCCGACGTTCAACAGTTTTCCTCCCATCATTATTTGCGGAAATATCCCGCTCGTATTCGACCATGCCGCTACCGACCCCGAAGGCGATCAGATTTATTACAGCTTTTGCAGCCCGCTCGAAGGCGGCGGCCCTATTCTGAACCCACCCGGGCTGTACGGTTGCAACGGCGCCGTGCCTACCCCACCCTGCGGGCCGCCGTTCAACAATGTGCCGTTTGTGGTGCCGGATTATGGTCCAACCAATCCGATGGGCGGAAACCCGCAAGTGAGCATCAACAACCTGACCGGCCTGATCACGGGTACGCCGACGGTACTCGGTCAGTTTGTGGTGGGCGTATGCATCCAGGAGTTTCGAGGGGCGACGCTGTTGTCTACCGTTCGGCGCGACTTCCAGTTCAATGTAGCAGAATGTACCCCCACGGTGCTGGCCAATATCCAGAGCGACAGCATTGTAGGCCCGAAACGTTTTGTGCTCAACTCCTGCGGCAACAATACGGTGACTTTTCAAAATCAAAGCGTTCAGCAATCGAACATCACGAATTTTGAGTGGCGGTTTAACCTGAAAACCTCCACGTTTGTGGACAATACCAACTGGAACGCCACTGTCACCTTCCCCGATACCGGTTCGTATTCGGGCGTTTTGTACCTGAATCCCGGCAAACCCTGCGCCGATACAGCCACCATTCGGGTCAATATTTTCCCGGAAATAAATGCCGATTTTGAGTTTGACTACGACACCTGCGTGGCCGGTCCTGTGGCCTTCACCGACTTGTCTACCGGCGAAGGCGGTATCAACCGCTGGAGCTGGAATTTCGGCGTACCCAACGGTACCTCCACCGCCCAGAACCCGGACTTTTTGTACCCGATACCCGGAAACCACCCGGTCAACCTGCGGGTGTTGGACAAAAACAACTGCTCGGACAATGTAACCAAAATAGTTAACTGGTTCCCTGTACCGCCGCTCATTATCCTGCAGCCAAGTCGCTACATCGGTTGCGCTCCGGCGGAAATTTTCCTCAACAACCTTTCCACGCCGATTGACAGCACCTACCAGATCGAGTGGGATTTTGGCGACGGGAAAACCACTAGCGGCATCATCAGCCCGACGCACATTTATGAAACCCCGGGTATTTACACCGTACAGGTGGCTATCACCTCACCCATCGGTTGTTATACCGCCGACACATTTCCGAACCTGATCCGGGTGGAGCCGTCGCCAATTGCCAATTTTACCTTTTTCCCTGACTCGCTGCTGAACCAATTCAACAACACGGTACAGTTTACCGACTTGTCCGTGGGCGCCAACCGCTGGAACTGGCAGTTCGATCAATACGGCACTACGACCAAGCAGAACCCGACGTTCACCTTCCCGGATACCGGACGGATGAAAATCACACTGATCGCCACGCACCCCCAAGGCTGCAAAGACTCGTTGTCCAAGTATCTCGACATCGTGCCGGAGATCCGCTGGTTTATGCCCAATGCGTTCACGCCCAACGGTGACGGCCAGAACGACGGATTCCTCGGCAAGGGCTACCTCGAAGGGGTGACCAATTTTACCATGACAATCTGGGACCGTTGGGGCGAACTGGTTTTTGAAACCAAGGATCCCACCGAATCCTGGAACGGACGCAAACAGAATTCCGGCGGTATGTCACCCGACGGTGTGTACGTGTACCACGTCACGTTCACCGGGCCACGGGGCGAGCGACAGGAGTACAAAGGGTATGCGACCCTGATCCAGTAGTAGTTAGCGCAGCAGCGTCACGTTGCCTTTTTTCTCGGAGATGGTTCCGCCCAGACAACGCACGCGGTAGTAGTAGCCGTAGGTTTCCACCGGCTGAGGTTCGCCTTTGAAGGTGCCGTCCCATTCGCCCTCGGGGTCGAAGGTTTCAAAAACCTTTTGTCCCCAGCGGTTGTACACCGCCCAGTACACTTCGTCCACAAACCGGCTTTCGAGGCGGAGCACATCGTTTTCTCCGTCGTTATTGGGTGAAAAACCGGTAGGAAAAAAGACGAACGGCTCCTCGCAATTCGGGAAGAGCACTACGACCGTTACCGTCCGCTCCAGTGCACAATTTCCGCCAAAGGAAAGTCGGGCGGTATAGGTCGTGGTTTCATTGGGCCGTGCTACCGGCATCGCCCCGTTGGCGCCGGTCAACGAGTTGACAGGCGACCAGGAAAGCACGCCAACACCGGGATACATGGCTTCGAGTTGTGAACTCCCTCCCAGATAAATGGTGTCGGGCATGGCAGAAACAGACAGCGCCGAGGTGTCGAACACATGCACCGTCACCATGCCTTCGTAGGTACATCCGGCATTGGTGATGGTCACCAGATAGTCGGTTGTTCCCATCGGGAATGCATCCGGCGAGGCAGCAGTCGTGTCGGAGAGCGTGGCGCCGGGCGTCCACTCGTAAATGTACCCGATGATGCCGCCGGAGTTGAGTGTAACCGTATCGCCCGGACAGATGGTCAGTTCCTGCCGCAGGCTGTCGGTACGCGGAATCGGCGCATTGAACTGTTTGAAAATAGTGTCGCGGCATCCGCCGGCCGACAGGGCGATGAGGGTCAGTTTGTAACTGCCGGGTTTGGTTACGGTGAAGGTCGGGTTTTGCGCCGAAGACTGGGTTGCAAAACCGCTCGGCCCTGTGAGCCGCCACGACCAGGAGGCTACGCCGTACACCGTATCCTTGCTGGCATCCAGCGCGCTGATGACCAAGCCGTTGTTGTCGCAGGACGGCAAAGTGTATGTGAAAGCCGCATCAATATGAAATGCGCCGACGTGAATTGTCCGCAACATCGTATCGGAGCAGGGCAGCCCGGGCACTGTGATGAGGGCAATGGTATAGGTGCCGGTATCGGGGAACTGATACTGGGGCGAGAACTCGGTAGTGGTTTTGGTCAGGTCGTTCGGCCAATCGAAATACCAGCGTATGTCCGGCACATTGCTCTGGTTTGTAAATTTGACGACTTCGTTTTCACAAGCGCCCATGATGTCGGCAAATGCGGCCGTGGGCACGCCGCAATCGGCCACATTGTACTGAAAATCACGTCGCGTCGTAGAAATCAGCGTGTCGTTCCGGTACTCGTCCACACAAACGCCGACCACGAAATTACCGAGGGTATTGGGAATTCCGGTCATGAATCCGGTGGCGGGGTCAATGGTCAGCGGGTCACCCCCGAGCACATTGGAAAGGTTGTAGGGCGGGCTGTTCCACACAACTTCCTGATACGGACCTTTGTATGGCGGGATGGGTTGTGGGTCCTGTGGTGTTGCGCCGTTCAGTGGAGTACACAAGCGATAGACCAATGAATCGCCATCCGGGTCGGTGGCAGAATGGTCGAAGTCAATCGGATAGTGCACGCAAATGGCCACCGGGGGCCATTTGTTAAAAACAGCGCTGTTGTTGCACTCCAGCATGGTTTTTTCGGAAAGGTGGGCTATGATGGAGATGCCTACATCGAGTGGGTTCGGGATGTTTTTGATTAATTCATTGCGGCAACAACGCTGGTATACAAGGGTGTAACCCCCGGCCTTGAACGGCAAAGTCTGCGTCGTCCTGTAGACGGTACCATTCACACACACATTCGGGGGTACCACGAGGCAGGGATTCTCCAGCGCGATGGGAAGTGTATCATTTGAAAACACATCCCAGGGCACCAGAATGGTTCTGACTAAATTCCAGTTGGCATCATACACGCCGATCGCGGCCGGGTCGTCGAACCACGGAATACCGGTGTAGCAGTCGCGGTACACGGTGAGGCTGATTTCGTACTGGTCGTTGTCGAGGCATTTGTAGGTGATTTCACCACCGACGATGTGGGTGCCCCGAACGGTGTATGCGGTGCAAATCAGAGCGATGACAAGCAGGAGAAGACGTTTCATAGGCCATAGATCGGGCAAACAACCGTTGCCGCTGCCCAAAGAAACACAAAGGCCGAAACCTGACCAAACATCCCTGGTCGGGGATTGTCATTTTCCCCGAAAAGGACGGAATACCTGACTGAAAAACCCGTGTGGATACTCGTCCACACCATCAAAACCGAGTTTGATGTCACGTCCGTTGCGCGGAATCCAGGCGGTGCCGAACAGGTAGTCCCACACCGAAAGTGTGATGCCGTAATTTACCCCGTAACTCCCCTGTGGCAAATCTTTGGCGTGGTGCCAGATGTGCATTTGCGGGTTGTTCAGCAAGTATTTCAGCGGGCCAAGTGGCAGGTACAGGTTGGCGTGGTTCAGGTGCCCGATGACGATCGTGAAAAGATGCACCAGCAAAAAATCCTGAATGCCGAATCCGATCATGGCCAAGGGGAGGTATTCGATGCTGCGGTACACGATGGTTTCCATGAAGTGGTAGCGCAGGTGTGCCGCGTAACCCATCTCTCGAACGGAATGGTGTACCTGGTGAAATTTCCACAACCACGGCGAGCGGTGCAAAAGCCGGTGCACATTCCACTGGACAAAATCCCGGACGATAAACAGGGTAAGCAACTGTACCCAGTGCGGCAGTTTGCTCACATTGAGCGCAACCAGATTCCGGATTCCGAAGGTGCCCGCCAGAAAGTCGTTGAATGCCTGCGACACTACGTTCGACAGCGCGGCATAGCCTACTAATCCGAACAGGAAGAAATTGAAAAACATGTAAAACGTATCCAGCCAGAAATCTTCCCGGATTGCCGGCTGGTTTTTCCGCCAGGGGAACAGCAGTTCCAGCACGTATACGGCTGCGGAAATCCCGATGAGCCAGTAGAAATAGTTGCCCCAATGCGGGTTCAGCACTTCGTGCGCCAGGTAGTTGGCGTATCCGCTGAAACTGTCGAGAAATGTTTTCCAATAAACTTCCATCTGCAGAATGATTGGTTCAATGAACCGTTTTTTTGCCTTTGGCTTTCCAGTCGTTCATGCCGCCGGCATAGTCATACACTTTTTTGAAACCCATTTTTTGCATTTGTACAGCAGCCCTTGGACTGCGACCGCCGGCTGCGCAGTACACGACGACAGGTTTCTCTTTATCCAACTTCGCAATTTGGGTCTGAAAATCCGGGCCGGTGAAGTTAATTTCCAAAGCGCCCTCGATTTTACCCGTTTGCTGAATCTCGCCGGGGGTGCGCAGGTCAACCAATTGCACTTGCTTGTCGGACTTCAGCATAGCCTCTGTTTGAGCGGCATCAAGTACGCCGCCTTGAGCAGGTGCAGATTGGGTGCAAGCCACAAAGGCAAGCAGCACGAGAAGAATACTTTTTTGCATGGCAGTAATTTTTTCCGGCACAAAGGTCGGCAGGTGAAAAAATGGTACGATGTGACTTTGGTCACAAAGTTGAAAAAATTTACAGGCGCTCGCGCCACACCAGGTACTCGCCGACGATCAGGTTGGGCACCCAGCAAAACCAGGCCACTGCCAGATATGCCTGTTCGAACGGTAACCGAAAGCCCGCGGTAAATAGCGGCAGCCACAAACGCAGGGTAACGGCGGCAAAGGTGAGGGCGTAACTCCGGATCATCCAGGCCTTGTGTTGCTCAATGTCTTTTTTCAGGATGCTTTGGTACGCTTGCAAGGTGGAGAAAAACCATAACACGGCCAAACTGCCGAATCCCAAAGCGCTTGGGAATCCACCGTTGGCCACAAGCGCCGCTACAAAACCACCCGTGGCGCCGAAGAGCAGGATGGCTGCCACATAAATTTTTCCGAGCAGCCGGTGCAACGCTACACGTCGTGCCCGCAATCGGGGTAAAAATTGCGTCCAACCCAGCAGAAGCGCCACACCGCCGCCAAGGATGTGTGCATAAAATGCCGTAAGCCACCAGATTTCACCGGTCAAATTGGCTTTGGACAACCAAAACGGAATAGCAGCGGGAGCGATCAGGTATACCATCGGGTACAACCCGATGGTAATTCCAAAAAAGGCAATCAGAATTCGGGAAAACAGCGGGGTAGAACGAGTCATCTACTTGTAATTTATGGCAAAGGAACTGCAAAAAACGATTCGTACCTTGGGCCGCTGTTCAATAAATCCGGCTGCGACATGGCTCAATCTTTCCTGACGTACACCCGTTTCGACTCACCCATCGGCCCATTGCTCGCAGCAACAACAGATGCGGGCATTTGCCTGCTGGAATTTGAAGACACGCCCGAGCGCTGGGAGTCGGCATTGCAATCAATGGCCAAAGAAACCGGCGGCGCTCCCGTTGAGGGCGATCATCCGCATCTCCGGAAGGTGCAACAGGAACTTGCAGAGTATTTCTCCGGAAAACGAGCAGATTTCGAGGTGCCGCTTGTGCTCACAGGTACGGATTTCCAAAAGTCCGTCTGGCAGGAACTCCTGCGCATCCCGTACGGAACCACCCGGTCGTACAAGCAGCAAGCGTTGGCACTCGGCAATCTGGAAGCCATTCGGGCGGTAGCCGCCGCCAACGGCAGGAACCATATCGCTATCGTCATCCCATGCCACCGGGTCATCGGCGACGACGGCAGCCTGATCGGTTACGGCGGCGGTTTGTGGCGAAAAAAATGGTTGCTTCAATTGGAACGCGACTCCGGTCTGGCTGAAATCGAATCTGTGCCGGGCAGCCAACTACGATTGCTCTGATTCACTGCTCCGCAAAATACCGCCACAATGCCGCCGAATGCAATGCCTGTGCCATGCCACCACTCCGAAGCATGGCCAGAACCTCATCCGGAGCAAACAGATGCACACTGATTTCTTCGGTATGGTCCAACTGCTGGGTTTCCATGTGCTCCACGCCGGTAGCAAGAAAGATATGGCACCAGTTGGTGTGTGTGCCCGGATTGGCGCAAGCTCTAAGTAAGAGTTGCCAGTCGCCGCCGCCATAGCCGGTTTCTTCCAGCAATTCCCGGCGGGCACTTTCCAGCAGCGGTTCTCCGGGGTCCACCACCCCGGCAGGAAGTTCGAAATGCACCTGACCGATACCATGCCGGTACTGCCGAATCAGCACAAATTGACGTTCCGTAGTGACGGCAAGCACCGACACCCAGTCGGGGTATTCGAACACAAAGTAATCGGGAATCCGGGCGCCGTTTGGAAGCAGCACACTGTCTTCGCGCAAGGTCATGTAGGGTTTTCGGTCGTACACATAGCGGCTGTCTTCGATCAGCCATTTTTGTGGTTCCATGTATCTTTAAAAGAGTTTGATTTTCAATACATCTGCGACCAACTTCAGCGCAAGTCCCAGAAAAATCAATGCCACGAACCGGTTAACCAGTCGGGCCACAAGGTCGGATCGGCGGGTCATTTCCCGGGCAAGCCAGGCGTACAGCGCGAGTGCGCCCACTGTGCCCACCACAACCCCGGCGGAAAAAACAAACGCGGCCGACAAGCCATCCGTCCACCAGCCGTTCACCCGCAGCCAGCCCGTGTAGGCCACCCAGTACGGGATGGCGAGCAAGTTGAAAAAACTTACCGCCACTCCGCGGCCAAATTGCCGCCATGGAGCCAAAGGCACATCCGCGTCGGGAGTACGCGGTGGCTTTGCAAAAAACCAGAGATAACCCGCCAGCCCCAGAAAAATCGGTATTGCCGCCACCTGAAAAATCCGGCTTGCAACAGGATGCGACAAAAACCAGTCGGCAAAAATCACTGCACCCAGCGCCTGAAAGAATTCGGAAAACGCAGCGCCCAGCGCCAGCACAATTGCCGACCAGAAGCCGCGGAAAATAGCCGTCTGCGCCACAGATAAACTGATCAGGCCGGGTGGCAATGACCCCGTCAAACTAAGCACTACGCCTGCAAAAAACAGGTACATCAATTTTTTTCGCGGCAAAATACAGCGCTATTGCCGTCCTTCGCACCTGTTTTCCCACGGGTGAACCCGTGGGCTGAAAATGTGAACCCTCCAACCTTCAACACATGTCCCCGGTTTTTTCCATCATCACAGTCGTTTTTAATGGCCGTGCACTTTTGCCCGGTACGGTGGAAAGCGTGCGCCGGCAGTCTTACCCGGGTATCGAGTACCTGATCGTGGACGGCGGCTCGACCGATGGCACGGTGGATTTGATCCGGGCATTTTCTGCCGACATGCCCTATCTGCGCTGGATTTCTGAAAAAGACCGGGGACTTTACGACGCCATGAACAAAGGTTTGCGGATGGCAACCGGCGACTTTGTGTGGTTTTTGAATTGCGGCGACCACCTGCACGCGACCGATACGGTGGAAAAAATTGCCGCCTGTGTCGGCCCCGAAACGGATGTGCTGTACGGCGACACCCTGCTCGTGAACGATGCCCGCGAGCCGGCAGGACTGATGAGCCAACTCGGTACCCGCCCGTTGCCGGCCCGGCTTTCGTGGCGCCACTACCTCGGCGGCATGCTGGTGGTACACCAATCCTTCGTGGCGCGCCGCAGTGTGGCGCCCGAGTACATGGCGGGAAACTTGTGCGCCGACTACGACTGGTGCATCCGGATTTTGAAAAAAAGCCGCCAAAACGTGCATACCGGGCTTGTACTCAGCGATTACCTGATGGGCGGGATGTCCAAACAACGTCACCGCCAAAGCCTGCAAGACCGGTTCCGGATCATGCGCGCGCATTTTGGATTCTTCCCTGCCCTGCTGGCGCACCTTTGGATTGTAGTCCGGGCAGCCATTCACCGGCTAAAACGGTTAGGAAAACCGAGGTACTAAAATTTGTACAACACACTCCCCTGCACCAGCGCAGCATCAAACACCGGTTTGGAAGCCGCACTGTTTTCTACCCAGTCGGCTCCAATGCGGAATACCCAGTCGCGGGTTTCATATTCCAGACCGGCGCCAATCCGCCAAAGGCTGCTGATGGTTTGTTCCGGAGCAGATGCCGACAGCATAAATTTTTTGGACGGATGATGATTCGGGCCACCGGGCTTGTCGTCTTCAAACTCAAACACATACAACTCCGGCGAAAACCTTGCCCAGGTATGCGTCAGGTGTACCGATGGCTTGAGCGGGAAGCGCACCGGCAGTGCATACCGAATACCAATGTTGTAAAACTGCATTCGCTGGCGCCCCTTTACTTGCAACAAGTCAAAGGTTTGCTGATTCGGCGGATTTGGGCCACCGGGCTTATCGGGTTTGGGTTGTGGTTCATGGAAAAACTGCGGAGGCAGGTATTCTTTACCATCTACCTGATAGGCAAGCCAATCGGCAGAGGCAGAAAGCCACACGTTGCGTAGCGGGGAATATTCCACGACAGTGCCAACGCCTTTCAGGGCGGAGATTCCGGTCGGCAGAGGAGTCGGTACCGCCACGGTTCCCTGGATGCCCACGCGGAAACGCCCTGCTTTTTCCCGATACGGTTTTGTAAATGGCGGTGTCGGCAGTGTTGGCTGCTCTATTTCCGGGTTCGGAATCGGAATTTCCGGCACAGGGGCTTGCGGGAGCGGTTGTAATTCGGAAACTATGGTCAGGGCTTTCACACCCGCCGGTGTATCGCTTTGTTCTCCAGGATTGGCCGTCATCGCTTCCTCCGGCGGAGTCGTTTGTTGCGGCCCTTCGGTTCGTGCAGGGATGGCTACCGGGCCTGCTTCAGCAACATGTTTTGCGTCGGGAGCCTGGCTGCCGGCTTGAGGTTGCGTTACTTTTCCCTCGTGGCCGGGTGTTTTTGCGGATTTTACAGACCTTTTGTTGGTTGCTGCCAGACTTTGGTGGCGGCGTATTCCTGGTTCTGAAGAAGTCCTGCTGAACGACAATTCCGAATACTCTGCTTCTGCATTTGGCGGTGTTTCATTCTTTTTCCCCTGTTGAAAAACACGCGGAGCAAACCAGGTATCATCGCCAAAACCAGTTGCTGAAGCAACCGGGATGTTTTGAAGCAGCACCTCTTGCCGCTTTATTTTTTCGCGCAATCCGGCGTTTTCTTCCCGCAGCGCCACAACACTCCAAACCAAAACACCCGTTGCCAGAGAAAGCCCCAGCACTGCCGCTTTCCAATATTTCAATGTGGCTACGGCGGCGGCAGTTCCCACGACGCCGGCAGCATCCAACCGGTGCGCGAGCGCCTTCCAGTTTTTTTCCCGCAGGGGAAATTCGGTCTCTTCATTGAGCCGTTCGGCAAAAAATTTGTCAAAGTCGCTCATGGTTATTTTTTTGAAAACTCAAATTCATCGGTCAACAAGGCTTTCAGGTGTTGTCGGGCACGGGACAGGTTTGACTTGGACGTGCCCACACTGATTTGCAGGGTCTCGGAAATTTCTTCATGGGAAAATCCGTCCACCACAAACAGGTTGAACACCGTGCGGTAAGCCGGCGGCAGGTGATCCAGCATGGCCAGAATCTGTTCGTGGGTCAGGCTCTCCACAATTCCGGTATCCAATTCCGGGTCATGCCAGGCTTGCAGTTCCACCGGTGTCGGCATATTCATGCCCGTCCGAAACCTGTCAATAGCGGTATTGATGACGATACGCCGAAGCCAGAACCGAAACGGCATACTATCCGAATACAGGTCAATCTTGGTAAAAACCTTGAAAAAGGCATCGTTCACAACCTCTTCGGCGGTTTCCAGCGTGCCGGTATAGCGTCGGGCAATGGTCATGGCATAATTGTAAAACTGCGCGTACAGCCGGTATTGGCTGGATCGCTTGCCATGTCGGCATCCGTCGAGCAGGTGGTGCAGTTCCAAATTTTCGTTTATGTCCTCCATTACGGCAAATAAGACGTCCGGGTTGCGTCGCCTGAAAAACTGCACAAGTTGGGAAAATTGCCTGGAGTCAGGACAATCAAACCTGCATTTTGCTATAATTTACGTTCATGCAAGGCTGGAGACCTGTTTGCCGGGTATCCGTCGCAACCGCCGCCGCCTTTGCGCTGTTTAGCCGGTTCTGTACTTTTGCTGCACGAGACGGACTTTTACCCATGAATGAAGAGAAAAAAAGCGACGACGCCTTCGTCAACCCGATTGACAAGGACAAAGTAGCCGAAAATCCGGGGCTGCTCCCCTACTCGCACACTGCGGGCGGAGCCGTCATACGCCCCGAAGACAAGGGCCGCATCCGCGGCAACGCCATGACGGCCATGTACGACCAGACCGACCGCCAGATGGAACAATTGCGCCGGCAAATGGAAACTTTGGTCAACCAGGCCAAGTCGTTGCAAAACCGGATGAGCGTTTCGGAAGCGATTTACCAGGCAGATATTCCGTTCCAGCCGGTCATTCATCACATCTACCACCTGTACCAGCGTAAGAGCGACGGCACACACTTGCTTTCGATGATTGCGCCCAACGAATGGGGCAAACGGGAGCCTTACGAGCACCTGGCAACTGTTCGGCTATTGGGCGACCATACCTGGGAAGTCATGTAATTTATCCGGCTTTACTCCGTTTCCTGCCGGGTTTGCTGCCATTTGCCCAACAGTTCGCGTGATTTCTCCGAGAGCAGTTCCGGGTCGAACGACAAGGCGGCAAGTATGTCGAGCAGGCAATTGATACGGGCTTCGGTATCAAAAAACTTGTTTACCACGGCAATTTTCCGGTTCTCGACGAGGCAATACCCGCTCTGGAAACTCCCTTTTTCATACCGGATTGAATAGTCCAGTTCGGCAAACAGGTCTTCCAGTTTTTTCAGTGATGTTTGAGTGTAGCGCATAAGCGTTCTATCTTGGCCCGCGCAAAAGTATCCAAATATCGAACACCATAACGAGTATACACACCATGCGTTCAACTACTTTTTTTCTCTCCGCATTCGGCTTACTCATGCTGGTTCTACTCCAGCCCTTCCGCGCAGAAGCCCAGCGTCAGCAACGGTTCAAAGCCGGAATAATAGCCGGCGTCACGGCATCCCAAATTGACGGCGATGCTTCCGCAGGCTTCCACAAAGTGGGGCTTCAGGGCGGTTTGCGCGGCATTGTCATCCTCAAACCGCGGCAGGAGGCAAGTGTCGAAATCCTGTTCACCCAGCGTGGGTCGCGCAACCAGCCGGACTACCCGCCGGTGTTCAGCACCACGTTGAATTACGTCGAGGTGCCGCTCCAGTGGCACTACCGCGACTGGGCTGCCAACGGCGATATGGAAAACCCCGACTTTTTCCGGGTGTATTTCAATGTCGGGTTGTCGTATGCGCGGCTGCTCAGTTATGTGGACGACTCCGACGGTTCCGTAGCCGGCATCTCCCCCGCCTTGCCCGATTTGAACAAAGACAGTTTTTGCTTTCTCATCGGCGCCAGTTTTTTTGCCACCAAAAATATCGGGTTCACGTTCCGGTACCACCGTGCGTTTAACAACCTGTACAACCCGGGCAAACCGGGCACCAACTTTGCCAATACGCTCAACGAGCATTTTCTGGCTTTCCAAACCATGTACGTGTTCTGAATGCCCAAACGCGCCGTCATTGATCTGGGTACCAACACGTTCCACCTGCTTGTGGTGGAAACCGGTGCAGACGGGCAAGGCTGGACGCCGGTCATGCGCGAACGAGTTTTTGTGAAATTGGCCGAAGACGGCATCGAGCAGATTGGCCCTGCTGCTTTCGCGCGCGGGCTGGCTGCATTGGCGCTGTTCCGGCAACATCTCGACCGCTATGGAATTGCCCCCGAAACAGTCCCGGCCTACGGAACCGCTGCACTACGCACCGCATTGAACGCACCGGAATTTATGCATGAGGTGTTTGTCCGCACCGGCATACGCCCCGAGGCGATCAGCGGCGACCGGGAAGCATTGCTCATTTTTGCAGGCGTATGCCAGGCCGTTCCATTTCCCGACAATCCGGTGCTGGTCATGGATATCGGCGGCGGAAGCGTCGAAATGGTGCTTGCCGACGCATCCGGACCGCTGTGGCGCCGGAGTTTTCCGGTGGGCGTAGCGGTGTTGTTTCGGCATTTTCACAAAAGCAACCCGATAACCGCAGGGGAAATAGTCGCAGTCGAAACCTTTCTGGATGAAGAACTACAGGAGTTGTGGAGTATCCTGGAAAAACACCCCGCACCTACCCTCGTGGGCGCCGCCGGCGCTTTTGACATCATTGATCACTTGCTGCTTGACCCAGCCACCAAACCTCCGCTGTACGGCTGGATCCCGCGTGCCGATTTTGAACCGCTGTACGAAAAAATCATACGCAGTACACTTGCCGAACGCGAAGCCTGGCAAAGCCTGATTCCCGAACGTCGTGAGATGATCGTGGTGGGCATGATCCTGATCCGACACATCCTGCAGCGCGGAAACATGCGGGAGATTTATACCTCCACGTACTCGATGAAGGAAGGCATGTTGGGGGAATAATTCGATCGAGTTTTCACAGGCCGGGTTTTTTCAACTAGCAGCGCAGAAAAAACGAAGCCGGTCAAACCCGCAGGTTTGACCGGCTTTATTATGTCGGGTATGACCCAAACTACCCGTTTACACTTGCCGTCATGTACTCCTCAATCGGCGGGCACACGCACACCAGGTTCCGGTCGCCGTAGGCTTGGTCAATTCGGCCCACAGTAGGCCAGAACTTCCAGCCCTGCCGCAGGTACGGCAGCGGGAAGGCTGCTTTTTCGCGGCTGTACGGGCGATCCCAGTCGTCGGAACTAATGACGTCTATGGTATGCGGCGCATTGTGCAGCACATTGTCTTCATGGTCGAAGCTGCCAGCTGCAATCTCGTCAATTTCGTGACGAATAGCCAGCAAGGCATCACAGAAGCGGTCGAGTTCGGCTTTGCTTTCGCTTTCCGTCGGTTCGATCATGATGGTACCTGCTACAGGAAACGAAAGCGTAGGTGCGTGGAAACCGTAGTCCATCAGGCGTTTTGCCACGTCTTCAGCTCCGACTACCGATTTGAACGGACGCAGGTCCACGATCATTTCGTGCGCAGAACGACCGTTTTCGCCGGAGTACAGAATCTGGTAGGCGCCTTCCAGCCGTGCCTTCATATAGTTGGCGTTCAGGATGGCGTACTTCGTAGCGTCGGTTACACCCTCGGCGCCCAGCATTTTGATATACGCGTAGGAAATAAGCAGGATGCTTGCGCTACCCCAGGGTGCGGCGCTTACGGCACTGGTGCCCTGCGCGCCGCCGGTTTCGGCAAAAACGTGGTTGGGCAGGTATGGCGCCAGACTGGCATTGCAGCAAATAGGGCCCATACCCGGGCCGCCGCCGCCGTGCGGAATGGCAAATGTTTTGTGCAGGTTCAGGTGGCACACATCGGCGCCAATGGTAGCCGGGCTGGTCAGGCCAACCTGAGCGTTCATGTTGGCGCCGTCCATGTACACTTTTCCGCCGTGCCGGTGAATGATGTCGCAAACCTCTTTGATGGAGGTTTCAAAAACCCCGTGCGTGGAGGGGTATGTGACCATCAGGCAAGACAGGTTTTTGGCATGTTGTTCGGCTTTGGCACGCAGGTCGGCTACATCAATATTGCCGCGTTCGTCGCAAGCCACCACCACGACTTCCATGTCGGCCATGACAGCACTGGCGGGGTTGGTACCGTGCGCGGAAGAAGGAATGAGCGCCACGTTGCGATGCCCGTCGTTGCGAGCCAGGTGGTATGCCCGAATGATCATCAAGCCGGCATATTCGCCTTGTGCGCCGGAGTTGGGCTGCAGCGAGCAGGCTTCAAAACCGGTAATTTCACACAGGTACTGTTCCAGTTCGCGGATAATTTTCTGGTAACCGCCTGTCTGGGAAGCCGGAGCAAATGGGTGAATATTGGCCCACAATTCCCAACTGACCGGAATCATTTCCGAAGCGGCATTGAGTTTCATGGTGCAGGAACCGAGCGAAATCATGGAGTGCATGAGCGACAGGTCGCGGTTTTCGAGCCGCTTGATGTAGCGCATCATGTCGCTTTCCGTATGGTAGGTGTTGAACACCGGGTGGGTCAGGTATGCGGTTTCACGTTGCAGCGCGGCGGGAAGTGCCGACGAAGCAACGGGTGTCACGGATTTAGCGCCGAACAGTCCGGCGATTTCAGCAAGGTCGCGTTCGGTCACCGTTTCGTCTACGCTGATCTGGACACCGGTTTTGTCGTAAAAAAAGTTGATACCGGCGTTTTCGGCTTTTTGCCGCAGGCCGGCCAGTTCTTCGGCAGGCATTTCTACCCGGATGGTGTCGAAGAAATGTTTGCCGGCAACGTTCCGTCCGGCACTTTCTAATGCGGCAGCCAGTGCCTTGGTCATTTCGTGGGCACGCGACGCGATGCCGCGAATACCGGCCGGGCCATGGTACACCGCATACATGGCGGCCATATTGGCCAAAAGCGCCTGGGCCGTGCAAATGTTCGAGGTGGCTTTTTCGCGGCGGATGTGTTGCTCGCGCGTTTGCAGCGCCATACGCAGGGCGCGGTTGCCGTGCCGATCTACCGATACACCGATGATGCGACCCGGAATCTGGCGCTTGAAATCTTCCGTAGTAGCAAAATAAGCGGCGTGCGGACCACCGAAGCCCATCGGCACGCCAAAGCGCTGGGTATTGCCTACGGCGCAATCTGCGCCCCATTCGCCGGGCGGAGTCAGCAAGGCAAGCGCCAGAATATCGGCAGCCACACAAACGTACACATTGTGCGCTTTTGCTTTTTCCACAAATGCCCGGTAATCCTCTACGGCGCCGGCCATATTCGGGTACTGGAGCAGCACGCCGAAGGTTTTTTCAGAAAAATTATAGCTGCGCCAGTCGCCGGTTACAAGTTTGATGCCTTGCGGGAGGGCGCGTGTTCGCAGCACATCAACCGTTTGCGGGAAAACGGTATCGGCTACAAAAAACTCGTTGGCTTCTTCGCCGGCATTGGCGCGTTTGTTCTTTTCCGCATAAAACATGTGCATCGCTTCTGCGGCTGCCGTGCCCTCGTCGAGCAGGCTGGCGTTGGCGATGGGCAGCCCGGTGAGGTCGCTGACCATCGTCTGAAAATTCAGCAGGCTCTCGAGACGGCCTTGCGCGATTTCGGCCTGGTAGGGCGTATACTGGGTGTACCAACCGGGATTTTGGAACACATTGCGCAGCACCACCGAAGGCGTAATGGTGCCGTAGTAGCCCATTCCGATGTAACTACGCATGACGCGGTTCAGTTGGGCGGTAGCCTTGAGTTCGGACAAATATTCAAATTCAGACTGTGCAGGCGGAAGATTTAGTGGTTTGGACAACCTGATGGAGTCCGGTACGGTTTGGCGGATCAGTTCGTTGAGGGAGTTCACATTCAGGGTCTGGAGCATTGCCTGAAGGTCGTGCTGATTGGGCCCGATGTGCCGGTTCTGGAACCGGTCGGGATGCGGGAAATGGCTCATCGCAAAAAGAGGATATTGGTCACAGAATGTGGTGGAAAATATCTGGTCAGGAGGAGTGCAAAAAACAGCGCGAAGGTAGAGATTGTTCGGTGAGGAATATGCAGTCCGGCATAGGGAATTTATTCCATTTTCATCTTGAATTCGTCCTCAGGACGACAGTGGTGTTTTGCTGCCGAACTGAACAGTCTAACACAAATCATTTTAACCTGTGTGGATGTACATCAAAGACCTGACCGAAAACAGGTATACTCTCGGCACCTGAATACCATGTGTTTACAAATATTGCAATCATTTTAATATAATCGCAAACATCTGAAAATCTGCGACTTGAGTTACTTGAGAAAATTATTTTAAAAAAACAAAATCAAATAATTTGTTTTTAAAAACAAGTCGTTTAGTTTTGTCCCGGTTTTGAAACACATTTTAAAACAAACAACATCAGTCATGGAACTGGAAGTCCTCGTCAGCAAACAAGGCACTAAAGTGGTCGCTGCTTCCAATTTGTATCACGTCCTCCAACTTCCGAGTAAAAACTACGGCGTACAGTTGCGCAAATGGATGAAAGACCTGTACGAATTCC
>CAYMQY010000003.1:35721-39458 GCA_964392655.1 uncultured Saprospiraceae bacterium
CTCAAGGATGAAACAAAAACGGTTGATACCGATACTGGTGCGCTATGGTATGAATGACCTGCACTAATTCCGGGACTGAATTCGACGACCGCAGCCGTTGCGCGATTATGCCAAACGTCCGCGCCCGGGCGAGCCTGTCGAGGATTTTTACCTCACACTTGAATTGGCCAAGTTAATCGCCCTGCGCACCAACAGCAAATACAAACTGAAATACGCCCGCCTGCTGGATGTAGTAGAGCAGAACGGTCAGATGAATCTGTTCCAGCAAGCGCCGGCTATCTCAAAAGACAATGGGCATGTCAGGCAAATTGGAGCAGCCTGATCAGTATACATAAAATCTGTCGGGCGTCCGGTAGTCCATACCGGTTAAACCAATGCACCGAATTCCCATAAATTATGAACGACCTGGCCCAACGCCTCTACCAGCACTGCACTCAATTTCCTGCCGACCTGCTCGCACTATCCGAAAATGCTTTGCATGCACGACCCGCCCCAGGTAAATGGTCAAAAAAAGAAATCATCGGCCATCTTGTGGATTCGGCTTCGAATAACCACCAGCGTTTCGTGCGGGCCATGCGGGGCGAACAGCCAAATATCCGGTACGAACAGGACGATTGGGTAGCATTGCAACGTTACCAAAATACCGACAGCCGTGCACTGATTGGGTTGTGGGAATTGTACAACCGGCACCTTGCCCATCTTATTTCCTGTATGACGGAAGCCGATCTGGAGCAGACCTTGTACATGGGCGGCGAGCGTGTTACCCTTCGTTATTGCGCTGAAGATTACTTGCGACACCTTGAGCACCACCTGCAGCAAGCAGGAATTTACTCTACCACAAAGCCGTAGCCGGTTTCGATGCCTGAAAAATCGGTTTTCAAGCGTTTTGAAGTAATGTTCAGTTGCGTTCCGATACGTTTGATCAAGACGTACTGAAATTCCGGATTGTAGTCGCCCGCTTCATTGGGCAGGCGATCCTTGCCGGTGTTGAGCGGCTGATGCAGCCCTCCGCCGCCGCCGATAGTCAAAAAGTATTTGCCGTCGAACCGGAAATACTCAAAGTCGTGTGCATGCCCGGTCATAAACAACCTGGCTTTTTTCGACTGTCGGAACAGCGGGACGAATTGTTCTTGCACTGTTTTATTGGACCCGACAATGGTGCTGTTGGAGTAGGGAGCATGGTGGCAAGTGACAATGATACATCGCACTCCCGGGTCGGCATCCAGATCGGCGAGCGTTTTGGCATAAAAATCCTGCTGCTGCTTTTGCTTTTCAGGCGAAAGCGTTTTGAAATTGGAATTGAGCAATACAACCGCCACAGAATCCACGATTTTCACAAAACCGGTGTTTACCTGGTCGGGAAAACGTTTATTGAACTGAATCTCGCCTTTTTTCGCACTGCCCATGACATCGTGATTTCCCAAAAGCGCATACACCGGGATACCGCTTGATCTGGCCGAAGCGAGGTATTGATCCATCTTTTCCCACTTCTTTTCACGAGGGCCTTTCGACACAACATCCCCCAGAATAAACAGACAGCGCGGCCTGAACTGCGTGATGTCGCGAAACAGCAACTCCGTTGCCAGCGTATTCTGGTTTGACTTCAGGAATATTTTTTCGACACACATCGGCGCCTGCGTGTCGCTGATGAAGGCGATTTCTTCCCGTCGGCTGTCCGTAACTTGTGCCGGCAGGTTTCTACTCGGGATAAAAATCAGCAGCAAAAGCACGAATAAGGAATTTCTCATAACCCAGGATAAAGAAACACGATGGCGCAAACTTCGTCATTTCAAAGCAATGACAAAAGCAGCGCAAACACAACCACTGACGATACTTGCCGTCTGAAAAAAATTTAACACATTGTTCCGCGCATATTTTTTCAGGGTAGCGCGTTACTGCCCCGGTTTAATCCTTCGGTAAGCCAATAACCAACGGCTAACAGCCAAAAGCCAATTCTAATCCACTACGCAGTTCTCGCTGACGAACCGTCAGACATCCATCCCGCCCGGAATTCCTGCCATTTTTTGAATCTGCGTAACAAACCGATTTTCTCATCAACATTTTATCCGTATCATGGCTTCTTTGAATCCCCTCCAGGGCGCTCTGGGGCAGCGGCGAGCCGCGCATTTGTTGCGTCGCGCAAGTTTCCGCTACACCCGCGCCAAGGTGGACGAGTTGGCCGCCATGCCCGCTTCCGAGGCGGTGGCCACTCTACTCCAACCCGCCCCCCTTCAACTCGACCAGCCCTTGTACGCCGCCACTGCCGGCGCCGGCCCGGTCACCTGGATCAATCCACCGCAACCGCCATCCGTACAACTGCCCGCCGACGACAACGACCTGCGCCGATTTGTCATGGGCTGGTGGCTCAATGAGGCGCTGCACGATCCCGGCGCCGGGCATCGGCTGGAGTTTTTCTTTCACCAGTTCCTCACCGTCACGCCCGACTACGGCAGCAGCATGAATTTCCACGATTACCTCATGCTCCTGCGATGGGGATGTCTGGGAAATTTCAAAAAGTTGGTAACCAAAATGGTTCTGGACAACGTCATGCTCGACTATATTGACAACAACCAGAACTACGTGAACAACCCCAACCTGAACTACGCCCGCGAGTTTTTTGAACTGCATACCATCGGCGCCGGCCCTGCCGCCGGGCCGGGCGACTACACCAACTATACCGAAACCGACATTGAGGAAGCAGCACGTGTGCTGACCGGTTTCAGCAATGCCAAACGCCACCAGTACTCCGATCCCGAAACGGGACTTCCGGCAGGGCGCGGCTACCCGCAAAGCCACGATTTCGGGGTAAAAACGTTCAGCGCGCGGTTCAACGGCACCACCATCCAGCCGCCCACCAACGACCTCGACGGCATGAACGCCGAACTGAACGCTCTGGTGGACATGGTATTTGCACAGCCGGAAACCGCACGCCATTTCTGCCGACGCCTGTACCGGTTTTTCACGGGACGCGACATCCCCGCCGAAATCGAAACGGACATCATCGAACCGCTCGCACAAACGTTCATCACCGGCAATTTTGAAATTAAACCCGTCGTGCAGCAACTACTTCAGAGCGAACACTTTTTTGATGCCGACGACACGAACGCGACCGATGAGAACACAGGCGCACTCATTCGCTCGCCGCTTGATCTGGCGCTGCAAACACTTTCGTTCTTCGAATTGCCCATTCCCGACCCGACTACCGATACTGTAGCACACTACGACACCTTCTGGGACAAAAGCATCATGGGGCGCCTGATGGACTGGTCGGGCATGTTCATGTTTTACCCGCCCGATGTGGCAGGCTACCCCGGCTACTATCAGGACCCGGATTTCAACCGGCAGTTTTTCAACTCCGCCACCATTGTGGCGCGGTACAAATGGCCGGAAATGCTCATCACCGGCACGCACGCCTGGGGGCCAGGGGCCGGGGAATCGCTGGGTACCAAGTTCGACTTTGCAGCCTGGTTACGCGACAGCGGTTTCGTCACCGATCCGAACGACTCGTATGTGCTCGTGCAGGAATTGCTCCGATACTTGTATCCGGAGGCACCCGACAATGACCGCTTCGAGTATTTTCACACGACTATTTTCCTCGACGGCCTCCCACCCGCAGATTGGGATTACGAGTGGTTCAACTACATCGGTACCGGCGACGATTCGGAGGTGCAAATTCCACTGCGACGTTTGTTCAATGCGATGTTGTACGCGCCGGAGTATCAGGTTTTTTGAGGTTT
>CAYMQY010000003.1:39558-66198 GCA_964392655.1 uncultured Saprospiraceae bacterium
ATGAAAAGACGCAATTTTCTCAAAATAGCAGGCCTTTCCTCTTTTGTAGTCAACGGCCACGCCATGCGACCATTTTCCAATTCCAAAATTGCCCGTGTCATGGCCGACTGCGAAGACGTGGAAGACCGCGTACTTGTACTCATCCAACTCAAAGGCGGCAACGACGGTGTGAACACCGTCATCCCCATTCCCCAGTACGACGTGTACGCCAACCTGCGGCCCGTCATCAAAATACCCGACACGGGGCTGGAAAAATTCATCAAACTCGACAATTCCCTGCCCGGCCCCGATCAGGTGGGTTTGCACCCGGTGATGGCCGGCTTCAAGGCGCTGTACGACAAGGGTTGGCTTAACGTGGTGCAGGGCGTAGGCTATGAAAACCTGAATCAGTCGCATTTCAAAAGCACCGACCTGTGGCTTTCGGGCGGCGACGGTACGCTGGAAGGCTCTAAAATCCGCTCCGGCTGGATGGGGCGCGCGCTTAATGCCATGTTCCCCGATGTGAAAGGAACCCCCATCCCCGACATGCTCTACCCGTTGGGTATTCAGATCGGCGACCCCTACCCTTCCCTCGGTTTTCACACCGAAACCGAACACCAAAATTCCATCAACCTGTACGGCCAGGATCCGGAGGGGTTTTACTCACTGGTGCAAACCATCGGCGGCGCCCCGCTGCTCAACGTACCCGCCTCCGAATACGGCGACGAACTGCGCTACATCATGGGCGTAGAAGACAGCGTGGACCAGTACTCCCAGTATATCACGCAGGCGTTTGATGCGGGCAGTAACGCCATTACGGCGTACCCGGATTCGGGTCTGGCCGACCAGTTGAAAACCGTGGCGCGGCTAATCAAGGGCGGCTGCAAAACCAAAATGTATCTCTGCTCGATGGGCGGTTTCGATACACATGGCTCGCAAATTCCGCCGGAAGGCACTGTCGTGCTGGGCCGTCACGCCGACCTGCTACGCACGCTTTCCGAGGCGGTCAAAACATTTTATGACGACCTCGACGGCATGGACCTGGCCGACAAAGTCGTGTCCTGCACGTTCTCGGAATTTGGCCGTTGCGCCAGTGAAAACGGCTCCGCCGGCACCGACCACGGTACCCTGGCGCCCATGTTCATCATCGGCAAGGCACTTTCCGGCGGTGTACATGGCACCAATGTGAACCTGTCGAATCTGGCCAACGGCACCCAGTTGCAGGGCCAACAATTCGACTACCGGCAGGTGTTCACCACCCTGTTGCAGGACTGGCTGGGGGCCAGCGATTACGTGCTGGAGCAAACCATGTTCGAAGGCTACACCAAAATGCCCATCGTGAGCAGTACCTACACCGTGCCGCCGGATTGCTACATCGCCACCAACGTATTCGATCCCGGCTCCGAACTGCGCGCCATGCGGGTGTTCCCGAATCCGGCAGTTTACCGGACGCAGGTTTCGCTGCAAAGTCCGACCGAAGGCGACGCGCTACTCAGCCTGCACAGCCTCGGCGGCGCCACAGTGGCGGCTCAGCGGGTTCGCGTACGTACAGGCGCCAACATGTATCATTTCGATGTATCGAGTCTGCCGACGGGGCCGTATTTTATCCGACTCGAAAACGCCCGGACCGGCAAAGCCGAAGTGGTCAAACTGAACGTAGCGCGGTAAAGCCACAACCCACAGGCTTGTCATTTCGCAGAAACCCGTCCGCTCTACGGAGAATATAGCACAGTTTATCCGTCAAACCGTAGCGTGGACGGATTTCTGCGAAATGACAAACGAGCGCGCCCTACTCATCACTCATCGCTCATCACTCATCGTTAATATTCCATGTACCGACTAATCTTCCTGCTCATCGCCTTCGCCCCAACCCTTGTTTTTGCTCAACTCCCGCCGGCCTGCAACGGCACATACTCCGCCATCATCTGCGAGCAGGTCTGCATTTCCTGCAATTTCGACGGCTACGTCGGCTCCACGCAGGGCTACCCGTCGGGGCCGGCCACCGCGTACTGCGGCACGGTCGAAAATGCCCAGTGGATGGGCTTCATCGCAGGAGCCGCACAGGCGACGTTCACCGTGTCGCCCACCGATTGCAGCGACGGCAACGGCGTACAAATCGCCCTGTACAAAGACTGCACCCAGCCGCCTATTGCCTGCAACAAAGGCCAGGAAAACGGCGGCAATATCCCGGTTTCAATCACCGTACCGCTTACGCCCGGACATAACTATTACCTCCTGATTGACGGGTATGCCGGCGACCAATGCGACTTTTCCGTCAGCGTTTCACCCAAAGAAGCCGTGTACGAGCCGCCGCTCGGCATGGTGCAACAGGATATTCAAGGAAAAATCGAGGGCTGCCCCGGAGCGGTATTTTCCTACGCCGTGGCGCCCGTTTTCGGCGCCGGCGCCTACATCTGGGACGGTCCTCCGGGAACTTTGGTGAACGGCGACTCGGTGCCCGTCACCGTACCCGCCGGCAACAACGGCAACGTGGTGAACGTCACGCTCGGCGCCCAAAGCGGCAACCTTTGCGTACAGGCGGCCAACTCGTGCAGCGCCAACCCGCCCTGCTCGGGAAGCATTTTTATCACCATCCTCGACGACTCGCACCGGCCGGTTTTGGAAACCGACACCCTCGTCGGCATCGGCTGCACCGACGGCACGGCCCGCCTGCGCGTGGAGGTGTCGCCTCCGGCAAATTACAGTTTCCAATGGACAGCCGACAGTACAGGAAACATCCTCTCGGGTGCAAACAGCCCGCAGGCGCGAGCCAACCAAACCGGAATGTACACGTTCACGGCAACCAACACAGTTACTGGATGTGCGAGCAACACCACCGTGCGCGTCGGCGCCCCGGAGTACCCGGCAAACGTCGGACTTAACTTGCGGCACATTTCCTGCTTCGGAAAAGGCGACGGAATTCTGAATGTCGGCGCCGTAAGCGAAGGAGCACCGCCGTTTGTGTACGCCGTGGACGACGGGCCGTACCAGGTGGCTACCGAATTCCGGCATCTGCCGCCGGGCGATCACATCCTGACCGTGCAGGCTTCCGATGGTTGTGAAAAAGACACCCTGTTCACCCTGCTCGAACCCGACGATCTGGTGCTGACCCTGCCGCCGGACATCACCGTACACCTCGGCGACTCCATCGGCTTGTGGCAGGACGATGCGGTAAGCGATCCCGCCCGCCGCAAACAAACCCTCGTGACCGCGCCCCTACTTCCCGACATGCTCTGCGACACCTGCATGTACCGACCGATGAACTCGTTTCGCTATGAGGTGACAGTGCTGGATTCCAACGGATGCCGGGCTTCCGATGCGCGCACGGTGACGGTAGAGCGCGACCGGCGGGTATATATCCCGAATGTGTTTGCTCCGGATTCGCCGTTTGAAAACGCCGTGTTCCGTATCTCGTGCGGCGCCGACGTAACGCGGGTACGGGCGTTCCGGGTGTACAGCCGCTGGGGGCGTCTGTTGGTAGACCAAAACGATCTGGCGCCAAACGACCCCGCCCTCGGCTGGGATGGGCGCATCAACGGCGACAAAGCGCCGCCCGCCGTGTTTGTCTATTTTGCCGAGGTTGAGTTTGTGGACGGAGCAACGGAGGTGTTCCGGGGGGATGTAGCGCTGGTGCGGTGAGGGGAAATGAGTTGACCGTCCGTGTTTTCGTACGACAAACAAAAGCGTAGCACCAAAGAGACTCTATCCCCTCACATAAACGAGAATCCTATGGATATTCCAAAACCGCTCTACGCCGAACCGATCAAAGGCGTAAACACACCGTATGACGCCATCGAAACACCTGATATTCATTTTATCCGGGGCGCGAAGGTGCTTGAAGCCCACCCGGAGGTAAAAAAACTGATGGGTTACGATCCCTGGGCGCCGTTGGTGGTGGCATTCATCGTGGCGGCTCAATTAGGTTGTTGTTACGCAGTGGGCCGGTATTGCACCAGTTTTTCGGAATACTGGTGGCAAATCCTGCTCCTTTCCTACTTCGTCGGAGGCACCCTGAGCCACTGGGCGGGCATGGCCATTCACGAGTGCGCGCACAACCTGATGGCGCCCACCACGGTGCAGAATTACCTGATCGCCATTTTTGCCAATACGGCTATCGGAGTACCGTCGGCCATTCAGTTTAGGCGCCACCACCTGCTGCATCATTCCCACCTTGGAATCGAAAATGTGGACAACGATTTCCCGTCCCATTTCGAAGCCAGATGGATCGGGAAAAATGTGTTTTTGAAATTCATCTGGCTGTTTTTCTATGTTTTTTTCATCACCATGGTGCGCGGTTTTTTGGTCAAACCAGGCCGCTGGGAATGGTTCAACATTGCCTACATCCTGCTGGTGGATGTTTTGATATTCTACTTTTTCGGGCCGGTGGCTTTTGCCTACTTGCTGATTTCCACATTTTGGGGCTACAGTTTTCACCCTACCGCGGGACATTTCATACATGAGCACTTCATTTTCAAGGAGGGGCAGGAAACCAATTCGTACTACGGTATCCTGAACTACGTGTGTTTCAACGTGGGCTACCACAACGAACACCACGATTTGATGAACATCCCCGGGCGGTATTTGCCGAGGTATTACCGCATGACAAAGGAATTTTACGAACAACTGGATTCCACCAAATCATGGACGTACTCCATCCTGTGGCATTTTGTTACCTCGAAAAAGTTGGGAGCCGATAGCCGATATGTGCGTTCGGAGACGGTGCGGGACAAGGGGATTTCGATTTTAAACGATATTCGCCGCCAATCGAAAAAACGAAACGAGCAAGATCCTCCATGATTCAACTTCTGAAAAAACACCACCGCCTGTCCGAAACGCTTTTCATGGGCGCTCTGACTTTGGGCTGCTTTGGCCTTTCGGTGTTCCGTTACCTGTATTCCGAAAACAAGGTGTTTCTGTTTCTGAACTGGAACCTCTTTCTGGCATTTTTGCCTTGGGCTTTCACAAGTCTTGTGCTGCTGCGACCGGGTATCCAAAAGAGCAAACTAACCGTCATGTTGCTGCTGGGCGCGTGGTTGTTGTTTTTTCCCAATGCTCCGTACATCCTGACCGACCTGTTTCACCTGCGGTTCAAGTCGTCCATGCCGATCTGGTTCGATCTGGTGCTGATTCTGTCATTTGCCTGGGCCGGGCTACTGTACGGATTTCTCAGCCTGTGGGACATTGAGCGGCTCGCGCGCAGATATGTGCCCCAAACCTGGGTTTCGGCGTTGTCGGTTGGGCTGCTTTTCCTTGGCAGTTTCGGCGTGTACCTCGGTCGTTACCTCCGCTGGAACAGTTGGGACCTCGTTTCCGAACCCTACGCACTGTTGTACGATGTCGGTAGCCGAATCGCCAATCCCACCGCGCACCCCACGACCTGGGGTATGACCATACTGCTGGGCATTTTCCTGAACATGCTCTACTGGTCGTTCCGTCTGATCCGCACAAGAGCAGAGTAACAACAATTTCGTCACGCACTACTCATCACTCATAGTTCATCGCTCATCACTAAAAACTTGTTTTTCTTCCCGTTTTCCACCATGATGTACTTGCCATGCAGCAGGTGTTCGGGGGTGATGGCTACGTCCGGCGTGCTGATTTTTTCCTTATTGATCGAAATGGCATTGTTCTGAATCGCCTTTTTGGCTTCGCTACGGCTGGACAGAATGCCGGTGTGCTCGCTCAGGAAATCGAGGATATTGCAGTGGTTTTGCACGACGCTACCCGCCATTTTCGGCGCCGGAATTTCATCTGCCACTTGCGCGAGGGTACGGGCGTCGAGGCTACGCAGGGTATCGGGGCCGGCTTTGGGATCGAACAACAGCGCCGACACCGCTTGTACTGTGGCAAATTCCTCCGCCCCATGCAGGCGTGTGGTGATTTCTTCTGCAAACACGCGTTTGGTGCGTTGCACATCGCCGGCGGCTTCGAGCGCTTCGATTTCCTCGCGGGTTTTCAGGGAAAAATAGCGCAGGAACTTGGGCACATCGCGGTCGTCGGCGTTGATCCAGAACTGGTAGAACCGATATGGGCTGGTCAGGTTCGGGTCGAGCCAGATATTGCCCCCGGCGCTTTTGCCGAATTTGGTGCCGTCGGCCTTGGTCAGCAGGGGCGTGACCACGGCGAAGAGTTTTTTGTCGGCAATTTTCCGGCCCAGTTCGATGCCGGCGGTGATGTTGCCGTACTGGTCGCTGCCGCCCATTTGCAGCGTGATGCCGTGTCGCTCGTTGAGCAGCACAAAGTCGTAGCCTTGCAGCAACTGGTAACTGAACTCCGTAAATGAAATGCCCGTCTCGATGCGGCGCTGCACGCTTTCCTTGGCGAGCATGTAGTTGACGGTGAGGTATTTGCCCACGTCGCGCAGAAAGTCAAGCACATTCATGCCGGCGTAAAAATCGTAGTTGTTCAGGAGCATGGCCCGGTTGGACTTTTCGGGCGAAAAGTCGAGCAGGCGTTCTAACTGCTTTTGCTGAAAGGCGATGTTGCGGTCGAGTTCGTCGTATGTTTTGAGTTCGCGTTCGGTATCGCGACCACTGGGGTCGCCGATACGTCCTGTGGCGCCGCCCATGAGGGCGACTGGCTGGTGACCGGCGCGCTGGAGGAATGTGAGCAACATGATCTGCACATAGTTGCCAATGGTAAGCGAAGGAGCGGTCGGGTCGAAGCCGATGTAGCCGCGCACGGGGCCGGTTTTCAGGTGTTCTTCCACGCCGGGCGTGAGGTCATGTATTAGTCCGCGCCAGCGGAGTTCCGAGATAAAGTCCATAATCGGGGGCAAAATTAAAATTTGATTTAGAAGTATAGGCGTTGGAATTGCAATGTACCGCCGGCGTCTCGGAAGATAACACGTTTTCAATTGCGTTTCCCTGCGCTCTTGTCGGCACAAAAACAACATGAGCCATCCCGAAGTTCGGGACGACTCATGTTGGAATCATAAATTTTCAGGCTTTTAAATTATTCGGATGAACCCCGAATGACATGTAAATTACTTCACTACTGCCAGCCTGCGAACGCCGGATTCTGCTCCCGACCGGAAGTGAACCATGTAGATACCTCCGGGCAGTTCGCTGCAATCGAGACGGACAACAGCCTGCTGAGTTGTAGGCAGCGTTTTCACCACACGTCCTGCAGCATCGGCGACTATCACCTGCATGTCGGAAGCGGGTAATTCGCTGAACACAATCTGTGCAACACCATTAGTCGGGTTGGGGCGCAGCACTGCGCCGCGCAACCAAACCGGCTCCACAGCACTGGAGGTATTGTCCACCACGATGCCTTCGTTGGCCAAGACGCAACCATTAGCGTCCTTGATTTCCACAAAATAGGTGCCCGCAAACAGGCCGGACAAGTCTTCGGTGTTACCGATATTCTGACCGGCTGCATTCGTCCAGTTAAACGTATACGGCCCGGAACCACCTGTGACGGTGATGTCTATGGCCCCAACGCCCTGGTTGTTTTGGTCGTTGGTAACGACCGGCAGCCCGGTTTGTATCGGAGTGGAAATTGTTACCACAAACGAGCAAGTGCCGGAGTTGCCGCTACCATCGGTATACGTGTAGGTCTGCACGGTTTCGCCAAGCGGGAATTCCGAACCGCTGGCCAAACCCTCCACGAGTTTCCACTCGCCGTTGTTTTCGGTCAGGCAGTTGTCCTGTGCTACGGGAGCGTTGTACGATACGGTATTGTCGTACCAGCAGCGGGCGATATTGGCCGGGCATGTGACCGTCGGCGGTGTGTTGTCTACAATTTTGACCGAAATGGTCGTAATTGCGGTATTTCCGTTGTTGTCAGTAGCCGTGATCGTCACGGCATGTTCGCCGATGTCCGAACAGTCGAACGTGTTGGGTTCGATCACAACACCCGCCACAGCGCAGTTGTCGGTCGCGCTTGCGCCGAGTGATTGCATGGTGGCAATCGTGGAGCCGCTTGCCCCGAGTTCAAGCGTAGCGTTTTGAGCGGCAATTTGCGGCGCTACATTGTCGGCCACCGTCAGCGTGTAGGATGCCGAACTGGAGCAACCGTTACCATCCGTAAGAACCAGGGAATACATACCGGGCAACAAGTTGGCGATGTTGTTGGTATTTGCTCCGTTGCTCCAGGCGTAGGAGTAGTTGCCGGCGCCACCGATTGCGTTGGTTTCAATGCTTCCCGATGGCTCTTCTGCACAAGCCGGGTGGTTAACTTCGGAAGCGATCTCCAGCAGCGTCGGTTCTGTAACTGTACCTTCTACAATTACGCCACAACCGTTTGCATCAGTCACGGAAGCGGTGTAGGTGCCGGGGGCAAGTCCCTGTATGGATGGCGTTGTTTCGCCGTTGCTCCAGTTGTATGTGTACGGCTCGGCGCCGCCGCTCAGGTTGACGGACACAGTGCCGTTATTTTGCCCAAAGCAAACGACAGGAGTGGCGGCTGGTTGCGCCAAAACGGCGCAGTTGAACGCGTTTACGACGACGATTTGCACATCGGTACAGCCGTTTTCATCCTGTACTGTGACGGTGTAGGTTGCCGGGGCCAGATTGGTTATTGTTTGTGAAGTTTCGCCGTTGCTCCAGGTATAGGAATATGTGCCCACACCACCAGCAGGCACTGCAGTTGCAGTACCGTCGTTTGCGCCCAATGCGGTTTCACCGGTAGCCGTTGCATTGGCTTCCAGTTGCGTCGGTTCTACAATCGTAACCTGCTGAACATCCGCACAGTTGGAATTATCCACGACTTCCACGGTGTAGGTGCCGGGAGCCAGATCGGCGATGTTGGCCGTATTGGCGCCATTGCTCCAGGTAAATGTCACGGGGTCGTTCGCGCCTGCGAGGTTTACATTTGCCGTACCATTGTTTGCTCCAAAACAAGTGATGTTGGTGCTCGAAGCAGTCGCTTCAATGGTGCAATTGAAGGCATTGACGATGACTGTTTGCTGGGCGGTACATCCGTTTTCGTCGGTCACCATCACGGTGTAATTGCCGGGAGCCAATCCAACGATCGTTTGTATCGTTTCGCCGGTACTCCAGGAATAGGCAAAATCGCCGGTGCCGCCTGAGGGATTTGCCGTGGCCGTGCCGTCGTTCACATTTGCAGCAGACTGCGCTGTGGCAGAAGCGTTGGGTGCTACAGCAGCAGGTTCGGTGATCTCCACCGATGCTGTGGCCGTGCAATCGTCGCCATCCGTAACAACCACAGTGTATGTCCCTGCTACAAGGTTCGAGACTGTCGAACTCGTTTCTCCATTGCTCCACAGATATTCGTAACTGGAGTTGCCGCCCGCAGGCAATGCCGAAGCGGCACCATTACCTCCACCATTGCACAGTACATGGAGTACATCCTCAAAAGTGGCGGAAACCGGGGCATTCTGGATTACCGTCGTGGATGTTGTTGAAGTACAACCGTTGTCCGTGTCGGTCACCAATATTGTGTAGGCTCCTGCGGCGTCCACGGTCGGAGTGGTTGTGTTGGCGCCGGAGACAATATTGCCCTCAACCGTAGTCCAGGAATATGTCATGTTTGCTCCTTGAGAAGAGCCGGTACCATCCAGCACCATTTCATTGACGTTGCAATTCAGATTTCCCGGCGTGGTAGCAGCGGCGGTTGGCGCCGTGGTATTTTCGCCTACCACAGCCGACGCCGTGGAGGTACAACCATTAATTGTGTCCGTGGTGATCAGGCTGTAGGTGCCCGTTGCCGAAACGGATGGATTTTGCAGGTCGCTTTCAAAATTGTTGGGGCCGGTCCAGGCGTAAGTGGCATCATTGGAGGTGGCATCACCCTGCAGCACGATGGTCGTCAGCGTGCAGGTGATCGTACCACCGTCGGCATCGGCGCCGGGAGGCGTGGTGTTGGATGCAACCGTTGCGATGGAGGTGTTCGTGCAACCGGTGTTGGGATCGCTCACCACAAGCAGGTATTCGCCGGACGTTGCCACGGTCGGGTTTTGTTCGGAAGATTCGTAGTTGTTCGGACCTGTCCATTCAAACTCGGGGTCATTGGCATTCGTTGTTGCGCTCAGGGCAACCGAGTTTGTAACGCAAGTCAGCGTACCTCCTGTGGTTTGAGCAGTCGGCGGCACATTATTACCTGTCACAGCCGTCATGTCGCTTTGGGTGCAACCATTAGTAGTATTGGTAACGACGAGTGTATAATCGCCGGACGCGTCCACCAAGGGTGTAAGCGAATTTGCCCCGGAGACAATGTGTCCGCCGTTGGAGGCCGTCCACAGGTAAGTGATGTTGTTTCCTGCCGATCCACTACCTTCGAGTTGGGTAGTCGGAACCGAGCAAGTCACGGTCATGGCTGGTCCGGCTTCAGAAGACGGCAATGTCACATTTGCTGTGGCTATAACCGTAGAAAAGCCCGAACAAGTGGTTACTGCATCGGAGACTTGAACGGTGTAATTACCTGCAGCATTTATCGTCGGCGTGGGGGTATTTGCCCCGGAAACAATATTTCCACCGTTGTACGTCGTCCAGGAGTAGTTGTAATCGCCACTGTAGCCACCTGATGCCGAAACGCTCAACTGGATATTTGGTGTAGCGCATGTAACTACTCCAGGGGGCGCAATCGAAGCAACCGGATACGAAGCCGGCGCCAGTACAGTGTTCAAGGTTTTGGTACAACCACTGTTGTCAACAACTGTGCAGGTGTAAGAACCGGCATTTAAGCCCTGAATCGAGTTGCTGGACATACCGTTGTTCCAGTTAAAATTCAGATCTCCCCAACCGCCATTTCCTTCCACTTCGATACTTCCAAAAACACCGTTGCACCCGACGGGAGTCGTGCCAACCAGGGTGAGATCCAGTGGGGACGGAGGGTCTTCCACTGTTATGTCACCTGTTTCTCCGGTCCAGCCTTGAGCATTGGTAATGGTGCAGGAGTATGTGCCTGCAGGAATATTGGTCAAATCCTGTGAATGCAACCCGTTTGACCAATTGTAGGTGTATGGGCCGGTGCCGCCGGATACGGAGATATCAATGGAACCGGTATTGCTGCCGTAGCAAATGGTGTTGTTTACATTATTGACAAGAGCTGTTACGACTAACGGCGGGCAGTTTGCTTCGCGAGCCGCCCAAAGCCCGGAGGGGCCTTGCTGACCAGCCTCATAAATTTTCTTGTCTGCCGGACAGATCATGTAAATCGTAGGATAATAGGCGACCTGATACAAGGATCGGATCGAGCAGTTATCTACCAATGGGTACGTGACACCATTCGCCCAGTTTCCCTGATTGTTGGGGTCGTTACAACCCGGTGAGGCGGTAATACATTGGGTGTTTGTCTGGCAATCGCCTTCGATCCCGAAAACAAAAGCCTCCCCTGTGCCGGAAGGGCCGTATTGTTCCCACAGCTCTTGCAAGGCATGTGTGCTGTGGTAGTTCCAGCAAGGGCCGCACCAGGTGGCAAAAAAGTCAATGTAAACGGTGTAGCCCGAATCCAGCAAATTGTACAGGTTGTACGATTGCCCGGTTATACTTACGGCCGTAAAATTCGGTGCGACACTGCCGTTCGCCATTTGCGCACCGGCATTGAAATGAATGGTAAATGCAAGGAACAGAAGCAGTACTGATTGTTTCATAAGCGGGAAAATTTTGTTTGAGCAGTAAAAAGCGGCGAAAGATCAACAATAAAGCAACAAGGTTCAGCATATTTTTTGCTTTTTTTTCATTATTGACATTTCGAGGTTATTAAAACCCGGGAAGCCCGAGGTTTAGGCAAAATTTTTTCGGGCAGGGTTATTTCGGCACCCGGTATGCACAAATACTCGCGCCGTTGCCTGCAAACAGGATACTGCTTTTCCGATCTGAAGCCATCTGGTACAGAGAAAAAGGCGTAGTGCCTGCTAAAGGGAAACCGGCAAGCATTTTTCCCGCACTATTCACCAAATAAATTTGCCGTTTGCTTCGGTTGAGCGTGCCGAACAACCCTGGAGACCCTGTAGCGAACAACGTGTCCTGGGTTTCCGAAAAAACAAGCGTGGCTTTTTTCAACAAAGCGTCCTGACCGTATCCGGAAAAAACAAGTGAACGGCCACTCAATACCGCAAAATCCTGAAGATGTCCGGAAGATGTGCCGTCAATTACCAGCCAATGCCTGTTTCCGCCGTTGCCAAGATCGAATTGAGTCACCTGGCCTGTTAAATTGCAGCAGTAGGCCTTGCCGGAGGCGTCCATACAGATGATTCGTTGATTTTCAGGGCGGATTTCAAACTGAGGCGGATTTGCAGAGAAGTCTCCATCAAACTTCATAGGCGCCAAAAGCGGTACACCAATGCGGTTGAATACGGATAATTGTCCATCCCTGCCGAGCACAGCCAGGTAGTCTTTTGTCTCGCTTTTGAAATGAATGAGCGGATGCCGCACCTGCCCGACGCCGCTTTGGGGGTTCCAGCCGGTAAGCGGTCGTCCATACTGATCAAACCCATACAGGTTGCCGTTTTCACAAGCGACAAAAAGGCCGTATTTATGATCGTCATTAAAATCCACCGCAGTTACACCGTTCGTGGCCGGAGATTTCAAATGCAGGGGATAGCCGGCTATCTCCCGTCCTTCGGAATCAAGAATCCACAAATCGGTGGCGGTATTGAACAGATAACACACGCCACCATTGCCGAAAAAATCAATGCCGCGCACTTCCGACTGAATCGGTTTGTCCAATTTCTTGCGCCAGAGCAGATTGCCGCTGACTGTCAGGCAATGCAGGTAGAACTGATCATCCTGTATCAAAAGTGTAGATTCTTTGTCAGGTTGCGTAGCAGGCACTAAATACGGTTGCGTAATTGCCTGGCCGTTCAGCGGTGTTTTCCACAAAATGCCGGCAACAGGTATCTGAGCGCTACTTGAGTAGTTCACTAAATTGCCTGTTCCGTTTTCGCTCAAATCCAGCCCAAACAGCCCTGAATTCTGAAGTAGCATAATATCCGACTGCAAGGCATCTGCAACGTCAGGATTGAGTAATTGCGTGGCAATCATGGAGGTAAACGCTGCATTGAAAAACAAAAACCTGTCGGATAACGTGGGCATTTGCTTGTCCAGCAGTAAAAAATCGGGCTGGTTTGCCAGCGTTTGATTCACGATGTATTTGTCAATCCAAAGCTCCAATGCAGCAGGATTGGCGCCAAAAACGGCATACCCGTCAAGCAGCACGCATACCGGGTTTTGAAAGTCTGCCCCCCCTTCTTGCAGCAAGGGCTCCAGCAGGGAGCGACTGAAAAACTGACTAATTTCAAAGGTTTGGTACGCATACCGTTGCAAAAGTCCGGCTCGCTCGCCGTACGCCATCAGGCTTTTTTGGGCTACCGCCGCATCCCGAATGGAGCAGACCCAAAATCTGTCGTCGCGGATACCCGGCGAGTACGGCTCGGTGAGTACCCATGCGGCTTCTTTTCCTGCCCATGAGTTGACAAAACGCTGAAAATCGGAGTCGTTGGCGCCGTTTCGGGTAAATGCGCCAAGCGCCCCCGGCTGCTGTGTGCTCGTCCAGGCCAGCAGGGCGGTATTATCCGGCAATATCCCGGCTATATCGGTGTGTGGCAATTGTCCGCCGTCCACTTTATCAGGCGAGCGTTGCGGTGGCGCCGCTATTGCCCAGCGCTTTCCATCAAAACCAAGTACCAGCGCAGTGTACTGCCCGACAAACCGTCCGGGTAAATAATCCCATCCGGGAGCCAACTGCCCCCGCAGTCGTTCGGCCAGCGTCCCGGGATGCAAAACGGCTCGAACAGGCGCCTGCACCCGGGCTGCTTGTTCCTGCCACCAGGAATCGCGTTTGCCGGTTTGAACCAGCGCATCCTCGACCAGATAGGAATGCCGCGACAGGAGTACCAGATTTCGCGAAACGGCAACAGCAAAGCGGCTTTTGCCGGGTGTTTCCACCGTGACAATCTCGTGCCCCCGGAAGGTAAACGAAGCGATTTTTGATGTTCCGGTTACCGTTTCAAACAGCCGGTGAGCAGCGGATCGGCTACCCAAATCCAGCACGAGGAGCGGGTGCAGGCTGTCGTTGGGATTCAGGCTGAACGCCGCAGCAAGGGTAATGTCCGGGTTTTCAGCACTGCCCGGAAGTAATGCAAGCGCCTGCCCAAGATCGGAAGCAAGCACCCGGATCACACTCAGGTGGGCAAATCCCCCGGCTTTCCCCGAAGCGATTGTTTTCAAATGATCTGTTCCCGATAACGTCAGGACGAGCGCCGATTGCCCCGGCACCGCATGGTACACCTCGTAACCCCGCCAGACAAAAAACCAAAGCGACAGCCCGGCAAACACAAACAACACCGGCGCAACAATGCGCCAACTCATACGCCTGAAAAAATTGGACACAAATAAAGATTTAGCGCTGCAATGTTACCAAAGAGTTTTTCACTGACCATTTTTGCGGCGTAAAATCTGATCTTAACCCAGCAACTTGTCCTGCCATGCACCAACAAATTTATCGTCGGGCTGCACTTTTCGGTGCGCTTGCCGTCGCCCTCGGCGCATTCGGGGCACACGGGCTGAAGCCCCACCTCGATGCCTACCAACTCGGCATTTACGAGAAAGCCGTTTTTTATCAGTTTGTGCATACCCTCGCACTGTTCGGAGTCGGCTTGATGATGGAACGCCGGGGCGCCCCCGACAAACCGCTGAACTGGAGCGCCTGGTTGTTCACAGCAGGCATTGCCTGTTTTTCAGGTTCGCTGTACCTGCTGGCCTGCCGGCATCTATTGCCGTTTCCCGTGGGTTGGGCAGGGCCGGTCACGCCGTTGGGCGGGTTGTGTTTCATAGGTGGCTGGACTGGAATTTTCGTCTCTACTCGTCGGTGACTGTCAGTGTTATGCGCACACGAAAGTTTCGTAAACCCGGCGCCAATCGTTCCAAAAAAACGTGTTCCAGGACGAATTGTGCCACAGCAGCACAAACTCGCCGCCATGTTTTTCCACCTGCCGACGCAGAAGAACCAAGCGTTCCAGGGCCTGTTCGGGCGTGTACTTTCGGTACTGCGCCAACGTAACATCCATGGCGATGAGCGGTTTTTCGCGCAAAGGCAGGATTTCACGTGTCAGAAAATTGAAGACCGGAAAATCGCGGCACATTCCGCAACGGAAACCCTCCGCCTCCGGATAGCCGAGGGTGCTGTCCCAGGCCATGCCCGAATCCGACCAGCGTTGCCAGGTTTCGGGCGGCGAAAAACAGAGGTAGTGCTGTCGCCCGGTCACAACAGGCAGCGGACATAGGCGCCGCAAGGATTCCAGTTCATGCGCAAAAACTACCGCGTCACTGTTCGCTTCCCGCGATGGGTGAAAACCCAGGACATGCCCGCGTTCTGCGATTTTTTGGATCAAATTCTTCACAAACGGATGCTGCAACGAATACGGGCAGTCTGCTGTACGGGGCCGGTCTCCCATGAAATTGAAGTGCGACACCAGCCCGTTTTCTTCGGAAAAATCCATCCAGGCATCGAAAATGTCGAATGGGTCTTGGGGATTAAAAATATGGTTGCGAAGCCACCAGGCCGTTTCGCGGATATTTTTTCGCTGAAACAAACTTCCGCCAAGGGTGCGCAAACGGTCGGCTGCCGACCACCACAGGCGCGGGTGATCCACATCGTGCGACAGGTGGAGCCGCACTTTTCGGTCGGGTTCGGGCACTGGGTATCCGAGCCGAACAAGCGCCTGCCGGAGCAGATCCGCGTACTCGTGCACCACCGGCCGCTCAAGAAAACCTGCCCGCTCGGCCAGTGCCGCCGCCGCCGGAAAACGCCCGAAGGCGTCGCGTTCGGGCCGGACAAATTCTTCCCAGCGGGTGAGCATAAAAAACGCCGAGGCGAAGAGGTCCAGCCCACAGGTTATTTCCCCATCCGATGCTGCAAAAAAAGGCCTCCCGTACGCGCAAACGAGGTCGTCGTCCGGCGCGTACGGGTGCGGCATTCGCACGGCATTGTCGGGCACAAGTGTGGCACTCAGGCCGGTCGTTTCGGATATTTTGTTCCAAAAATGATCCTCCACCGTCAGCACAGCACCGTTGGGTAACTCGATGCGGAAGTGCTCTTTGCCGGGTCGGATGCGTATTTCCCATGCCACACCCAGCAACTCGCCCAACAGGACGGTGCAGGCGTAGCGTTTTTCTGCCAGAAACGACGGCGACGTGATGACGACGAGCATGGTGCTAATGGCGGCCGATCAGGGCCGAGAAGCGTTTGATCCGGCGGGCATAGTGTGCAAAAACGATACTGCCGCGGTAAATGCCGCCTGTATTTGCCGGGCCGATCCGGCGCGTCTTGACGATTTCGCCGGCTTCGCGGCGTTTTCGCAAGGTGTTTCCAAAATTTTGGTAAAATGAAAAATGTGCCCGCACGATCGCCCAAATGGCCCGGAACTGGCCTTTGAGAAAAAACCGCACGCCGGCCAGTCCGTCGAGCAGGAACCGTGCCGGGATCAGCCAGATCAATTTTGCTGCGGTTTCGTTTTTCAGGAGTGTGTACAGGCTGTTCCGAAAATTCAGGAACACCTTGCGCGGGCTTTCGTACTCCAGGGTTCCGCCACCAAGATGGTACACCACCGATTGCGGAAAATTCCAGACCGAATACCCAGCCCGTTTGATGCGCCAGCACAGGTCAATTTCCTCGTTGTGTGCGAAATAATCGCCGTCGAAACCGCCAAATCCGTGGTACAGCTCCGCCCGGATAAAAAATGCTGCACCCGAGGCCCAAAAGCACTCCTGTGGCGTGTCGTACTGGCCCTCATCCACTTCGTTCTGGCTGAAAATGCGCCCGCGGCAAAACGGGTAGCCGAGGTAGTCAATCCAGCCGCCTGCAGCACCGGCGTATTCAAATCGCTGCTTGTCGTTCCAGGCGAGAATTTTCGGCTGGGCAATTGCAATTTTCGGGTTCGCCTGCATCGCGGCAAGCACCGGTTCCATCCAGCCGGGACACACCTCCACGTCGGAATTCAGGATGACATAAAAATCGCTTTCCACGTGGGCCAGTGCTTCGTTGTAGCCCTGCGCAAAACCGTGATTTATTTTCAAATCAAGCACTTCCACATCCGGGTAGTGCGCTTGCAAAAAAGCCACGGAGTCATCGGGCGAACCGTTGTCGGCTACGATTATTCGCGCACCCGGACTATTCGCCACCACCGAAGGCAGAAAAGTTTCCAGGTGTTTGCGCGTGTTGTAGTTGAGAATAACGACCGCCACACGGGTTTGCAGCCGCTGGAGAATTTCCACTTTGTCGGCCTCGATTTGTGTGCGCAAGGCATCCAGATCATTCAGTTTTTTGTCGGCCCGGATAAAATCCAGCACCTCGACTTCGATGCTTTTCCCATACAATTCGCCTGTAAAATCGAGCAGATGCGCTTCGATGGAAACCTTGCCGGAATTCGCCACGGTTGGCCGCCGGCCGATGTACAGCATGGCCCCTACTCTGTTCTTGTCAGCCGGATTGACCCGTACCCGCGCCGCATAAATCCCGTTTGGCGGGATGAGTTTGTGTGGGTCATCCACCTGAATATTCGCAGTGGGGAAGCCGATTGTCCGGCCAATCCGGTCGCCGACGACGACGGAGCCGGCAAATGAAAACGTGTGTCCAAGCAGGCGGTTAGCCAGGGATACATCGCAGGATTCCAGTGCTTTGCGAATTTTAGTAGAGCTGACTGCGATGTCATCTACTTCCTGCGCCGGAATTTCCACGATGGAAAAATGCCGGTCGGCTTCGTATTGGCGCATAAACGCGATATCGCCGCTGCGGTTAGCCCCGAAACGATGGTCGTAACCGATCACTAAACATACCGGCTTAAAATGCCGGATAAGAAAATCCTCGACGTACTCCTGTGCGGTTTGCCGGGAAAAATCTCCTGTGAAGGGTACGAGCACCACGTTGTCCACCCCGCATTGTTCGAGCAGACGAATTTTTTCTGCCGTCGTGGTGATCAGTTTAAAAGAAGCGTCGTCCGGGTGCAGGGCTACACGCGGGTGCGGCTCGAACGTAAGCACGATGCTTTCGCCGTGGTGGCTTTTGGCTAAATTCCGAACGCGTTCCAGTATCCGGCAATGGCCGGCATGCACCCCGTCGAAGGAGCCTATCGTCAAAACCGCGTTTCGGAACGCGGGCAGTTGTTCAAGGTCTGTGAATACGCGCATTTCGGCGGCAAATATAGAGGAGGGTTTCGGGGAAAGCAGTTTTTCAATTTTGAATAAAAAAACAAAAGGCGCACTGTCAGCGCGCCTTTTGTAACAAACAAAACCAACTAAAAAACCTACTTTCTGCTTTCTGTTATTGGCGGCGCGGCTTTACCAGCGCCGGAAATATTTGCCAAAACGGACGTGCAGGGTTGTTCGCTGCCTTGTTTGAAAAAAAATTTTCAGCGGAATCAATACCGGTATTTGCTCATGCGGCCATTTTCTTCAGCAATGATGTAGGCATCCGGAAAACCTCGTGCCCGAATTTTGTCTGTTGCGGAAATCGCCTGATCGGGGGTTGTGAAACCGGCGAGCATGATGGCGATCTTACGGGTGTCGCCGATGGGCCAGCGTTCGATAGCGCCGCCAAGGCCTTCCACTTTTTTGGAATCGAAACTGTAGGGTTCGTCCAAAGCGCAAATACGGACATGAAACTTTGCTGTCGCAGCAGAAGCAGGGGTCGGTGTAGCGTTGCTTGTGGTGGAATACTGTACCGGAGTTGCCGGCATTGGCGTAAACACACCCTTGGGGGCAGGTATGATTGACGGAGCAGGTTCCACAGGGGCATTTTCAACTTTTTCCGTCACGATCAGCGCATCCTTGTAACCCAAACGCACGGCTTCTGCACGCACGGCTTCTGCTTTTTCGTGCGATTCCCAGGCGCCTACGCGTACCCGGGCGCGTTCGTTTTCCTGTTGTACATACGTAGTACCGAGCGAACTCAAGTTGGAATAATCGGCCAGCGGAATCGGTTTCCCGGTCGGGAACGAAGCCACCTGCACCGCAAACCGAACATTCGAAGACGACGACGTGGAGTACATAGCCGGAGCAGTTTCCACACCCCTGGATGCCGTTTCATCTACCAACATGTTTTGGGTCGCCTGATTTTCGCGCACGACAAAAGCGTCTTTGGGCGTCGGGACAAGTTTGGAGAGCGCAGCCTCTGCTTTTTCTTTGGTCGGATACACCCCGAGACGGAGTTTGTAGTACTGGCCCTCCTTGACGGTGTAAATATTGCCGCGTTCTGCGTAGGTATCGTACTTGCGCAATTCATTGTCGGTGTAATTTTCCTTGTCGGCAGACAACTGGATGGCGTATCCATCCACTTTGCTCGCCGTGGTTGCAGGAGTTTTCTCCAGTTCAGCCAATGAAATCATGCCCCCCGAGGCCGGCGTCGTGCTGTATGTAGCCGGACTTGCAGCCAAGGGCTGGATGCCTACAGGTGCCAGTTCCAGTTCGATCGGGGAATAGCGTTCGGTCTGAACCGCATTTACAAAATTCAGATATCCGTCTCTCGAATAGGTAATGTCGTAGGTTTGGTAAGGCCGCAACCAAAGCGAGTACCGCCCGGTGGTGTTGGTGGAAGCCAGGGATTCGTGTCCGCTTTGTCGGCTTTTAGCGGTGATGACTACGGCATGAGCCGCCTGGCGGGTATTGTTATCGTACACGAGGCCGGAAAACTTGGTGCGTTTATCGGCACTCATCGTGATGGAAATTTCGTGGCTCGTCTGGCTGTGTATCGGAATGACTACATCTTCCAGGCCGTCTTTTTGAACGATCATGTTGCAGGTGGTGCCCACAGGGAAGTAGAACGAGCCTTTCCCGGCCACATCGGTGTAGAGCGTGCCGAGACCGCAGGTGGTCAGGTTGAGCGCTGCTGCCGGAAGCGCCCGGCCCTGATCGTCGCTCACATAAATCGTGTATTTTTCAATTTTTCCACTTTGTACCGGGACGGTACCGGTGGTACTGTATGTTTGCGGAGCGGTTACTTCAGGTTGCGCAGGCGTCGTTTGCGGTGGAGTTGTGCCATACTCCGGCATCAGCACGGCCGACAGGTTCTTTTCTCCCGACGACTGGATGGGTAGCACAAGCGGACGGTACCCCTCCTTGCGGACGGTCACCCGGCAATCTACTTTTCCGGTGGCAACGGCAAAGGCGTAGCGCCCGTTTGCATCTGTTTGTTTGAAACCCGCATTGCAGGCCGAAAAATCAATGTCGGCGCCGGCCAAAGGCGTCTTCTGGGGATCGGTAACCAGAATGACGAATTCATCCACTTTTTTGCGCACCTGCCAGATGTCTTCGTTGCCGCGTCCTTCCGGGCGGTTGCTGGTCAGGTATCCGGTGTTCATTTTCGGATCGAACACAAAACCATAGTCGTCCCGGGAGGAGTTGATCCCGGTGCCGAGGTGCGTAATTCCCGAGATGTTATTGCCGTCCATTTCTGCCCGGAACACGTCCATACCCCCGAGGCCGTTGTGCCAGTCGGATGAAAAGTAGAGGTTTTCGCCGTCGAAGAACGGTGTCACTTCGTTGCCTGCGGTGTTGAGCGGTGCGCCGAGATTGCGCGGCACACTCCAGGAATTTCCGTTCCAGGTGGAGACAAAAATGTCCCAGCCTCCGAAGCCGCCCTCCTGCGTGGAAGCGAAATAAAGGGAGTTTCCGTCGGGGGAAAAACCGGGATATCCGGTTGAAAAATCGGAGCCGTTGTAGGGAAAGGCGCGTTCATTCACCCACTTGCCGTCTACCACATCAGCGATGTGCAAACTCAGATTCACGCCTTTTTCAGCGATCTGCCGGGTACCGTCAATAAAGTTATTTCGGCAAAAAGCAACCCGGCGGCCGTCTGCGGAAAAACTGACGGGGCCTTCGTTGTAATCGTTTTGCAGATCATCGTGCAAAAAAGCCGGGTTTTGCAGATAAGCCACATCGCCTGCGCCGCGTTGGGTGACGTACAGTTGGTTGTACGCACTGCCAGTCCAGTCGGAACTTGTTTTGGCGGTTGTTTTGCGTTTGATGTCCGTCCGGGCTGAACTGAACACAATTTTATCGCCGAAAAAAGTCGGTGAATAATCGGATGCAGGGGTACTAATCGGTTCGTTGAGCGCAGAGAATATGCCGTCTTTTCGGGCAGCCAGGAGGGCAAAATCACACATTTCAGAAAAATGCTGCCCCACAGCCGGGTTGGAGGTCGCATACTGCAAGAACCATTTTTTGGCGCCATAATAATCGCCCGTGTACATCAGTGCCTTACCGTACCGCAGCAGGATTTCGGGCGCTGCATTTCCGAGCACTACCGCCCGGTCGTACCACGAGAGTGCTTCCTGCGGGCGGTTCAACTGAAAGTGGCAATCGCCGATACGCGCCAGAGCATGGGTATTGTTTGGTTGCTCCTTGAGAATTTGGTCGTACGAGTTGAGCGCCAGATTGTAAGCGTAGAGGTCGAATTGCTTGTCGGCTCGGGCAAGGCTTTCCTGCAGGTTGGTTTGAGCAGTCAGGATAGTTGTAGCGACTAACCACGCAGCCATTGTACGACCGGCATTGGATAAGGAAAAGTTCATAGTAAAGTTCAATTTCGGTTAAATCAGTATCAATCGGGTGTTCTTTCAGGGACTAACACAGAACACCCTAAGTTTCAGGCAAATGCACGGCTAAAACTGCCATTTTGCCAAACTTAGTATAGCGGAGAGACTATCTTTTGAAACGGGACGCACAAATGTATGGGTATTTTTTGGTTGGAAGGTTTCTGGTTGGAAGGTTTCTGGTTGGTACTGCTTTGCCAACTCATGGATTTACCCGTGAGCATACCACGAACAATGGCTTTATTCTTCGGTTATAGGGACTGATTATGAAACGCCGCGCTTTGATTTGGTTTCGACAAGATTTACGCCTCCACGACAACGAGGCGCTGACCACCGCACTTCGTATGGCAGATGAGGTGGTGCCTGTATATGTGTTTGATGAACGGGTATTTAAAGGACAAACCCGGTTTGGCTTTCCCAAAACCGGCAAGTTCCGAGCCAGATTTCTGCTGGAAAGTGTGGAAAATTTGCGGGCAAACCTGCGAACAGCCGGATCGGACTTGATTGTGCGCGTCGGCAAGCCCGAGTACATCGTTCCGGAAATCGCGCGTGAAATCAAAGCCTCCTGGGTTTTGTGCAACCGGGAACGCACATACGAAGAAGTATTGGTTCAGGATGTACTCGAACAAAAACTCTGGAGCATCGGCGTGGAGTTGTTGTACAACCGGGGCAAAATGCTCTACCACACCCAGGATTTGCCGGTACCTGTACAACACATGCCTGATACATTCACGCAGTTTCGCAAGGAAAACGAGCACATCACGCCTGTTCGGTTGCCCCTGCCTGCCCCGACTGTTATGCCTGCGTTGCCGACGGAACTGGAGTCAGGCAATTTACCCGTGCTGGAAGAGCTTGGCCATGCATCTTTTGAGCAGGATACACGCGCTGTTATGCCCTTCAAAGGAGGCGAAACCGAGGGATTGGCCCGGGTACACCACTACTTCTGGGAGTCCAACGCAATAGCGATTTACAAGGAAACGCGCAACGGCTTGATCGGCGACAACTATTCTTCCAAGTTTTCGCCATGGTTGTCGGCAGGATGCCTGTCGCCCAAATATATTTATCACGAAATCAAGCGCTATGAACAGGAACGCGTGAGCAACGAGAGCACCTACTGGATGTTTTTCGAACTGCTTTGGCGCGACTTTTTCAGGCTCATGGGAAAAAAACACGGCAACCGGATTTTTTTGAAAGGAGGCCCCCAGGCTAAACCCCAGCGCCACTTGAAAAACGACCTTGAACTTTTTCAGATCTGGGCGGAAGGGCGAACCGGTGTGCCGTTTATTGATGCTAATATGCGCGAACTGAACGCTACAGGCTGGATGAGCAATCGCGGGCGACAGAATACTGCCTCTTTTTTAGTCAAAGACCTCAAGGTAAACTGGCAAATAGGCGCCGAGTACTTCGAATCGCTGCTACTCGATTATGATCCCTGCTCCAACTGGTGCAACTGGAATTATGTAGCCGGGGTGGGTAGTGACCCCCGTGAAGACCGTTACTTCAATATCCTCACCCAGGCGCGCACATACGATCCGAATGGGGATTATGTGCGAATCTGGTGCCCGGAGTTAAAAAATGTGCCGGACATCAAAATCCATCGCCCTGATTTGATCTGTGCCGGTGAACGCGTGACCTACGGTATGAATGGCTACCCTAAACCAATGGTGCGAATTGAAAAGTGGGAACGATAAAAAAAGCCCGCCAAACATCTACGTCTGGCGGGCTTTTCTTTTTCGGTACGGGCAATGGCGACAGCCGCTACCACAGCATTTTCCGCGTTTGAGCAGGAAATGCTCCGTAAAAACCCAGTACCCTTTCTCAATGTAATAGTCGCGGCCCTCAACCAAGGGTATTTTTACTTCCTGTTGATCCGGCTGCTCGAATGTAGTCATTACTCAACGGTTCAAATTACCGCTGCGAAACGCCCGGGAATCAAAAAAGTTCGCTGTTATGCTGCCGTGTCGGCATCCGCATGGATTATCAACACCGGCGAACTCGTGTGCAGCAGCATTTCCTTGGAAATACTGTGATGCAACAATTCCTCCCAAAAAGAGCGCTGATGGGTAACAAACACAAACAAATCAATACGGTGCTCGTATGCATATTCGTGCAAACTGCCGACCACATCATCACCGACAACTTTGCTGAAAACAAACGGCATGGCCGGATCGGCGTACACATAGTTGACCTCGAACAGCCTTTTCTCCAGTTCATCTCCCGATTCTCCTGCAGGCCCCACATGCACAAAATGTAACTGGCCCTTGAAATGGCGTGCAAAAGCCACGGTTTGTTTGACGGTCAATGGATCCAGCGACTCGAAGTTACTGGCATACAAAATGTTGTCGAACCTGGGCATCTGCGTTTGAGGCGGGACTAATAAAACCGGGCAAAGCGCATTTTTTGAAACGGCTATGCTCACCGAGCCAAAGAGTTTGCGTGTCAGGTTACCACGTCCGGTAGTGCCCATGACCAGCAAATCTGCTTTAGTTGAAAGATGACCCAACACCTCTTCAGGAAAACCAAAAGCGATATGTGTGCGTAGCCCTGGAATATTTTTACCTGGTTCAGGGTCTGAAACCCTTTGCTCCGACTCCGCAATACACTCCACGTTACTTGCCAGCGTAACCTTTTTTACAAAGGCGTCCACCTCGTCCTGCATGGTTTTTCGGTAACTAGACAAAAAACCGGACGGCGATGGTCGTGTACCTTCAAAAATGCTGTCCATCACATAAACCACCTCCAGGTTAGCATCAAACATGTGCGCCAGACGACAGGCAAAAAGCAACGCATTTTCGGAAGCCGGGCTGAGATCCACAGCGACCATAATACGTTGCAGCCTGTACAGCTTGCTGCGCAACAAGTTGCGGTTGCGAAGAATCTCCTTGATCTGCTCTACCGAAGGTACTTTCCCTTCAGAAACAATATTTCCGTCAAGTACCAATGCCGGCGGATGCTCAATCCCCTTTGCAAGTATTTGGTTGTATTCAGACACCTCCTCCACGTTTCCCTGTACGGGAAACTGAGCCAGAGCAAGGGCTACGTTGTTGCGCAACTCCTGCATTTTGGCATCGCCGCCTCCATAAATCTGAATCGTAGTCATAATCGAAAACGGTTTGAGGTGGTAAATAAGCCCCTTTCCGGCTAAATAGTTTCAATACTGAAAGCCGTCACTCAGTCCAGATTTTCGTAAACAAGGTGCGGTTCTTTAGGCTTTTCGTTCAAAATTGCCCTGATCACATCTTGCGTAGTCACAATGCCTACCAGTTCGTCGTGCTCCACGACCGGCAGCGCATGGAACCAGTTTTTACTAAAAATCTCCAGAGCTACATTGATCCGATCGTCCGGCTCCAGTTTTCCCAGCCCTTTGGTCATTATGTCCTCCACTTTGGTGTTTTCGAGAATCTGGACATTTTCGCCTGCATGGTTGATCCCGCCGGTAAAATGGTTGAAATCGGTCTTGGAAACGATGCCGACAATCTTGCGAAAACGCACCACCGGCAGGTGGTGAAAACTGTGCGTATCGAATATTTTTTTGACGGCAAGCAGGTTTTCGTCGGGGTTTATGGTGACCAGATCTGTGACCATGATCGTAGAAATTGGTGCGTAGGCATTCATAATTACTGTCGTTTAATCGTGAAAAGGGTAGTTGAAAATGAAAACTCCCTGTAGGAGTACGACGCAAAAATGCCCGGACATGCCCTCCTGGTCGGATGACCGTACACAGCCTGGAAAATGATTTGCGTCAGTGTTACAAATCCTTGCACGGAATCGTACTTTTGGCCCCGAGAAACTGCATGCCCATGAAGAAAATACTGATCATTGAGGACAATCTTGAAGTGCGCGAAAACCTGTCCGAAATATTGTCTCTCAGCGGTTACCAGACTACAACCGCTGAAAACGGAAAAATTGGTGTGGAAAAAGCCCTCGCAGACCGCCCCGACCTCGTCCTCTGCGATGTGATGATGCCGGAGCTGGACGGATTCGGAGTGCTGCACATCCTCGGAAAACACGCACAAACCGCCGATGTTCCGTTCATTTTTTTGACTGCACTGGCAGAGAAAGACGACTTCCGGAAAGGAATGTCGCTGGGCGCCGACGACTATATCGTAAAACCATTCGACGATACCCTCCTGCTGCAAACCATCGAGGCAAGACTGCGAAAAAACGAACGGCTACGGGCTGCTTCGAGCAAACAATCCAGCGGCGGGCTTGAGCATTTCATTAATGAAGCCAAGGCTCTGGAGGCTATTCAGCGCCTCTCGGAAAACCGGGAGGTGCGCCATTACCGAAAAAAAGATCCGATCTTTCAGGAAGGCGACGTCCCGCGCTGGCTTTTCCATATTGAGAAAGGCAGTGTCAAACTTTACAAAACCAACGATGACGGGCGGGAACTTATCCTGCGAATTGCCGGACCCGGCGAGTTTTTAGGTTATCTCGCGCTTCTCAGCGGCGACAGATACCCGGAAGGCGCCTCCGTTCTGGAGGATTCCACCATTCGGATGATCCCCAAGGACGACTTCTTTACGCTCGTTTACGGAAACCGGGATGTGAACGCACGGTTCATCAAACTGCTGGCCGGACACGTCGTGGATCAGGAGCAACAGCTCATTGATCTGGCCTACAACTCCGTGCGCAAACGCGTGGCTACTGCCATCGTGCACCTTTTCGACCAGGGATACCGGGAAATCAGCCTGCTTCGCGAAGACCTTGCTGCTATCGCCGGCACTGCCAAGGAAACCGTCATTCGCACTCTGACCGATTTCAAAACGGAGGGCCTCATTGATATTCGGGACGGCAATATTGTCGTGCAGAAGCCCGACAAACTCCGGGAAATGCCCAACTAACTTGCTACTCATTTTATAAAAAATGCGGGCAGACCAGCATGGCCTGCCCGCACAACATATCGCCGGCGCTTCGCCTTTGGGTACCCAGGATTGGGCAAACGAATTGGTTTTTGGATTAAAAAAATAACGTGGATTAATGTCGGATAAATTCAGGGAACGGTCATCAAGGCGCCAAAACCGTGCCAAAACAAACAGGGTAGCGGCTGTGTTTCCTTGTGTCGGCAAGTATTACCAAACCGTCCTTACCATGCTTTTCATCCTGCTTTTTGCTTTCTGGTCTTGCAACTTCTCGTCAAGCCACACTCCCAACCCGGCACCTTCAGAGGC
>CAYMQY010000003.1:66208-67884 GCA_964392655.1 uncultured Saprospiraceae bacterium
GTTTTTCGCTGGTTTCCGACACGATTATCCCGCCGCAATATGACGCTGAAAAGCGGCTTGTACGCCTGAACAAGTCGGATGCGGAATGGCGCAAAATCCTGAATGAAAAGGAATATGATGTGCTTCGGCAAAAAGGTACCGAGCGCGCGTTCACCGGCGATTTGCTCAAGGTCAAACAAAAAGGCACATTTACTTGCCGGGGTTGCGGGCTACCCTTGTTTGCTTCAAAAGCCAAATTTGAATCCGGCACCGGATGGCCGTCCTTTTGGGAGCCTCTCGCCCCGGGTCTTGTTGCCGAACACTCCGACAAGTCGTTCGGTATGGTGCGCACCGAAGTACTGTGCGCCCGCTGCGGTGGCCACCTTGGCCATGTTTTTGACGATGGTCCCAAGCCAACCGGCTTGCGCTACTGCATCAATTCCGTTTCGCTGGATTTTGTGCCTGAATAGCGTTTTGCAATTAAACGCTCACCACGTGCAGCAGTTGCCGCACCCGGTTCGCTTTTTCGATAGCCTCATCAAGCGTCTGCGCCGTTACGGTCACATGGCCCATTTTTCGGAATGGTTTGGTGATTGCTTTCCCATACAAATGCACGTGCACGCCTTCGATGGCAAGGCACTCCCCTACCCCGGCATAATGCACGGGGCCGTTGTGTCCGGGTTCACCCAACAAATTAACCATCACCGCAGGTGTGCGCTGGGTTGTTTTGCCTAACGGCAGGTTGCAAATCGCGCGCAAATGCTGTTGGTACTGGCTCGTTTCGGCACTGTCAATCGTGTGGTGGCCGCTGTTGTGCGGGCGGGGCGCTACTTCGTTTACGAGTAAATCTCCATTGGTTGTGACGAACATCTCCACCGCCAATAGCCCGCAAATATTGAATGCCCGAATCACGCGCTCGGCCAGGGCTTCTGCTTCAGCAGCCAGCAAAGGAGCGATACGCGCCGGGCAAACCAGCATTTCCACCAAATTGGCTTCCGGGTGAAAGTCCATTTCCACCGGTGGAAAAACAGCCACCTCATCGTTGGCATTCCGGGCAGCGATCACGGCGATTTCCGTGCGGACAGGCACCAATTCTTCTGCCAGACAAGCCCCGGGCAACAATTTGGTTTCCAAATCCTCTCTGGTGCGAAGAATGGCCACACCACGCCCGTCATAGCCTTCCGTTCGGCTTTTTTGTACCAGTGGCAAGGTCCACTCGCCGGATAATACGGCATCTTTCAGCGCTGCGCCACTATCGAAGAGATCGAACCGGGCAGTCGGTATGCCATGTTCCTGATAAAATTGTTTTTGCAGCCCCTTGTCCTTGATGATGTCTAATGCCCGCGGAGCCGGATGCACAACTTTCCCGAGGCGCTCCAGTTCGTGGAGCGCTTCAGTGTTTACATGCTCGATCTCGATAGTCAGAATGTCTTTGTCTTGTCCGAACGCGAGCACGTCGGCATAGTCATTGAAATTGCCTTCGGTAAATTCCGAGCAAACACTGCCCGCAGGGTAATCGGCTGTAGCGTCGAGGATGCAGGTTTTGAAATCCCAGGGCGCAGCAGACAAACAGAGCATTTTCCCCAACTGGCCACCGCCGAGGATGCCGATTTTTTTTGTGGTGTCGAACATGCAGGGAAGAGGTTGAGCGGGTTTAACGGGTTGAGCGGGTTGAGCGGGTTTAACGGGTTGAGCGG
>CAYMQY010000004.1:0-5934 GCA_964392655.1 uncultured Saprospiraceae bacterium
ATATCCTCCCCCTTTCGACGGGTTTGTTCAAGGTCTTCCTGATGCGACTGAAAAAGCAGTTCCAGAAACTGGCGGTCGCGTGTCTGGCGGTAACGGCGCGTCCAGTACGAGCGCACAATCACGTTGAAATCGCGGAAGCGCCGTGCCGGTACCAGTTCGCGGTGTTCGCGCAGGAGTTGGAAAAAACGGGTGCCAAGCGCGTCCGTTTTTTCAGGTTTCTTTTTAGTGAGTAACTGGAGCAACGTGAAGTACAATGCAATACTGGGATCGTTGTAGTCGTAGTCGTGCTGCATCAGCAATTCGGTCATCTGAACCGTCAGTTTCTGATTGGTCGTCAGGCGGCGGAACTCGTCAGAGTCTTCGGCAAACGGCATGGCGATCTGCTGCAGGTGTACGAGTTTGCACATTTGATCCAGTTTGCTGAGCAGGTAAAACCGGTCGAGGTTTTCGGAAGCAACCAGCAAGTTTACGAAACCATCCTGTGCCGACCATTCGCTCAGGCTTTCGTAAATGACCTTTTCCTGTGCCGACAGGTACAAAAAATAGAAGAAATCGCTGAATTCGTACTCTTCGAAGTTGTCGAACCGCTGCTGTTCCTGAAAAACCTCTTCCAATTCCTGGTACAGGTTCTGAAAAAAATGCTCGGCGCGTTTTACCCGGCGTTTTTTTCCACCGCTTTCCAGTGCAAGGGCAGGGGAGGGTAGCGGGGAATCTGGCGGTTTTTGACGGATACGTTCGCTATAAAAACGCATGAGTGCCAACTGCTGCCGGGCGAAATTGAGCAATGCCACAGGATCTTGCGTAATGTTGGATTTGCGTCCGCTGCGCACGGCCCGCCCCCCTTTGACGGCTGAGTACCGAAAATTGATGAACTGCTTGACGATGTGCATCAACTGGGCCATCGTGCGCTCCACTTCGTTCTCGGGGTTGCTACGGGCGCCGAAGAGCGCTTTGCCGACAACCGATTTTCCCAATGCCGGATCGGCAAACTGCGGGTAGTATGCCCGCAGGTACTCGAACAGCCTCACCGTATCGTTGAAGCGGTTGGCTTCATTGAAAATAGGCGATTCGACAAACATGGATAACGTGTCGAACTCCTCTTCGGTGAGCATCTGCAGGGTGCGAAGCAGCGGACTTTCGTGCATGGTATGGTAAAAAAAAGCAGCGGCGGGCAAGTTGCCCGCCGCCGCAAAACTCGGTCGTTTTTTCTAAAAAAACGTTTGCATCTTGTTTGGCCGATGGCTAACAGCCGTCAGCCAATTAGCGCTGAACCACGAAGGTTCTGGATGCCACCTGACCGTTAGCCGTAGCCACGAGGGTGTACATACCGTTCGACAGGTTGTTGGCGCGGAAGGGCAGGAACTGTTTGCCGCTGATGTTGGCATAGTTACGCTCGGACACTACGCGACCGAGGGCATCCACAACGCGGACTTGCACGTCGGCGGTTTTTTCTACATTCAGGGTCAGCGTAGCTTCGTCTACAACCGGATTCGGAGCGATGGACACCTGAACAGCCTCCACAGTGAGTGTAGGTGCGGAAGTGGACACGAACGGAATCGGCGTTTCTTCTGCGTTGATGATGCGGTTGGTAGCGGCATCAATCAGCATGGACACGGCGTGCATGTTGTTGATGTTGGACGTGGCCGGCACGGTATAGGTGCTGTTGTACGACATCACCGAACCGGCTGCATTGGTAGCAGGTACGCTGCCGACTGCGCCGGTGAAGCCACCGACGATTTCACGAGCGACGTGGTTGTACACCATTTGAGCTGCGGGAACCGGGCTGGGCAGGTTTTCAAAGCCGCCCATCGGACCATTTCCGCCACCAGAATAGGCATTGATCTGGCCGTAGTATTGGGTAGTACCTGTGACACCTTCTTCAATGAAGGCAACTGCGATACGCAGGTCGCCGCTCATGGCTTCTACGAACTGGAGCGACGTCGTGACGTCTACCTTGCGTGTAGCGGGATCCCAGTTTACGTTCTGGGAAACCAGCGCTTTAGCCGGCTGAGTCAGGTGCTCAATCAGGCTTTGCTCAAAGTTCGGGTTGCCGAGCAGTGGGTCAATATCAGCCTCGCGTTCCACACGACCGCCCGGGAAGCCACCGATCATAGTCAGCATACCGGCGTTGTAAACAGTATTTTGCATGGGATCGGGATAACTGCTCTGGGCATTGTGTACGGCGATCGGAACAGCCAGATCGGGGTATTGTTCGGCGATGTATTCCATCATCACGGCGCCGCGGGGGCACCAGGTACACCAGGTGCCGGTACCTTCTTCGATGACCACCTTACGGCCAGGCTTCGGTTCCACACCGGTGATGTTGAATGTAGCCGTACCCGAGTTATCGAGCGGGTCATTATCACCTACACCGTTCACATTTTTGATTACCATGCTAAAGTCATAAGCGTTGGCGCCCAAAACGGCAGGGTACGGAATATAAAACTGGACGCTTCTGCCAAGCGCGAGGTTCAGCCCGGTGTAGCTCACGGTTTGCGTGGTACCATTCCGCGTCACGTCTACGTCGAACGACGTGATAACCGGGAAGCCTGTGTTGTTGAACGTACCGCGAACGGCTACTTCATGACCGGCCATGATTTTGGTATATGCCGAAGAGATGGCGGGAACAGCGTCAATGTATTTGCCGGCTGTTACACCCGACAAACTGGCGCGAACGATATTGTCGGGCACAACTACGCGCATGTTGTCCAGCATGGCGCCATACAGCCAGCCGGTGCCGTCGTCGTAGCGGAAGCCGAATTTCACGTTGGCCATACCGGCGTAAGCCGAGATGTTGACGCTATAAAAACTGCGCCAGCCACCGCCGCCGTCGAAGGTGAGCAAGTCCGTCCAGGTGGTTCCGCCGTCTGTGGAGACGATCATTTTCAGTGATTCGGCCTTGCCGGAGTCTGTGCGCTTGCCGTACACAATGTCGAAAAGCAACACCAACGGCGAGCCCGGAGCCAGCGCGGAAAAGTCCATCGTCGGCATGTACAGATTCTCATTGGCTTTGTTGCAGTTGCACTTGTCGTCGTTGGTACCCAGCACACGACCGGCACGGGCGGGAACGGGGAAGTATTGCGACGAGTGGAAGGTGGTAGTCCCGGTCACCCAGCCGCCGTCGGTGGCGCTGGTGGCTTGTGTCCAGCCGGCCGGCAAGGCAGTACCTGTGGTGGTTTCGAAGTCTTCCGACCAAAGAATGGTACCCTGCGCATAGGCTGCTGCGCCAAGAGCTACCAAAGAAGCAGCAAATAGTAGTTTTTTAATCATGGAATAAAAAGCATTTGATGTGAAAATGTCCGGCAAATGTAGGCAATCGGGTTTTGTTATCTGCATTTTGACTTGAAATGTTAGTATTTTACAAAATGATCCTGAAAGCAAATGAACTGGAACTCCAACGACAAGCAGTGTCGGAATACGTTGCACAAGGCAAGTCCAACGTCGCGAAACCCACAGTAACACCGTACTTTTGCGCCGATGAAACCGCAAGACATGCTCTTTGAACCGCGCGACGTGTTCAAAAAACTTGAGTTCGACAAGGTACTCGATCTGCTCGAAAAAGAAGCCATGACCCCCATGGCCGCCGAGCAACTCCGTGAAACGACACCATCCACGCATTTTCAGGAAATTGACATCCGGCTGCGCGAAACGCGGGAGTTCAAACTGACCCTCGAAAAAAACGACCGCTTCCCGCTCGAAACCTTTTCCGACATCCGCGCCGACCTGCGGATGTTGGCCATCACCGACTACACCCTTCCGGCAGAAGCGTTTCAGAATATCCTGCGCATTCTGTTGGTGATGCGCGACGTGTTCCGGTTTTTTTCCGCTGTAAAAAAGGAGATTTACCCCAAACTCTACGACCGCATCCGGAACCTGTCGTTCGACGAGGAACTGATCCGCGCCATCACCGCCGTATTCGATGAAAAAGGCGAGGTGCGCGCCGACGCATCACCTGATCTCGTGCGCATACGGCGCGAAATGCAGCACAAAGTGCGCGAACTGGACCAACGCTTCCGACAAATCATCGCGGAATACAGAAACAAAGGCTGGCTGTCGGATACCCCCGAAAGTTTTCGCAACGGACGTCGCGTCCTATCCGTGCCTGCCGAGCACAAACGCAAAATCCGGGGCATCATCCACGACGAGAGCGACACCGGGCGCACCGTGTTCATCGAACCTGAACCGGTCATCGAAATCAACAACGACATTTTCGACCTCGAAGGCGAAGAGCGCCGGGAGATTTTCCGAATCCTGAAAAAACTGAGCGCCACTATTCGCCCCTACGGCCCCACCCTCGGGCAGTACCAGGAAACGCTCGTCGGGCTGGAAGTGGTGCAGGCAAAAGCCCGGCTGGCTATGGTCATGCGCGCCGGCATGCCGGTGCTGAAAGAAAAACCGCTGCTTGCCGTCCGCAAAGGCTACCACCCGCTGTTGTTTTTGAAAAACAAGGCACTGGGCCGAAAAACGGTGCCGTTCGAACTGAAACTCACGCCCGAAAACCACATCCTCGTGCTTTCCGGCCCCAACGCCGGCGGCAAATCGGTGGCGATGAAGTCCATCGGTCTGCTCCAGTTGATGGTGCAGAGCGGCTTGCTTGTGCCCGTGCACGAACTCAGCGAATTCGGTATTTTCGAGCGCATTTTTGCCGATATCGGCGACCAGCAAAGCCTCGACGACGACCTCAGCACCTACTCCTCGCGCCTGCAAAATGCCCGGGTGTTTCTGGAAAAAGCCACCCCGAAGACCCTCGTGCTGATTGACGAAATGGGCAGCGGCACCGACCCCAAACCCGGCGGCGCAATCGCCGAATCCATCCTGCAAGGCTTGCTGCGCAAGGGCGTGTTTGCCGTGCTCACCACGCACTACTCCAACCTCAAGGTATTTGCCTTCCGCAACGCAGGCATCCTGAACGGCAACATGCACTTCGACAAAGACACGCTTTCCCCCACCTACGAACTCAAGGTGGGCCGCCCCGGGAGCAGTTACGCCTTCGAAATCGCCGCCAAAAGCGGCTTGCCGAAACACATCATTGACTACGCCCGCAAACGCACCGGAAGCGAAACTGCCGTGGACGATATCCTGATCGAACTCCAGCGCGAAAAGCAGGAACTGGAAGAAACCCTGCGCGCCGTGCAGGAAAAGCAGCAGTCGCTGGAACGCCTAATCAAAACCTACGACAGCCTCCACAACGACCTGGAAGTGAAACGTAAACGCCTGAAATTGGATCAGAAAGAGTTTGAACTGCGCCTGAATGCCAACACCAGCCGGGAGGTGGACAAACTCGTGCGCCAACTGAAAGAGGAGAAAAACCTGGAGCGGGTGCAGCAAATGGCTCAGCAACTCAAGCAGGAACGCGCGGAAAAAGCCCGGCAGGTAGACGACATCAACGCCGATGTGATCAAACTGGAGGAAAAAACCGGCACTTCGGTGGTACGTCCGTTCCAGACCGGCGACTATGTGCGGCTGCGTGCAGGCGGCGCCACCGGACGTATCGAAACGCTCAAGGGCGGCAAGGCGCAAGTGGCTATGGGCGGCATTACGGTGACGGTACACACCCGCGACCTGCTGCCGGTGGCGCCGCCGGTGCAACAAACAGTGTCCGCCTCAAGCGCCGACATTCAGCAGGCCGCCGCCTTTGAATCAAAAATTGACATTCGCGGCATGACGCCCGACGAAGCACTGCTCGTCCTGGAAAAATTTGTGGACAACGCCCTGCTGTCGAACGCAGCCGTGCTGCGTATTCTGCACGGCAAGGGCGTAGGCGTACTGCGAAAAATTGTGCGCAGCAAACTTCGGGAATACGGCGGCAACATCGCCCGCGTGTACCACCCGGAGCCGGAAAACGGCGGCGACGGGGTGACGCTGGTGGAACTGGCCGGATAGCAGGTGTTTGAAAAATCTGTACTTTTGGACAAAAATTCGATTATGCAGAAT
>CAYMQY010000004.1:6034-10482 GCA_964392655.1 uncultured Saprospiraceae bacterium
TGCACTACCGCGAACTCGGCTGGATTATTCTGCTGGTTTCGTCCATCAGTTTTGCTGGCTATCTCCTGCTAAAATTTGGAGGCTCCACCCATGGCATCCTGCTGACAGCCCTGTTGGGCGGCCTGTTCTCCTCTACTATGATCGCCTGGGTGTTTGGCGCGCGCAGCCGCGAAACGCCGGCGCTCAGCCGGTCATTGGGAGCGGGTATTTTGCTGTCGTCGGCAGTGATGTATGTGCGGGTGTTGTTGCTGACAGGTCTTTTTTCTGCGGAAGTGGCCTGGCAACTTTTGTTTCCTTGTGCGCTGATGCTGGCCATAACTCTTGTGGCGGTGTGGTACTTCCACCGGAGCAGGGACGAGTCCGAACAAACAGACCAACTTCCCTTGGGCAATCCGCTCGACCTGAAAAATGCCGTGTTTTTCGGCTTCCTGTATATCGGCGTTACCTTGTTCATGTACTACTCACGGCAGTGGTTCGGCGAATCCGGCGCATATATTTCCGGCATGATTTCCGGAGTTGCCGACATGGACGCCATCACGATCAGTACCGCCAAGTGGGCAAAAATGACTTCGGAGGCAGATTACGGCGCGAATATTGTAGCCATTGCCGCCTTGTCGAACACCCTGTTCAAAGCCACCGTAGCCACCTTGCGCGGCCATGCCTCCATGCGGAAATACATGATTACCGGGTTTGGCGCTGTATTGCTGGCAGGAGGGATTTGGCTGGCAATCCGGCTGATTTGACACAAAAACACCATATACCATGCGTAAAAACATACTCGCATTTTTCACCCTGCTTTGCACCACCGGTGCGGCATGCGCCCAGGCGCCGGATTTCACCGTGACCGATTCCGGCGGAAAAGTCCACCACCTGTACGCCGACTATGTGAACAAAGGCAAAGTGGTGGTGCTCGAAGTGTTTTTCATCAACTGCCCGCCCTGCTCCGCACATGCGCCACACGTGCAGGGGCTGTACCAGCAACTGAAAGCCGAGTATGGCGACCGGGTGGAATTCCTGCTGCTCAGCGACAAAAGCGCCGACACCAACCCGCTCGTGCAACAATACCGGACGGGCAAGTCGCTCACCATGCCGGCTGTCGGCTCCGACGGCGGCAGCGTGACGGCGGTGCAACCGTACAAAACCGGCCAGTTCGGTTTTTTCCTCGGCACACCGACCTTCGCCGTAATCGCGCCCGGCACCGGACAGGTTTTCTTCGACATCCGGGGCAACAACGCTGCCGGCACCATGCAACTCATTCGCCAGAAAATAGCCGAATTGTTGCCGGTATGCCGCATCCAAACCCCTGCCGGCGATACGTTGCAAAATTACACGATAACGCTGAGCGTACCCGGCGGCGGCAGTTCCGTGAAGCACACCGTAACCAATGGGGCGTACACGCTCGAAGCCTTCCCCGGGCTGCCCGCCTTACCGTACTACGAAGCCGTGCCGGCCAAAAACGACAACCCGATAAACGGTGTCAGCACGTTCGATCTGGTGCTGATAAACCGGCAAATTCTCGGCCTGGAGCCGTTTCAGCATGCATGGCAATTCACCGCAGCCGACGTCAATCGCTCCAACTCCGTGTCCACCATAGACATTGTAGAACTGCGTAAACTGATCCTCGGCATTTACGACACCCTGCCGCAAGTGCCATCGTGGGTATTCTCACCGGAAATGGACACCCTGTACCCGCAGCAGTGTCCGGAGTTTCTGGCCATCAAAAAAGGCGATGTGAACGGCACCGCAGACTCCGAAAACCTGCTTGGTATGGAGACCCGCCATGCCGATGCGTGGCCTGTTTTTTTTGAAAATCAAAACCTGATTGCCGGACAAACCCACACCCTGCGGCTTTTTGCCCAAAAAACCGGGCAATGGTCGGGATTTCAGGCGGCTTTCTGGTTCGATGCCGCCGCGCTGCAAGTTCTGGATGTGCGGTCATCCCTGCTTCCCGAACTGGATGGGAACGCCTGGCACGTGTCCGACGGACGCCTGTCGGTCAGTTGGCTGGCGCCGGGTGGGTCGGTTGCGGTACCTGAGGGGGGTGATTTTCTGGAAATTGACGTGCTGCCCTTGCGCTCCGGCACATCGGCCACCAGCCTGATTCCGGAAGAAACGCCGCTCAAAGCCGAAGTGTACGGAGCCGACGGTAACGCGTATCCGATGGAAGTACACTTCGCCCCTGCGACGATCACCGAATTCGGGCTGACACCCAATCCGGCACGCGACAGATTTTCCGTTTTTCTGAAAAATAATGCGCCACGTTCGGAGTTGCTCCAGGTGTTTGATGTGCAAGGCAGGGTGGTTTTTGAACAAGTACTGCCGCTCGATGCCGGGTTCCAGCGTATAGAAATAGCACCCGGACACCTGCCTTCCGGACTGTACGCCGTTCGGCTGGGCGGGCAAATGTTGGGTCGTTTAGTGTGGGAATAGTGCGGAAAGCCCTGATAGGGCGCCATCCAAATGGGCAGGGCGCAGACCTGCCCGGACATCGGAACAACTTTACACGTTGAAATGCAAGTTTTTAAAACAAAAAATTTGACCTTCGCGCCATTCCGCCGCCGCCCGTGAGCCTTCGGCAGGAAAACCGTCCACCATGAGCAAAGAACTGGCCAACGACCCGATTTCGGGCGAAGACAAACTGATTGAAAAGGCGCTTCGACCCAAACTGCTGGACGAATTCAGCGGGCAGCGGAAAATTGTGGACAACTTGCAAGTGTTCATCGCCGCTGCCAAACAACGCGGCGAAGCGCTCGATCACGTGCTCCTGCATGGCCCACCGGGCTTGGGCAAAACCACGCTGTCGTACATCATCGCCAACGAACTGGGCGCCTCCCTGAAAATGAGTTCCGGCCCCGTGCTCGAAAAACCCGGCGACCTGGCCGGCCTGCTTACCAACCTCGACGCCGGCGATGTACTGTTCATAGACGAAATTCACCGACTGAATACCGTGGTGGAGGAGTACCTCTACTCGGCAATGGAGGACTACCGCATTGACATTATGATTGACTCCGGCCCCAACGCGCGGAGCATTCAGATTACCCTCAACCCCTTCACGCTCGTAGGCGCCACCACCCGCATGGGCCTGCTGACCTCGCCCCTGCGCGCCCGATTCGGCATCAACTGCCTGCTCGACTACTACGACGTGCCCACGCTGGAGGGTATTCTGCACCGCTCGGCAGCCATTCTCGGCATTCCCATCACCGACGAAGGTGCGCACGAAATTGCCCGCCGCAGCCGGGGTACGCCGCGTATTGCCAACGCTCTGCTGCGCCGCATTCGCGATTTTGCCCAGATCAAGGGTACCGGCGTGGTGGATAAGGAAATCGCAAAGTTCGGCCTTGCCGCACTTGATGTGGACGAACACGGCCTCGACGAGATGGACAACCGCATCCTGAACGCGATCATCCACAAGTTCAAGGGTGGGCCGGTCGGCCTGACCACCATCGCTACCGCAGTAGGGGAGGAGCCGGGCACCATCGAGGAGGTGCACGAGCCGTTCCTCATCATGGAAGGCTACCTCCAGCGTACGCCACGCGGGCGGGTAGCCACCGAAAAGGCGTACCGACACATCGGGGCCGTGCCGCCGAGCCGGGCGGGGACGCTTTTTGAGTGATGAGTTTTGAGTTGGAACTACCCGCTTACCCGCACAATCACCAGCAAAATGACTTCAAGCGAACGTACTGTATTCTACTTTGGGATTTATCTGATCTTGGTTGGCATTACACTTTTGGTATCCCCAAATGTTATGCTCCGACTGTTCGAACTTGCCGAAACCTCCGAGGTGTGGATTCGTGTTGTCGGTATGTTAGTGGGTTATCTTGGCTTTTATTATGTCATGGCAGCCAGGAAAGGTATGGCTGAATTCATTCGTCTGTCAGTCTATACCCGCAGCACGGCATTGATTTTTTTTGTCGGATTTGTCCTGCTGGGCTTTGTCGAGCCGCCATTCGCCCTTTTTGGCGCTTTTGATTTTCTTGGGGCCTTGTGGACATGGTGGGCCATCCGGGTTGAAGGGCGTGCGGGATAGTTCTGAAAAATATTTCTCCCACTTCGTAACGCCCCCGCCCTTCTCTGCGACCAATAGGACAAACGCACTCGCAAACGTGTCCAAGCCAGTCTTATCCACCGAATCGGAGTTCCTCACTCTACTTGAGGACAACCAGGCTATTCTGCACAAGGTGTGCCGGATGTACGCCCGTACCGAGGATGCCCGTCGCGACCTGTTTCAGGACATCGCAGCCCAGATGTGGCGGGCCTGGCCCAATTTCCGGCGCGACAGCAAAGTAACTACCTGGATGTACCGCATTGCCCTCAATGTGGCCATTTCCGGCTTGCGAAAACCCGTTTTGCCCACCCAAACCCTCACGGACGAGCAGCATCGTTTGCCCGCTACAGATTCGGAGATGCCCGAGTCGGTAGCCCGGCTATATGCCGCGCTGGACGGCCTG
>CAYMQY010000004.1:10582-55135 GCA_964392655.1 uncultured Saprospiraceae bacterium
AGATTCGGAGATGCCCGAGTCGGTAGCCCGGCTATATGCCGCGCTGGACGGCCTGTCCAAGGTGGAAAAATCCTTTGCCCTGCTGCTACTCGACGATTATTCCTACGAGGAAATGGCACAGATAACCGGCCTCACGACCGAGCACCTGCGGGTTAAAATGTTTCGCATCCGCGAAAAACTGCGCACAATCCTGCAACAACAACACGATACGCTATGAAAAATGATGAACTGGACGACCTCAAGTCCGCCTGGAATGCCGCTGCTGCCTCTGAAAAACAACTTGGAATCGAAGACTTGCGCCCCCTGATCCGGCAACGGGCACAACATGTGTTTACCAAAATACGCCGTAACCTGCTGTTCGAAGTCGTACTTGGAGTAGCGGCCATGATCGGATGGGGGTATTTCGTCAGCCGGATCGTACCCGGCAATGGGGAGGCCTATCTGGCTGCTTTGCAAATGACTTTGCTGACGGTGCTTCCTCTGTTCTTTTTTTATTACGCCGGGTTCCGGCACCTCGGGCGCGGCATGGCTTCTGAGTCCCGTCTGATACCAGCGCTGCAACAAACCATTGCCTACTGGGACCAACTCCTGGTTCTTTACTTTTGGGGCGGAGCAGCACTGATTCCGTCGTTTCTGTTGTCGGCTGTCTGGTTTGTCAACAGTAGTGCACGGGAGAGTCTGCTTAAAATTACAGAGCACTTTACCTGGATTGACGTGGTCTTCTGGGTGGTTGGGCTGTCGGTTTTTACCATGCTTTTTGTGTGGGTTTCGATAAAAATCAGTTACGCCAAACACGTTCGCGAACTAAAAGCCTGCTTGCGGGAACTGGAAGAAGCGGTATAGGCTCTCGGCGCGCGCTAAAACTTCCGTTTGCCCTCTAACCAGTCCACATACTCCACCGATCCAAGGCGGAATTTGATCGGCACCTGTGTTTTCAGGCCGAGGTTGTGCTCGATACGGCAAAAAAAAGGCAGGTCTTCAGCCGACCAGCGCAGCAGGGCGATTTTGGGACTCAAGGCGGGAAGGATTTCCGAAGGTAACTGCGGGCGCGCATGGACATTTTCACGAAACCAATCCACTGCGCCAATCCTTAATTCCGGATTGCCCCATTGCTGCTCCCGGCAGACGGCCAGATTTTTCAGGTTTTGGTACGGGCTACCGGCGCATTGCTGTGCATCAATTCGAGCAGTGAGGCACAAGCCGATCAGGAAGCATAAATTTCGGAAACAAACAAAAGGCGCCATACCGTGCAAATATGGCGCCTCTTGAAACAACTGTGCAATAGCCGCTACGTCAAGCGGGAAAAACGACGTTGCGATTGCGGGAAGTCAATGCCCATCATAAACTGAACAAAGAAGCCCATGAATGCAGCCCAGGCGAACGTCCGCCAGGTCACGACCGGCGCCAGATCGGGCATCGGGTACGGGAAGGTGGTGATGACCATGCCTGCCAAAATCGTCACGATGGCCGCCCATTGGTACAAGCGGAGTTTGCCGAAAACGGGGGTTTGAGGCTCTCCGCGATACGCTTCTTCCACAAAACGCCCCAATCCGTTCAGGATGAAATACATGCCGATCAAAAACGACAGATCCGCTCCACTGCTCCAAAGTCGCGCCTGAAAGGCTCCGACAAACGACAACCAAAGCATGGAGTACAACTGCGTGGGATGCAACGGCTTGCCCTTCAGGCCGGCCAGAAAACACACCCTCGACCGCGGGTGCTCGTACCGGATACCGATCTGCGGATCCGAAACGGCCCCGTGGCAACAGCCGTTGATCAAACACCGCAACCGCCCTATCGCCTGCACCCAGGGAAGAAATACTGCACCCGTGGCCAATACGACCCATACGTTTATGCCCAACCCGTACAGAACCGGCCAGGAAACCAGCGTTCCAAGTACAAATCCGTAAAACCCGAAGGGACGCTTCAATTTGTCCGAACCTTCCACCAACTGCCCCCAAAGTCCGCCACAAATCACCGTGATTACGCCGAAAACAATCACCCCGGTCACGTAGGCATCGCCGCTCAGGTAGCCACCGATCACGATGCCTGTGAAGGCCGCAGCGCCCACATAAAAACCGTGGTTGATGACGCGCACCGGCCCGAAAATCCACTCTTTCCACGAGTTGGCGACTATTTCTGCCTGCTCGCGCAAAAACTCCCACACTTGCCGGAAAAACATAGCCAGCACAAAACCTACGGCCCCGGAGAACACATGCAACACAGGATCCGAACTGATGGCAATCAGCCCGAAAGTCAGCAGCCCTGCCGCCGAATAAATCACAACACGTACAGCGGGGAAAGATTTGCCGTAAAGGACTGCGGTCCATAATACCCAGAACCACGAAATGGAAAACACAACCCGCATCCAGAAGTCGCCCGCCACGGTGGAGGCGTGCGCCATGCCCACGGCAGGCAGCACAAACATCAGAACCAGCACCGCTGCACCGCCGACAAGTCCGCCGAGAACAAACTGCCGAAGCAAACTTCGGGTGCGCGCAAATAGCGGGGCGCTTGCCACCCATAGCACGGCGGCGGCACTTATGACCCGTTTCGATGCCGGCGGAAAATCGAAATCAAGGGGTTGAAAAAAGGATTCGCGGCCGGCAGAGGCTGCTTCCACCGTAAAGGCCGCTGCGCTGAGCAATACCCAGGGCAGCAGGAGGGTCAGGTAAACCGAAAACCGGTGCCAAAATCCGGGTGCTTCGTCCCCGGCAGGCGGGATGGCAATCCGATACTCCCGCGGAGCATCCGGGAAACGGCGCAGCAGGTCGGGACGCTCATAGCCCCAAACAAGCGCGACACAGCCCGCCAGCGCTACAGGACTGACCAGCCATAGCCCCGCTACATTGCCAAAATACAGCGACGCTCCAAAGCACATCAGCACAAAACCGGTATAAATCGGGTGCGGAAGCAGGCGAAACACACTTTCCCGGACAAAAACGGGCGGCGGATAGGCATTCATCGGGAGTCCTTTGCCATAATGCCAAAGGGCGTACATCCCGCTGAGCAGTAGCGCAAGGCCGGCTCCGACCAGCATCAGGCCCCAACCTGTGGATTGCACCGTCGGCAACGTAACGGCGTGCGCCACGCGCATCGCCCAAAAGGCCAGCCAGGCCGGAAGTACCGCTACGAAAAGCAGTGCGTACGCTATTTTTCCCCGGAAACTGTTTGCAGCGCTGTTCATATCAACTTGCATTTAAAACGTGACCAATTCGTGAATGACCCATCCTTCCCCGGCCCCTTGCCCGGCAATGTCCAGTTTGCCCCGCGACCGCCATTTTGTTTCCCTGGCCTGTAAAAACCGCATGGGGGTGATGTGCTCGATACCCGGCAGCCAGGCCACCAGCGAGCGAACCACTTCCATGATTTTATTCTTCTCTTCGATGACCACCGGATTTTCGAGCCAAAGCCTTTTCCGGGATTCGGGCAAGTGAATGCAGTCTTCTCCAACCGTGGCGGTTTTCACTACTGTTTGACCGTCAAACACCCACTGCCGGTTCGTCGGACCTTTCAGATCAATCCAGACCAAGGGTGCGTCGGGGTGTGCAAAACGCCCCCAGCGCAGTTCGTTGAAACCCATTTCCCAAGGTGGAATAGTCATGTCGAGGCACTCCACGTAGCCATGGCCCGTCATGGGCGGTTCGTCGCCCAGTCGGATGCTGCACTGCGACACCGGCTGCGTACAATTCCAGAGCACCCGCCCCCTCTTCGTTTCGTGCAACACAGCATGCAAGGGCGGAACGCAACGCGTCCATTGCCCTGCCACCTGCAAGCCGGCATCTTCCCACTGAATGCTGTCCCCTGCTTCCACCGGTTCGGCGGCATCGTGAAACCGGCTTTCGATGTGCGTGTCTTGCGGCGCCCGCAAGTAAATTTTGCTGGCATAAGCAATCTTTGCACCCAGCCACGTCAGTCTGGCCGAGTAACAAATCAGCGCCCGCCCGTCGTCCGAAACGCAGTCGAGATACCACTTTTTGAGATGAAAAGAGCTTGGCATGGCTATGAAACAAGGGAAGTTCGGGCGGTAAAAGTGCAACTTGCAACGGGGATGATGTGTGAGCCTGCTTAAAAGGCGGGATGACAATAATCATGCTGCCGCCCTGCCATGCACACAACCAAAAACGTTTTGTTTTATCTTTGCCCGCCAATCGAATCAATCGCACCAATCGAATGTACGCCATCATAGACGTGGAAACCACCGGCGGTACCGCCCGCCACGAGCGCATCACCGAGATCGCCATTGTACTGCACGACGGCACACAGGTGGTGGATACGTTTTCAACCCTGCTCAACCCCGAGCGCAGCATCCCCTGGAGCATCACGCAACTCACCGGGATCACAGACGAGATGGTGGCGCATGCGCCCAAATTTTTCGAAGTAGCCAAACAAATTGTGCAGATGACCGAGGGCGCCGTGTTCGTGGCGCACAACGTATCGTTCGACTACGGGTTTGTGCGCGAGGAGTTTGCCCGGTTGGGCTACCCGTTCAGCCGCAAACAACTTTGCACCGTTCGGCTGGCCCGCCAGGTATTTCCCGGGCTACCGAGTTACAGCCTCGGCAACCTCAAGCGCCACTTCGGTATTTATTCGGAAAAAAGCCACCGCGCCCTCGACGATACGCTGGCAACCGTGGAAATTTTCGAGCGCATTCTCACCGCTCAAGCCGGAAACGGGAGCATCAAGGCATTGGTCAACCACGGCGTGCGGGAATCAAAACTACCCGAAGGCATCACCCTCGAACGCCTGCATGCAGCCCCCGAGGCTTGCGGCGTGTACTACCTGCACGACGAGCGCGGCGAGGTGATTTACGTCGGCAAAAGCATCAACATCCGCAAACGGCTGTTCGAGCACTTCGCCGATCCTTCGTCCAAGGGAGAAAAATTGCGCGCCGGGGTGGCGGATTTCAGTTGCGAAGTCACTGGCAGCGAATTGGTGGCGCTGCTGCTCGAAAGTGCCGAAATCAAACGCCTGCAGCCGCGCATCAACCGGGCTTTGCGCATCCGGCAATTTTCGGGCTGCGTGTTTGCCTACACCGACCAGAACGGGTACCGCTGCCTGGCCGCCGGCCAGCGCTCGAAACGGAACATGAAAAGCCTGGAGTTGGTGGCGGAATTGCCCAAATTGACCAGCGCACGCGCCTGGTTAGACAGCGTGGCGCGGCAGTTTTCGCTCTGCGGCAGGTTGTGCCACATTGACCACAGCGAACGCGCCTGTTTTCACTATACCATCAAAAAATGTCTGGGAGCCTGTATCGGCGAAGAGCCGCCTGAGGCGTACAACGCGCGGGTAGCAGAGGCGCTGAACGTACTGAGCAAGAGCCTGTCGGGCAGTTTTTTCCTGTTTGACAACGGGCGTCACGATCAGGAGCGTGCGGTAGTGGCCGTGCAGGATGGCGAGTACCACGGCTATGCGTACATCGGCGCCGATGAAAACCTGCGCCCGGATGAACTGCTCGAAGCCGTACAAAAAGCCTGGCGCGACCCCGATGCGGCACGTATTATTCGCGGGTTTATGGAATCCCGGAAAAAGGCCGGTGAAGTACGAATTACGAAGTTTGAAGTACGAAGTACGAATGCCGGATAAGACAAAACGCACTTCGTAATTCAAACTTCGTACTTCGTAATTCGTACATCTACTTGCCTGCCTGGGCGCGGTAGATGTACTTTTCGATATCCCGCCATTCCGGAGAGGACTGGTTGGGGTAATCGCGGCGCAGGCGCTCGAATGCTTCCAGAGCAGCGTCTTTGTTGCCCTGATATTCGTGGAGCATACCTAATTTTTTCAGGTAGTATGCGACAAGAATGTCGTTGTTGCCGGAGTTGGTAGCCTTTTCGTAGGAATCAAGGGCTTTGTCGAACTCTTTTTTCTCGGAGTAGCAGTCGCCCAGAACGCCGTTTTTCATAATCGGCATCAGGTCGCCGTCGGCGCTGTAATCTTCGAGATATTCGATTGCCTTGTCAAAGTCGCCAAGTTGCAGGCAGCAAACGCCGGCGTAGTATTTGGCGAGGTTGCCGGCGTCGGAACTGCCGAATTTGTCGGCTACACCTGCGAAGCCTTCGTAGCCGCCGCCCGGATTTTCGAGTGCGAGGCGGAACGAGTCGCGCTCAAACTGAAGTTGTGCCTGCCACATGGCATTCACGGCTTCTTCCTGCTGAGGTTCGACCACCAGCACTTTGTATCCCCACCAGCCGAGCACGATCAGGGAAATGCCGCCTACGATGTACAGCAGCAGGTTTTGGTTGTTCTGCCAACCGGGTTTTGCCGATGCCGTTACCTCTTGTACCTCTACCTCGGCGTCTGTTGCCTTGGCCGTTTTGCGTTTTGCCATTGTCTGTTAAAAATTATGATTTATTGTCTTTTTCCGGTGCCTTTGCGAAAAGGCGGGCAAAAGTACGGAAAGTTTGTTTTGGGCAAGGGGTACAGCAAAAATTAGTTCTTTCTCAGGTACTGAATCAGCGCCAGGCGGACATCATTGCGCAGGTCGTTTTTGTCTTTGGGGTCGGGCTTGTTCCATTTGGGTACATCGGGATTGGTGGTGCCTTTGCCGTCGGCGGACGCATCGGTTTTCAGGAAATCCATGCCGGTTTCGTTGCCGGTCAGCAAAAAGTCCGGCAGAATGACCCGATACACTTTTTTCGGATCGAGCGCGACACCGCCGACCAGCCAGCGCTTGCCGGCCTCATCGCGCGCAATACGTCCGAGGTGCAGGTACCCGCCCTTGCCTTTGTTGGCCAAACCCGCGTCGAGGGTACGCTGGAGCAGATTTCCCCGCATTTCCACCTCGGCGATACTGCCTCCGAACGGCAGCATACGCACAATGTCGAGTTCGGTCAGGGTGCCGCTGAGCACGTCGTCCACCCGGATGGAACCGCCGTTGAGTACGCCACATTCCGGTTTGTTTTTGGCTACCGACAGCATGGCGTTCACGATCATTTGCCCGACGGGCACCTGGCTGTGCCGCACAGCCGCCTCGCGGCAGTCGAGCGGTTCTTTCAGGTCGGTCACTTTTTTGGTAGCGTCGAAGCCGGCACTTGCCAGGGACTCGTTTTTAATTTTTTCCCACCTGGCCACCACAGCCGCCGTTGCCGGTTCGGGCTGCAGACTGCCGTCAATGCGGCGCAGTTCGGATTTGACGATCGTCACCCCGGTTTTTTTGTTGTGCCGCAGGGTATGCACATACACGGTGCGGGCGTTGGCGTCGGCCTTGGCCACGTGGGTTCGGCCCACTTTGTGAAACATGTTGTCGTGGTCGTGCCCGCCCATGATGAGCGGCACGTCGGGCAGCATGGCGGCGAGTTTCAGGTCGTCGGCCACATCGAGGTGGGTCAGGCCGATCCGGATGTCGGTTTTGCCGAGCAGTTCGGCATGCGCGCGTTGGGCTTCCGCCAGAGGTTCCGTGTAGGCCACGAATGGTTTCTGACCCGTGGTGACGAGCACACCGAATACGCCGAGTTTGACGGAGGTGCCGTCGGCGTCTTTCACTTCGGCAACCACATAGTCGGGGCATTTTTCCTCCGTGCCGTCGGGGCGTTTTTTCACAAACGGTTGCTTGGCGCCGGCGGCGGTTACGTGCCGGGCATTGGCGGCAAACCAGGTGAATTTCGACTCGTTGAGGCGAGCCTGCAGGTCTTCGTAATCGTAGTCAAACTCGTGGTTGCCGAACACCGTCCAGTCCAGCCCCAGGGTATTCAGCACGTCCACCATCTGCCGTCCGCGGATACGTTTGCCTTCAAATTTGAGCGTGCCGATGACGGAAGGGCTGATGAAATCGCCGGCCAATGCGGTAAAAGTATTCGGGTTTTTGGCCAGCAGTTCCTTGCGCAAGGCAGCCACACGGGCAAGCCCGCCAGAGTTGTCGCTCAGGGGCGAGATTTCGTACACGTCATTGATTTGCAGGATAACAATCTCGATTTGGCCGTCGTCCGAGCCGGATGTGGTTGTGCGGCGGGCGGGATCGCAAGAGAGAAACGCAAGCAGCGCAGCAGCAATAAGCAGGTGTTTTTTCATAATATGCAGGTGTGTTTGCGGGCAAAGTTGACACTGATTTTCAGAATTCATTCAGGCAGTCAATTTTTTTTACGGAAAACGCTACGCCCAAAACTCGGCCCAATGCGGTGTAACGAGTCCGAAAATCCTCTTCAGGCAGGCTGATTGTTCCCACCGGCGGAGATGATCCTCGTCAGCACCCAAATTGGCTTTTTGATAAAAAGGCCGCAAAAGGCCTTAAAAAGCACGATTTTCTGCAGTACAAACCGGTGTTATAGCCTTGCCCGGGTTTTATGATTTGAATCATAAACCCTGGCCTTTGCCCGCCCGTACACTTGCACCATCAAAATCATCTCATTCAAAAAAATTACGATTGTATGAAAATCTGGTATAGCGCTCTGGTACTGCTCGTCTTTGCTCTGGCCGCTTGTGGCGGCGGAGACAAGACAAAACAATCCGCCACCACTCCGGTCGCACCATCCCCGGAAGAACAGATGCTGGCCGAAGGCAAGGGCATCGGCGAAGTCAAGTTCGTCGAACTAAAAACCCCGCTTGAGGCCGAACGCGTATCGCGCGGAAAAGCCATCTACGACATGAAATGCTCCGCCTGCCACAAACTCGACGACAAGCGCGTCGTGGGACCGGGCTGGAAAGAAATCACGAAAAGGCGCAAGCCTGAGTGGGTCATGAACATGATCACCAACGTAGAGATCATGCTTGAAAAAGATGACGAGGCACAAAAACTGCTTGAACTGTGCCTCACCCGTATGCCCAATCAGAACGTGTCCATCGGCGATGCCCGCGACGTGCTGGAGTTCATGCGCTCCAACGACGGGGAAAAATAAAGCGATTCTAGCGATGAGCTATGAGTGATGAACGATGCGCGTTTTCACAAACTGTTCACTACGCATATCTCACCGGTTCATCGCTCATCACTCATAACTCATCACTAACTCAAGATTATGAAAAAGTTACTTTTCTTTCTGGCAGGGCTGCTTCTCGTGATTGCCGCCCTGTGGCAATGCAAAACGAAAGGCGCTGCCGGCGCATCTGCCGGTGATGCTGCCCAGAAAGTGTATGTCGCCCCTGGCACGTACGACGAGTTTTACAACTTTGTTTCCGGTGGTTTTAACGGACAGGTGTCGGTGTACGGCCTGCCGTCGGGCCGCTTGCTGAAAATCATTCCGGTGTTCTCGGTATTTCCCGAAAACGGCTGGGGCTACAGCGAGGAAACCAAACCCATGCTGATGACTTCTCACGGTTTTGTGCCTTGGGACGACCAGCACCACATCTCCATGTCGCTTACCAACGGCGAGCAGGACGGCCGCTGGATGTTCGCCAATGCCAACAACACCCCGCGTGTGGCCCGCGTGGACCTCGGCTCTTTCCGCACGGAAGAGATACTCGAAATTCCCAACTCGGGCGGCAACCACTCCTCCCCGTTTATCACCGAAAACAGCGAGTACATCGTAGCCGGCACCCGTTTTTCCATACCGATGGACGACCAGCCCGACGTGCCCATCGAAACGTACAAGGACAATTTCCGCGGCACGGCCTCTTTCATCAGCATTAATCCACAGGACGGCCACCTGAATCTGGCCTTCCAGGTGCTGCTGCCCGGCATCAACCTCGACCTCAGCCGTTCCGGCAAAGGCCCGAGCCACGACTGGTTTTTCTTCTCCTGCTACAACTCCGAGCGCGCCAACACCCTGCTCGAAGTGAATGCTTCGCAAAACGACAAGGATTTTATCGTCGCCATCAACTGGAAAAAGGCCGAAGAGTACGCCCGCGCCGGCAAAGGCATGGTGAAAAAAGTGCGCTACGCCCACAACACGTACGACGAAAAAACGCACACGGCCACCACCAGGTGGGAAACCGAAGCCATCATGCTCGACCCGCGCGTGCTGAAAGATTTCGCCTACTTCATCCCTTGTCCGAAAAGCCCGCACGGCTGCGACGTGAACCCCACCGGCGAATACATCGTGGGTTCGGGCAAACTGGCCGCCATTATTCCGGTGTTCTCGTTTGCCAAAAGGCTATCGCCGACCGCAATTTTGAAGGCGAATACGACGGCATCCCGGTGCTGAAGTACGAAGACGTGCTGCACGGCGAAGTGAAAAAGCCCGGCCTCGGCCCGCTGCACACCGAATTTGACGCCAACGGTAATGCCTACACGTCGTTCTTCGTATCGTCCGAAATCGTGAAATGGAACGTGCAGAGCCTCGAAGTGGTGGACCGCGTGCCGACTTACTACTCCATCGGTCACCTGTGCGTGCCCGGCGGCGATACGAAAAAACCGCACGGCAAATACGTTATCGCGTACAACAAGATTACCAAGGACCGCTACCTGCCCACCGGTCCCGAACTGGCGCAGTCGGCCCAATTGTACGACATCAGCGGCGACAAGATGAAACTGCTGCTCGACTTCCCCACCATCGGCGAGCCGCACTATGCCAACGCCATTCCCGCCAGCCTGATCAAGGACAAATCGGTCAAAATGTACCCGCTGGAGGAAAACAACCACCCGTATGTGGCCAAAGGCGAGGCCCAGGCCAAAGTGGTGCGCGAAGGCAACAAAATACACGTGTACATGACTGCCATCCGTTCGCACCTGACACCCGACAACATCGAGGGTGTGCGATTGGGCGACGAGGTGTATTTCCACGTCACCAACCTGGAACAGGACTGGGACATTCCGCACGGATTTGCCATCAAGGGCGCCGCTACGGCTGAAATCCTGATCATGCCGGGCGAAACGCAAACGCTGACCTGGAAACCCGACCGCGTAGGCGTCGTACCGTTCTATTGCACCGACTTCTGCTCAGCCCTCCACCAGGAAATGCAGGGCTACATGCGGGTATCGCCCGCCGGCTCGAATGTGCCGCTGAAGTTCAGTACCGGGCAACCGCAGTAATTGATTCGCCTGGATTTTCAGCCCACGGCTTCAGCCGTGGGCTGAAAATCCAGGCGAATTAAATCGAATCAATCGAACCAATTCAACTTCACAACTATGAAACACCTGACACTTTTCATATCGGCGCTTTTGTTCGTCGCTTTTGCCTGCAATCAACCTGCTTCCGATACCGGTAATACCGCCGACGCTGCAACGCCGGGGGCCGGTCAGTCTGCGGTTCAGGACGATGTTTCCCAGAAAAATGTCGTGCAAATCGCCATCGGGTCCAAGGATCATACTACGTTGGTAGCCGCTGTGAAGGCCGCCCAATTGGTGGATGCCTTGTCCAATGCCGGACCGTTCACGGTTTTCGCTCCTACCGACGAGGCATTTGCCAAATTACCGAAGGAAACACTGGACAACCTGATGAAACCTGAAAACAAGGACGCTCTATCGAACATACTGGAATACCACACCTTCGTAGGAGTAATCAAAGCCGAGCAAATGCGCGACGGACAAAAACTTAACCAGGTCAACCTGAAAAACATTGTCCTGAGTGTCAAAGACGGCAAAGTTATGATCAACGGCAAAGCCAACATTCTGGCTTCCGTACCGGCCTCCAACGGAATCGTGCACGTAATTGACGCCGTGCTTATTCCTGAATAATGTGCAGTTGGCAGTTGGCTATTGGAAGTTGGCTTCCGAATAAGAGTTGATTAAAACGTCTGGGATCATACTCGGAAGCCAACAGCCAACAGCCAACTGCCAATAGCCAACAACCCAAACACTATGTTCAAAATCAGCAATATCTCCCGCATAACCCTTGCCGTCGGCGCCTTGGCCTTGTTCATCCTGCTGAAAACGCCGATCTGGAACATCTACCTGACGGCACCGCAATACCCGGAGGGTTTGGAAATGAAAATCTGGCAGGACACGCTCACCGGCGATGTAAAAGTCATCAGCGCTCTCAACCACTACATCGGTATGCGGGCTATCAGCGTGGATATGTTCCCCGAATTCGAGTACATCGGTACGGTTGTGATGGTCGTGGCGGCACTTTGCTTCCTGCTGGCACTGATCGGACGCTGGTGGTCGGCACTCACGTACTGGATTGTGTTGGCTACAGCCGACTCGCTGGCGCTGTACGATTTCTGGCGCTGGGGCTACGACTACGGGCACAACCTCGATCCTCATGCCCCCATTGTTATCCCGGGTATGGCGTATCAACCCCCGGTAATCGGGTATAAACAACTGCTAAACTTTGAGGCCTGGTCGCTGCCGGATACCGGCGGCTGGGTGCTGATGGGCGTCACCGGGATTTCCCTGCTGATCGTGGCCTGGGAATGGTGGCGACACCGGAAACAGCGTATGGCAACACCCAAACCCGCTGCCGCCGCCATGCTGTTGCTGCCGCTGTTTTTCTGGCAATGCAGCACCGGCCCGCAGCCGATCAAATACGGTACCGACAACTGCGATTTTTGCAAAATGACACTCATGGACAAACGCTTCGGCGCCGAAATCATGACTAAAAAAGGCAAGGCATACAAATTCGATGATGTGAATTGCTTAGTCCTGTTCCACAAAGAAGGTTCGGTCAAAGCCGCCGATGTTGCCGGGCGCTACATCACCGATTTCGCACACGAGGGAGTGCTTCTGGAAATTGAAAAAGCCGTTTTCCTCCACAGCGACAAGTTGAAAACACCCATGGCTTCGCAAGTCGCTGCGTTCTCCATTGAGGCCGATCTGGAAAAAATTAAAACACAATCCGGCGGGGAAGTGCTGGACTGGAAACAGGTGCAGACTTTGTTTGAGTGATCTGATCCTCTTCTGCGTTTGTCATTTCTACGAAATGACAAACGTAGAGCGGCGCTGAGCGAACAAGAAAAAAACATGAAACACATCACCACCATCCTCCTTCTCCTCACGATCCACGGGCTGCACGCCCGCACTTGGGTTGTGGCGCCCGGCACGGCGTTGGCCGACATCCAGGCGGCGGTGGACAAGGCCCGCCCATACGATACCGTGCTTGTTCAAGGCGGGGAATTTCGCACGCCGGTTACCGTGAGCAAACCGCTGGTGCTGATCGGCAAAGGCTGGCCGCTTCTGGATGGCAGGCACAAGCACCAGCCCATGAGTATCCGGTCGAACCACGTGTCGGTGAGCGGTTTCAGGGTGGCACGGTGTGGCTCTGGCTCGCTGGAAGACATGGCCGGCATCAAAGTGTACAACGCCCGGTACGTGTATGTTTTCAACAACGTGCTCGACGACAACTACTTCGGCATTTACCTGTCGGGCAGCAAACGCTGTTGGGTGACCGGCAACCGCCTGACTGCCCACGGCGAAGTGGAACAAACCTCCGGCAACGGCATCCACGCCTGGAAATGCGATAGCGTAACCATTTCCGACAACCGCGTGCGAGGCCACCGCGACGGCATCTACTTCGAGTTTGTGACCAACTCCCACATCAACCGAAACTGGAGCGAAGCCAATGTCCGCTACGGTTTGCACTTCATGTTTTCGCACAACGACTCGTACACCCACAACACCTTTGTCCGGAACGGCGCCGGCGTAGCGGTCATGTACACCCGCAATGTGACCATGCGGCACAACACTTTTTCGGAAAATACCGGCGGCGCAGCCTACGGTATCTTGCTGAAAGATATCCAGAGCAGCCATATTTCGGACAATGTTTTTTTGAAAAATACCGCCGCCATTTTTATGGAAGGCTGTACGCGCAGCGTGCTGGAACGCAACGAATTCCGCCAGAACGGCTGGGCGATCAAGGTGCAGGCAAGTTGCGACGGGAATACCTTTCAGAACAACAATTTTTTCGCCAATACCTTCGACGTGTCCACCAACAATCAGTTGGTGCTCAATACTTTTGACAACAACTACTGGGACAAATACGAAGGCTACGACCTCAACCGCGACCAGATCGGCGACGTGCCCTACCGCCCGGTCAGCCTGTTTGCTATGGTGTCCGACCAGATGCCCTACGCCATGATGTTCTGGCGCAGTTTCACCGTCCTGCTGCTCGACCGCGCCGAAAAAGTCATCCCCAGCATTTCCCCCGACAACCTGCGCGATAACGCCCCGCTGATGAAACCCTGCCGAATTAGCGATGAGCGATGAACTATGAGTCCCGCACAAACCAGTTAACCAATCACCAATCAACCAGTCAACGAATCAACCATGTTGCACATCCAGCACGTCAGCAAAACCTTCGGGAAACTGGAGGTACTGAAAAATATCGAAATCGGCTTCGAGCGCGGGCAGGCCGTGGCCATCATCGGTCCCAACGGCTCGGGTAAAACCACGCTCATTAAAAGCATTCTCGGCATGGTGGTGCCCGAAAGCGGCAGTATCAGTTTTCAGGGACAAACCATCGGGCAAGACGCCCGCTACCGCCGCCACATCGGGTACATGCCCCAGATCGGGCGCTATCCCGACAATATGCAGATCGGCCAACTGTTCGACATGATGCGCGACCTGCGCAACGATACCGACACGACACTGGACGAAGAACTTATCCACGCGTACCGCTTGCCTGATATCTACCAAAAATCCATGCGCACCCTCTCCGGCGGTACCCGCCAAAAGGTGAGCGCTGCGCTGGCATTCCTGTTCAGCCCCCCGGTGATGATCCTCGACGAACCCACCGCCGGCCTTGATCCCCTGTCGGCGGAAATTTTGAAAGAAAAAGTTCAACGAGAAAAACAGCACAACAAACTCTTCCTCGTCACCTCGCACATCATGAGCGACCTTGAGGAACTGGCCACCGACGTGCTGTACCTCGTGGAAGGGCGCGTGGTTTTTTTCAAATCCCTGCACACCTTGAAAACCGAAACCGGCGAGGAACGCCTTGGCCGGGCTATTGCTCAAATCATGCAAACACACGCATCATGACGATTCATCCGGAACGCACCATCGGCGAATTGGTCGCCCACCACTACCGCACCGCGGAGGTTTTCAGCCGGCACAGCATTGATTTTTGCTGCGGCGGAAAACGCACCCTGGCCAAGGCCTGCGAGGACAAACACCTGGCCTGGGAAACCCTTTCCGACGAGTTGATACAGGCCATCGAAGCGCCTGAAATGCCGTCGCAAAACACGGACAAGTGGTCGCCCGATTTTCTGGCCGACTACATCGTGCACACACACCACCAGTACCTGCGGGAAAATCTGCCGCTGTTGTGCCAATATACCGCCAAAATTGCCAATGTGCACGGCGCCCGGCACCCGGAACTGAAAGTGGTGGAAAAACAGGTTGAGCGCCTGACTAATGACTTGCTGGAACACATGGCCAAAGAGGAAACCATCCTTTTCCCGTATATCAAAGCGCTCTGCACTGCACAACGCGAACACGGCGGCGTACCCCGCATGCCGTTTGGAACGGTGGAAAACCCGATCCATGTCATGGAAAACGAGCACGACTACGCCGGCACCCTGCTGGAAAACCTGCGCGACCTGACCGGCGGCTTCACCCCCCCTGCAGATGCCTGCGCCACCTATATCGTGACGTTTGCCAAACTCAAAGAGTTGGACAACGACCTGCGCTGGCATGTGCATCTGGAAAACAATGTGCTTTTCCCGAAGGCGATTTTACTCGAAAATATACTGCAACAACAAAACTGAAGATGGACCAGACGCTAAAAACACCGTACCCTTGTGCTATGGAAAAAGCCGAAAACCGCAAGGCCGGCATGCTCGATTTGCCGATGCTGAAAATTGCGAAGTACGTCGTGTACGACATCCTGCGCAACAAGTTCGTGCTGGCCTACCTGCTTTTCCTCCTGCTGGTGGCCATGAGTTTTTTCAACCTGGAGAGCGACCCGGCCAAAGGCATGATGAGTCTGCTGAACATCATCCTGATCGTGTTGCCGTTGGTCAGCATTGTTTTTGCCACCATTCACCTGTACAACTCCTACGAATTCACCGAACTGATGCTGGCCCAGCCGCTGCGCCGCTCGGATATTTTTCTGGGACAATACCTCGGCATGGCGACCTCGTTGTGCATTGCATTCGGCATCGGCGTGGGGGTGCCGGTGCTCCTGTACGAGGGCAGCATGCGGGGCGCAATTCTTGTGGGCTGCGGACTGCTGCTCACGCTGGCATTTGTGTCGCTGGCGTTTTTGTCCACCGTACTTGCCCGCGACAAGGCCCGGGGCATCGGAATTGCCTTGCTGCTGTGGTTTTTCTGCACCATTCTGTACGACGGACTGGTGCTCATGGGTATGTTCGCTTTTAGCGACTACCCGTTAGAAAAAGTCATTATCGGGCTGGCTTTCCTGAATCCTGTGGACCTGGCCCGAATCGCCATGCTGCTCCAACTGGATGCCGCTGCACTCATGGGCTACACTGGCGCCTTGTTTCAGCATTTCTTCGGTTCGTTTTGGGGTGGGGGACTTTCGGTACTGGCTATGTTCGTGTGGATTGTTATGCCGCTGTGGGTGGCGGTACGAATTTTCAGGAAAAAAGATATTTGACAGCACACTACCCGCACAACCCCTCCGCTTCCTTCAAAATCCCGCGTACACGCCCGGGTGAAATTTCCGCCAAATCCAGTTTTGTCGGCTCAGCGAGCAGTTCCCGTGCCATTACTACACGGTTTTCCAGGAACCGGTTCTTTTCGTGTCGCGTCAGTGAAGTCAGGCAGGTGAGCGGATGCAGACCGGTGCGATCCACCCATTCGCGCAGGCCGTAGTCGTACGGCGTATCCCAGCCGATGAGGTGCATGCCCGAGCAGCGCCCGTAGCGCAGGGCATCGTCGGTGAACCGGGTATTGGTGAATACCCAGGACTCCGGCTCCCGGCCTTCCCATTCGGGTGCGGCTAAAAAACCTGCGCACAGGTCCCGGAACCGTGAGTGGATGTACAGCGGTATTTTTACGTCGCAAACCAGCCCTTGCCGGTTGTGAAACTTGCACTCCCCAAGCAGCACACGTCCGTCGGCCACACCGAATACATCCACCTCGTGCGACACGCACTTGCCGTCGCGGATGAGTCCGGTTTGCACGCGCATGCCCTGCTCTTCCAGCAGCCGGGCGATGAACACTTCGAACGGGTAGCCGGAAGGCCCCAGTTCGAGCAAGGCCTGCTTGAGCGAATAGCGGGCAGCCGTGTGCGGGGTTTCCTTGCGCAGCATTTTGTGCGCCGTCCGGAAAATCTTTTTCGTGGTCATACCCGGTCGCAGTTGCGCCGTTACTTCCCGTACGATTGCATCCGCCCGTTCGCGCCCGGCGCCTGCCCGACGCAACGAACGCAACAGTTTTTCCGGGTCAAACACCACCTGCTCGCCGGTGGCCTTGGTAATCCATGTTTCTTCGTGCATAGTTCAACTCATTTTGCATTCGTCCGGCGATTTCAATTCGTCGGATAAGTCCTCGGCTTGCGTTTGGCGTAAACATCCCGCAACCGCAGCGTATCGCCTCCCGGTAAAGGCACGTTCAGGTCGTACCGAATGACAATACGTGTACCGACCGGCGTGTGGTAATACAGCCGCCAGGCGTCGGCTTCGCTCAGGCCGATGCAGCCGTTGGACCAGGCTTTGCCCAGCGATTCGGGGTTGGTGGTCGGGTGGATCAACTGCCCATAGCGGTGCCCGTCAATTTCCGGTTCGATCCACGGGATCATGGGCATACGGGTTTTGCTGCGGTCGTCGCGTTTGGTTTCCACGAGTTTGGTGCCGGTGTGTGGATCCACGAACCAGGTGGGCGTGCGGTTGATACGAATGATCGTGCCCGTGCCGGTGCGTGTGCGCAGGTCCTCCTCGCGGTTCAGGAGTTTTTGAAAACGTTTTTTGTTTTGACCCACCCGCACCAAAAAACCGGACACGGTATCGGTCCCTTCCACCACGCGCAGCCGGAATTCCGGAATATTCAGGTCGAGCCAGGTGCTGTCCAACCGGGTTTGAATTTCGCGGGCGCTCAGCGTGTCGGGGATGCGCAGCGTATCGCCGGGATGCAGAACAACCATTTTTTTCTGGTCGTACACGAATTCGCCTCGCGCCATGCGGCGGTAGTAGTCGGTTTCGGCCAGGGTGTCAATAATCCAGGGATTGGCGTTTACGAGCAGGTGCTCGGTCAGCGGATACGGTGTCAGGCTGTCGAAATGCGCCACGAGGCTGTCGAGGAAGGGGAAGTAGTCCCGCACGCGAATTTCACGGGACACGATGTATTCGAAAAGCGGGAGACGCGCGACTGGTTCGGAAGCCGGCGCGCCGAGCATCAGCGAGTCCAGGCGTGGAACGGGGATGGCTTCGGAGGGGGAACTGCGTTTGCAGCCTGCGACAAGCAACACTATTGCCAGCATGGCAAACACCGGCAGGAATTGTATACTTTTGTATGCGCTTGAAACAAACGACTTCACCATGAATACACTGTTCAAATTACTTGTCCTGTCTGCATTTCTGCTCCGCGCTACCTTTTCTCCGGCCCAAATCCTCATCGGCTCCCTCGCAAGTGGCGAACCGGAATTGCGCCTGAACGAAGCCGAACTGAATACGCGGCTGGCATTTACGCTGGGCGGTACCACACTTCAAAATGCCGTGCTCTACTCCGGCTCGGATATCCACGGCGTGTACTACTACGTCCGTGCCGACGGCGTCCGGACCGGACAAAACGTGAAAACCCGGGTGGCCGTGATCCTTTCGCAACGGGAAGGCAATCTTGTTTTCGACACCGAATCCGGTTGCGTCATGGAATGTATTCCGCAGCAGCCGGGCACAAGTTGCGACCTGAATATTCGCGAACGCTGCAAGCAGCAAACATGCACCCCCGTGGGCACCGGCGGCTGCAATGTTCGGGTAATTTTTCCTGCTACGCCGGACTGAAGGCTGCTTTGTCATTCCGAAGGAACCCGTCCACTCTAGGTTTGTAGCGCCGTAGCGCGGACGGGTTCCTTCGGAATGACAAAAGCAACTCACAGCGGAATATTCCCGTGTTTCCGTTTCGGCCTTGCCACCGCCTTGTGTTCGAGCATGGCAAACGCCTTGATCAGTTTCCGGCGCGTTTCACGGGGCAGGATTACTTCGTCAATGAACCCCCGGGCAGCAGCCCGGTACGGATTGGCGAAGGCTTCTGCGTATTCGCGTTCCTTCTCGGCCAGTTTGGCTGCCGGGTCGGGCGCGGCGTCAATTTCCTTTTTGAAAATAATTTCCGATGCACCCTTGGCGCCCATCACTGCGATTTCGGCGCTGGGCCAGGCGAAGTTCATGTCGGCGCCGATGTGTTTGGAATTCATCACGTCGTAAGCACCGCCGTAGGCTTTGCGGGTAATGACCGTCACGCGCGGCACCGTGGCTTCCGAAAAAGCGTACAACAACTTGGCGCCGTTGGTGATGATGGCGTTCCACTCCTGATCGGTGCCGGGCAGGAAGCCGGGCACGTCTTCCAGCACTAACAGCGGAATGTTGAAACAGTCACAAAAGCGCACGAAACGCGCGCCTTTTTTGGACGAATTCACGTCCAGCACGCCGGCCAGGCTCATTGGCTGGTTGGCCACAATGCCGATGCTGCGCCCGGCCAGACGGGCGAACCCCACCACGATGTTTTCCGCGTAGTTTTCGTGGATTTCAAAAAACGAGTCTTCGTCCACGATACCTGCAATTACCTCCTTGATGTCGTAGGGGTGGTTGGCATTTTCGGGTACGATGCGGTCCAATTGTTCGCGGTACTCTTCCCCGATGGTGTACGGCAGTACCGGCACGCGGTCTTCGCAGTTTTGGGGGATATAACTCAGCAGGCGCTTGAGTTTTTCGATACAATCCACGTCGTTGGCAGCTACGAGGTGCGTCACGCCCGATTTGGAGGCGTGGGTGCCGGCGCCTCCAAGTTGTTCGCTGGTCACTTCTTCGTTGGTCACGGTTTTGACCACGTTCGGGCCGGTCACGAACATGTACGAGGAGCCATCCACCATGACAATGAAATCCGTCATGGCGGGGCTGTACACCGCTCCACCGGCGCAGGGGCCCATGATAGCCGAAATTTGGGGTACCACCCCGCTGGAGAGCACATTCCGGTAAAAAATATCGGCGTAGCCACCCAGCGAGTTTACCCCTTCCTGGATTCGGGCGCCGCCGGAGTCGTTCAGACCGATGACCGGAGCGCCGTTTTTCACGGCCAGGTCCATGATCTTGCAAATTTTTTCTGCGTGGGTTTCGGAAAGCGAACCGCCGAACACCGTGAAATCCTGGGCAAAAACGTACACCAAACGCCCGCCGACGGTGCCGTAGCCGGTGACCACACCGTCGCCCATAAAAATCTGGTCGGCCATGCCGAAATCGGTGGTTCGATGCGTCACCAAGGCGCCGATTTCCTCGAAAGAGCCTTCATCGAGCAGGAAGTGGATGCGCTCACGGGCCGTGAGTTTGCCCTTTTTGTGCTGGGATTCAATGCGGGCTTCGCCGCCGCCGAGTTTGGCTTCGGCAAGTTTTTGCTGGAGAAGTGTGATTTTATTGTCCATGCGGAGTGTTGGTTCGATTGATTCGATTGATTTGACTGGATTTTCAGCCCACGGCTTCAACATTCTCAGCCCACGGCTTCAGCCGTGGGCAAGCGAGATATATTGCAGCCCGGGCCGATAGGTTTGTTTCAGCAGGGTGGTAATAGATTCCAGTACAGATTCCTGCCGCACAAAATCGGCGTCTTGCAGATCAAGCACCACGATCGGGATTTCGGTTTCCTGTTTAAAAAAATCGAGGTAGGCCTGCTGGAGTTCTTCGAGGTAATCGTCCGAAATAAGTCGTTCCATATCGCGCCCGCGTTTGCGTATCTGGTTTTGCAAAACCGGAACCGGGCGGTGCAGGTACAGCAGGAGGTCGGGCTTTGGGAAGGTGGCGTTCAGCACGGAAAACAGGCGCTGGAATAGCCTGAATTCTTCTTCGTTCAGGTTGTTTTTGGCAAAAAGCAGGGTTTTTAGAAAAAAATAGTCGGCTACTGTGGTGGACTGGAACAAGTCGGGGCCGGCAAAATGCTCCAGCAACTGCTTGTGCCGTTCGGTCATGAAAAACAGTTCGACCGGAAAAGCGTAGCGGTCCGGTTGCTCATAAAAAAACGGCAAAAACGGATTGTCGGTAAACTGTTCCAACACCAGAGCGCACCCGTACCGTTCGGCCAGAAGGCGGCACAGCGTCGTTTTACCGGCGCCGATGTTGCCTTCGATGGCGATGAACTGGTATGGTGGCATGAAACAGTTTTGAGTTTTGAGTTTGGGGTTTTGAGTTAGCCGAGCATGACGACTTCGGATTGGTCGTCGCAGGCCATGTAGAGTTCGTCTATGGCTTTTTTGAGCAGCGGATGTTCGAGATCGGGGGCGATTTCGAGCAGGGGCGCCAGTACAAAAGCGCGCTTGTGGAGTTCGGGGTGCGGGATATCCAGGCCTTTGTCGCGGATGATGCGTTTGCCGTAAAACAGGATGTCCACGTCAATGATACGCGGCCCCCACTTTTCCTTTTTGACGCGGCCCATCTGGCGTTCCACCTTGGTGATGGCCTCCAGCAGTTCGCGCGGGTCCAACGTCGTATTGATCATGATGACCTGATTGATAAACGGCTCCTGCTCTTTGTTGCCCCAGGGTTCGGTCTCGTATAAATGGCTGAATTTAGCCACCTTGCCGATGGTGCGGTGGATGAGATCGTATGCCATGCGGATGTTGGCGATGCGGTCGCCCACGTTGCTCCCCAAGCCGAGGAACACATTGATATATTTTTTTGCACCGTGTATTTGTTGCGCCATAAGAAAAGGTTTCTGGTTGGAAGGTTGGAGGGTTTCTCGTTGGAAGGTTGCTTTAAATTCCCAAAACAACCAGAAACCTTCCAACCAGAAACCTTCAAACCTTGAAAGCGGCAAAGGTATACACCCTTCCGCGAAATACTTGGAATGGTCTAACTTTGCGCCGATTTTTCAAACATGGTTTACCAAACACAACAGCACGATTTATGAAACACGTCAGATTTCCCCTTTTTTCTGCAGTATTGATCCTTTTGATCGCCTGCAACCGAATTGACAACGCCTTCGTAGAGCAAATTCAGACCGGCCTGAACAAGGCTCAGGAGAACAAAACGGCGTTTGAGTCCAGCCTGCAGGCAAGTAATGCCTTATTTGAAAAGATGAGCAAAGCCCCGGATGGGGTAAAAAACAACCCCAAGTTTGGTTTTATTGACTTGTATACTCGCGTAGCTATGTTGCAACAAGCCTATAGCTCCATGATCGCTGCGCAGGATGAAATGGCGGCACGGGCACAAACGCTGCTGGACGAGTACACCGACGGCAAAGCAAAAAAGGATTCCATCAACCAGGAAATTACCGGTATTCTCACCAATTTTGACGGCTACCAGTCGCGAATTGATCGTATGAATACCATGATCGAAGAAGCGGAAAAAGGGTTTGGTCAGGTAATGGCCGCCTGGGATGCCGCTCCGGAAGCGGAAAAAACCGCATCGGCAGCCATGCCGGCGCCGGCTTTACCCGATGTTGTCGCCGGCAGTGCCGCGCGTATGCAAAGCGCCGCACAAGGCATGAGCACCTCTCCGGCTGCCGGCAACGGCGCCACATCCGGCGGGGCTACTTCGGGCAGCACCGCCCCCGGGGGGACTTTGTCGCCTTCCGGAACTACGCCTCCTTCGAGCACCGGTACCGGTCTCCAAACGGCGCCTAAAAAACAATAGCCGGAACACCCTTTCCGAACCACAATTGGTTCTTTGATACAAAATGCCGGAGGCAGCGAAAACTTGTTCGCGTGTGTCCGGCATTTTGCATTGTTTTGCAACCGATTCGCCCGTTCATCCCCCGTACTATGTCAAACAAACCGCTTCTGCCGGCCCTTTTCCTCTTGTGTACTACGGCAGTCCTCGGCCAAACGTACACCATGACCGGAGCGCCAATAGCCTCCTGTAGCGGCACTTTTTTCGACATTGGCGGCAGTGCCGGCAACTATGCCGACAATCAGAACCTCCATACCACCATTTGTCCCGACGGCATGGGCGGCACGCATATTTTGCTCCAGTTCGACAGCCTCCTGCTCGCTCCCGGCGACACACTTTGCATCCTTGACGGCTCCAATGTACTCGCACCCTTGCTACTTTGCTTCGGCGATGTGTCTCCCGGTCTGCCGTTTCAAGTACAGGCTTCCGCAGCAAACACCGGCGGTTGCCTGACGCTCACGTTTGTATCCAATGCTTTCGGCACGACAGCCGGTTGGTCGGCAGGCATCTCCTGCGCCGCACCGTGCGTGATCCCTGCTCCCACGAATGTGCAGGTGACCGGCATGAGCGGCGGCACCATGACCTGGGCCTGGGACGCCGTGCCGGGCAGCAACGGGTTTGAAGTCAGTGTGAACGGCGGCGCCTGGCAACCTGCCGGTGGCGCCCAAACCCACTCGGTAAGCGGCCTGGCGCCCGGCGATCTGGTGGTGATCGAAATTCGGCCAATCCCTGCAAACCCTGGTTGCAGCGTGGAGAGCATTACCACCAATAAAACCTACGTTGAATGCACACTGGACGCCTCGGTCGTTTCGCTGACCCCGGCAATTTGCCCCGGCACGGCCACCGGTTCGGCGGTGATTGCGACAACCGGCGCAATCGGAGCCGTTCAGTTTTTCGTGACGGGCAACCCGGCTCCATTCGCCAACGGTAATTTTACCAATTTTTTCCCGGCAGGAAACTACCAGGTTGCGGCACACGATGCCGCAGGATGCCGCGATACCGTGGCGTTCACCATTACCGAACCGCTGCCGATTGCGATTCAGATTACCGTAACCGATGCCGAATGTTTTGCCGACAACAGCGGCGCCATTCAGGCGCTCGCCACCGGCGGTACCGGCGCGATCACCTACGCCTGGCGGCGTTGCCAGGGAGGCATGACGATGAATGGCCCGCTTGCCATTGACTTGTTCGCCGGCTGTTACGCCGTCACGGTGACGGACGCCAACGGCTGCACCGCCGTGGCGCAGGACACCATTGGCGAACCACCAAAGTTTGACTTCGTTTCTTCGCAAGATTCCGTGCGCTGCTTCGGTGGGATGGACGGGCGCGCCACCGTTTTTGCCTCCGGCGCCATCCCGCCTTATACCTACAAATGGGGCAATGGCGATACCAGCACCACTGCCGACAGCCTCAAGGCGGGTTTTCACTCCGTAACCGTCACCGACGCTATCGGCTGCCAGGCCGTGACCTTGGTGCAGGTCTTGCAGCCGACCCGGATGGTACTCGACAGCATCAGCACCACGCCGATTGCCTGTTTTGGCGGCGCCAACGGCACGGCCAGGGTTTTCACCCGAGGCGGAGTTCCGGCCTATTCGTTTCTGTGGACCAATAGCCAAAATACCCAAACGGCCACGGGGCTGGGAGCAGGCACACATACCGTCACCGTGACCGACCACAACGGCTGTACCCTGACCGGCAGCACCGTACTGAGCGAACCAACCGAATTGCTCGCTCAAATTACCGTTGGACAAAACGAAACCTGCGCCGGCGCCTGCGACGGGCAACTGACTCTTGCCGTGTCGGGCGGCACGCCATCGTATTCCATTTCCTGGAACATACCCAACCTGCCGCCAAACGAAACCGCACCGCAAAACCTTTGCCCCGGCGGTTACTTGGTTACCGTGTCCGACGCCAACGGCTGCACGAGAACAGCCGCTGCCACAATTATTGCCGCAATTCCGCTGAGTATTCAGTTTTCCGCCTCCGGCCCCACCTGCGCCGGCAACCAAAACGGCAGCCTGAGCGCTTCAGGGGCCGGCGGCGTCTTGCCTTACGATTTTCAATGGAACACCGGAGTCCCCGGCAGCGACCTGATGAATCTGGGTTGTGGCGCCTACACCGTCACGCTTTCCGACGCAATGGGCTGTACGGCGGTCGGCTCCGAAACCCTGCCTTGCCCCGATGCCGTGCAGATTGACAGCATTGTCCCGGCGCCGGTGGCGTGTTTTGGAGGTACCAACGGATTCATTTCTGTAGTGGCACAAGGCGGCACCGGCACCCTGACGTACCAGTGGAGCGACCCGAATGTGCAGCCGGGACCCGTTGCTTCCAATCTTGCTGCCGGCATTTACACCGTCACCGTCTCGGATGCAAACGGGTGCAGCTCCACGGCATCGGCCACGGTGGTGCAGCCGCCGATGCTGACGGTTGCGCTTACCGCCAAAGCCGTAAGTTGTTTTGGTGGAAACGACGGCGCCGTTCAATCCGTCACTTCCGGCGGCACGCCCGCTTACCAGTACAATTGGAGCATTCCGGCGAGTACACCCGATTTGTCCAACCTTCCGGCAGGCACATATTCGCTGACTGTCACCGATACCAACGGCTGCACCGCAGTGGCCATGCCCGCCGAAGTTTCTCAACCGTCCGGGCCGATACAGGTCATTGCCCTGCAAACCCGGCAATCCTGCATCGGTTCAAGCGACGGCGCTGCCGAAGCCACGGCCACCGGCGGCAACGGCGTACCGTACACGTTTTCCTGGAGCAACAACTTCTCCGGCCCCATGCCTGCCGCGCTTGGTGTCGGCACGTACACGGTCACGGCATCGGATGCCAAAGGCTGCACCGGCACGCAAACAGTGGCCATTGCCGAGTGGGACAGCATACGGGTAAATGTGGCGTTCATTCTCCCCAGTTGCAACGGTGTGGCCGACGGACAGGCGGCGGTAAACCAGGTGACGGGTGGCGCTGGAAACGCATCGTTCGACAACTACTCGTTTTTCTGGAACATTCCCGGTACCGGCGATACGCTTTATGTGAACGGGCTGGCCGGGAACCAGACGTACGTACTCACCGTGACGGACCAGACCGGCTGCAGTGCTGTTTTTTCCTACGAACTTGATGATGCACCGCCTGTTTTGCCTGTGGTGCAGGCCACGGACATCACCTGTTTCGGGCTGGAAAACGGCGGCGTACGGGTTGTTTCCGTACAAAGTCCGCAGCCCATCGCGCAATACCGCTGGAACAACGGCTCCCTTGGTCAAACGCTGAACAACCTGCCCGCCGGCACCTACACGGTAACTGCCACCAGCACCCTGGGCTGTACCGGAACTGCCACAACGACCATCAGCGAACCACCGGAACTGCTCGTCGGACTGAGTTTTCAGGCAATTGTGTGCAACAACGACAGCAACGGCGTGGCACTGGCAAGTCCGCAAGGCGGTGTGCCCGGCTACACTGTGACCTGGAATACCGGCGCCACAAGCAGTAGTATTTCCGGTCTCGGGCCGGGCCTGTACGCAGTGACCGTGACCGACAATAACGGCTGCACTGCTGCCGACAGCGTAGCGCTTAGCCAGCCAAATTCGCCGGTGCTTTCCGCTGAAATCCGGAACCCCGCGTGTTTCGGCCAACGAAACGGCTCGGCGAGCATATCCGTATCCGGCGGCACAGGACCGTACCGGTTCAGCCTTAACGGGCAAACGTTCGGCGGCTCGGGATTTTTCACAAACTTGCCCGCAGCCACCTATACTGCCTACGTGCAGGATGGCCTTGGCTGCATCACAACAACCACGTTTACCCTGAGCCAGCCCCCGGCCATTGAGGTGCTGACCGACCCGGATATCACGATTTCTCTGGGCGACAGCCTCCTTCTGACTGCCGATGCCACCAATACCTCCGGACTGGAAACGTACACCTGGCAGGCTGCACAACCCGACAGCATCGTCTGTGCAGACCCGCCCGACTGCGCCAACATTTGGGTGTACCCGCTGTATAGCAATGCCTACACCGTTTTGGTAGCCGACACCAACGGCTGTACCGGCAGCGCGACCGTGCAGGTGAAAGTGGAAAAACCGCGAGGGGTGTTTGTGCCGACGGGTTTCAGTCCCAACGGCGACGGGAACAACGACCTGCTGGTGGTACACGGAAAGGGCGCTCAAATCAGCCGGGTGCAGGTTTTTCGGGTGTACGACCGCTGGGGCGAACTGGTTTACGAGGATTTGGATTTCCCGGTAAACGATACGCAGCGCGGCTGGAACGGCACGTTTCGAGGGGAAAACTGCCAGGCTGGGGTTTACGTTTGGTATGCCGAAGTGGAATACATAGACGGTTTTCGGCAGTCGGCACAAGGGAACACCACACTAATTCGATAATTGCTACATTTGGCCGTTCATTCGAGGCAATCACACGCTATGAAGATATCTACCCTGATTTTTGGGGCCAATGTTGCCCTGTTGTTTCTGTTCGCCACAACCGGCGCCAATGCGCAGGATCCGCGTTTCACGCAGTATTTCGCGTCGCCCTGGAACCTGAATCCGGCGATGACCGGCGCGTTTGAGGGCCGCTGGCGGGTCGCGGCCAACTACCGTGACCAGTGGAGCAGCATCCTGCCTGATGTGCCTTTCCGCACCTACGCCGCCGCCGCCGATGTGCGCCTTGGCGTCAGCCGAAACGACTTTTTCGCGCTCGGTCTCGGCCTGATGCACGACGAAGCGGGCACTTCGCGGTTTTCCCAAAACAAGGCGCAACTAGGCGGTTCGTTTATCAAACAACTCGCCGGCGGCCCGCGCCGCGCCAGCCATTTCGTGAGTCTGGGCGCGCAATTGGGTTTCGGGCAAAACAGCATAGACTGGGGCCGATTGTGGTTCAGCCGCCAGTTCGACCCGACCACCGAAGCGCCCGATTTCAGCGCCGGAAACGGCGAGCCGAATGCCGGCGCCAACACGGATGTGTACATGGATTTCAATGCCGGAATCCTGTGGTACACCCTCTTCGGCAGCGAGGGCGGCTATTGGTCGGCAGGGGCGGCACTGCACCACCTCAACCAGCCGGTAGTCACGCTGGTGGAAGACAATTCGGAACAACTTTACTCCCGACTTTCGCTGCACACGGGCGGATTGTTGCCCATGAACGAAAATTTCGGCCTGATGCCGGGTGTGCTGGTCATGCAACAAGGCCCGGCTTTTGAAGCCGATCTGGGGATGAATCTCCGCTATTCCAACAACGACCGCAACGAACTGGCCCTGCGCCTCGGCGCATGGACGCGCCTCGGGAACCGGCTCGACAGCGGCGTACAACTCGACGCCGTTTCCGTGGTGGCTATGCTCGAACTGGAGCGCTGGATGTTGGGCGTCAGTTACGATATCACCGTTTCCTCGCTGGCCGTAGCCAACAATTCCCGAGGCGCCTTTGAACTTTCGCTCACGTATTTCCATCCGGCAGAACGCAAGTCGCGCGTTGTTTGCCCACGTTTTTGAAACCGGTTTTAACTGCTCACCTACAATTTTTTACCATGAAAAAAATACTCGCTCTGACCACCTTCCTGGCATCGGTGTCCCTGCTGGCTGCACAGGTTTCTTCCCTGAAAATCACGCCGGAAAAACCCAAAGCAGGCGCTACGATTCAGTTCGAATACGACCTTGCCGGCGGTCCGCTGGGCAAAGCAACCGAAGCCGTGGAAGTGATGGTGCTGGAATATGTGGCCGACCAGCCGCAGACCCGCGAGGTCATGCTGAACGTCGGCGGCGGCAAAATCACCGGACAATTTACCCTGAGCGCCAACGCGCAGGTAGCCACGCTGGCATTTCAGGCCGGCGAACGCTGGGACAACAACAAGGGCGAGGGGTATTTCGTGTACCTGCACGATGCCGCCGGCAAGGTGCTCCCGCAGAGCATGGCCGCCCATGCATTGGTGTACCGCGACTGGGGCAGTTTGTTCGAACTCGACCGCAAGGCCACCGTGGCGCTCGACCTGTACAACCGCGCATTTGCCGCCAATCCGGCCCTGAAAAAGCAGTACTGCGTGTCGTACGCCAACTGCATCATGGGCGTAAAACGCGGCGACGACGGCAAAACCGAAGCGCTTGCCGTGCTCAACGAGGCGGCTGCTGCAGGCTTGCCCGAAAAAGACCGCGTGGCCGTGGCGCGCCTGCTCGACCGGCTGGCTGCTACCGACCAAGCCAAACAACTGCGCGAGACCATCACCAAAGATTTTCCCAAAGGCACATTTGCCCGCCAGCAGCGCCGCCAGGCCATGCGCAGCGCCACGGATATGGCCCAGATGGAAAAAATTATCGAAGATTATCTAAAGGATTTTCCGCCCGCCACGACCGAAGAAAAAGACGAAGCAGCCGAACTCTACGCCATGCTTGGCAATAAGGCCGTTGAGCAAAAAAACTGGGATGCACTGAAAAAGGCAGCCGAAAAAATGAACCCCGCCGCCAAAGCCAGCCTGTACAACAACACCGCCTGGAACTTTGCCGAAAAGGGGGAAAACATGGAACAGGCGCGCCTTATGGCTGCCGAAGCCACCGCCTGGGCGCAGGCTGAAATGGCGCAGCCGAAGTCGCCCAAGCCGGCATATCTCTCCCAGAAAGCCTGGGAGAACAACCGGAAATCCACATTTGCCCAATACGCCGACACCTACGCGTTCATTCTGGATAAAAACGGCGACCCGCAGACTGCGCTCAAGTACCAGGCGCAGGCCGTGGAATTTACAGAAGGCAAAGAAGCGGAAATGAACGAACGCTACACCATGTTTCTCGAAAACACCAAAGCCCCCGACCTGCGCTATCGCCTCGAAGGATTCATCCTCCACGGTAAAGCATCGCCTAAAATGAAGGAACAGTTCCGGCGCCTGTACACGTCGGAGGACAAATCGTCTGCCGGCACCGACGCCTATCTGGCCGGTCTGGAGAAGATTGCCAAAGAGAATATGAAAAACGAACTTGCCGCCAAAATGCTCGACCAGCCGGCGCCCGGTTTTCAACTGAAAAACCTCGACGGGCAGGAGGTCAGCCTGCAAAGCCTGAAAGGCAAAGTGGTGGTAGTGGATTTTTGGGCTACCTGGTGCGGCCCCTGCAAGGCGTCGTTCCCGGGCATGCAAACGGCTGTGGACAAGTTTAAAAACGACCCGAATGTAGCGTTTGTATTCGTGGATACCTGGGAGCGGCCGGGCGATAAACTCAAAAACGCTACCGATTTTATCAAGGGCAAAAACTACACGTTCAACGTGCTGATGGACACCGAAGACACCGTGGTGGCGTCGTTCGGCGTGAGCGGCATCCCTACCAAGTTTATCCTTGACGCCGGTGGCAAAATCCGTTTCAAAAGCGTCGGGTACTCGGGCGACAACGATGCCCTTGTGGAAGAACTCAGTACGATGATTGAACTGGCGCGGACACAACCGTAAGTAAGAAGTAATGAACGTTTTCAGACAACCTGTTTTGTTGCGCTGGGCCGACATGGACCCCAACGGGCACGTGCGTCACTCGGTTTACTACGACCTTGGCGCATCTGCCCGCGTGGCGTTCCTGTCGGCTTATGGCGTGACGTACGAAATGATGGACACCCATCATTTCGGCCCCATCCTTTTCCGGGAAGAAGCCATATTTCGGCAGGAAATGCGCTACGGCGACGACCTGTGGATCAACCTGCTGGTCAGCCGGCTGCGGCGCGATGGCTCCCGTTTTTCCTTCCGGCACGAAATCACCCGCACCGACGGCACCCTTTGCGCCACCATCAACGTGGACGGCGCCTGGATAGACACCAACCGGCGAAAACTCACCATCCCGCCCGATTCGATCCGGGAAATGTTCGAGGCGGCGCCCAAGTCGTCCGATTTTGAATGGCAATGAATCAAAACGTGCATCACTCCTTTATTTCCATTGTCGGGGTGCTTCAAACCAACCGGCAAATCCGCGATTTGGGCCAATGGCTTACCGGCTTGTTTGGCGAACTGAACCGGAATTTCAGCGACTACGAGTTTGTGCTGGTGAATAACTCCTGCGACCTGGCCGGCATTGACGCGGTGATTCAACCCTTGCCGGAGGAACTGCGCAAAAATGTGTTTTTGATCAACCTGAGTGTACCGGTAAGCCGGGATAATGCCCTCCTGGCCGGCCTTGATCGCGCCAACGGTGATTACGCCGTGATTTTTGAATTCGATTTTGTCGGGACGCCCGAACTCGTGGTGCAGATGTGGGAAAAAAGCCAGTCGGGCTTCGATATCGTGTATTTGCGTGCGCCCGAACGTCGCCTGTCATGGCCGTACCGCCAACTTTATACACTCTTTTACGGCATCCTGCACAGGTATTCCCACCTGCGCATTGACCCCCGCGCGCACCATTCCCGCCTCATCAGCCGCCGGGCGCTCAATTCGTTGCTGCGATTGCGCGAAAACAGCCACTACCTAAAGGCAATTTATGCGCTGGTCGGCTACAAAACGACAGCGCTGAACGTAGAACAAGTTCTTTGGCCGGAGCCGGGAATGTCGTTCAACGAGCAGTTCCGCACTTCGCTGATCGCGATCACATCGTTCACCACCTTTCTTCGCAGCCTGCTCTGGTGGATATTTGTGCTGTCATGCCTCGTGGCGGGCGCGGCTATTTTCAATGCGGTAAAAGTGCGGTTGACCAACTACGACATTTTCGGCGGATACCACCAGACGGTATCCGGCTGGGCGTACCTCGTTGTGATGATCTCGGTGTTTTTCGCCATCACCTGCCTGAACTTGTACGTCATGTCCATCTACCTGTCCAATATTTACAGCGAAATCAAGAACCGGCCGCTGTATATTATCGAATCGGTAAAACGCTATTAGTGTCGTCCGGGCGCTTGGATTAGAACAGGATCGTCGGCAAATTTGCACCGCATCAAAATTTCTCACAAATCCGATCCCGCCTCATGTCCAGGTTTACAATCCTGTTCCTTTTGGGAACCACTATCGTCAATGCTAATCCTGCAACTCATTTGGTACATCCCTCCGAAAGCCCTGTTCCGGCAATGGACACCATTCCGCCGTCCATAACCTGCCCGCCCGATATTACGCTGACGCTCGGGCCGACCGGCTGCGACACCGTTTTCCACTACACGGTGACGGCTACGGACAACACGCCGGGGGTGATCGTAGCCAAGGTGTCCGGGTTGGCCTCGGGAGCCAAATTCCCGGCCGGCCTCACCACCAACCTGTTTATCGCCGTGGATGCGGCGGGCAATACCGCCACCTGTTCCTTCACCGTGCGGGTGGTGTCCAACCCGCCGTCAGCAGTCCAGTGCAACGACGAAGTAGTGCAGTTTCTGGATGCCAACTGTATGCGAACCGTATTGGCCACCGAGGTGCTTGAGCCGCCGTTTGGTTGCTTGGATGCGTACAAGATCGAGGTAGATTTCACGGTTCCGTTTGGCAACGGCCCCTGGAACCCGGCTGTATTCGGCTCAAACGATTTGGGAAAAACCTACCAGTTCCGCGTCACGAACATCGTCAATGGAAATTATTGTTGGGGTAACATTACGCTGCGGGATACCCTGCGTCCGGCGCCCGCCTGCTCCACACTGAACATTCCGTGCGCAGTACCGACGGAGCACCTGACACCCGCTTTTTTGAAAGACAGTCTTGGGTTTTTATCGGCAATGCCGACGGTGCCGGATAATTGTCCGGGGGCAAGTACCCTCACGTTTTCCGATGTCGGCGAAAATCTGGCTTGCGGCGCCCCCGACGGCGTGACGGCCCGTATCAGGCGCACCTGGATAGCACGCGATATTTCGGGGAATTCCGCAACCTGTCTGCAAACAATCAACCGCGTCCGGTCACTGGATTTCGTTGAGTTTCCGGAAAGAGATACCGTGTATTGTGCCGACGCCAGTATCCCCCCCTCGCGGACGGGAAGTCCGTATGTAGCCGTAGGCGGACGCCGGTACAGCCTGCTGACGGCTCCGGCTTGTGAAATTGACGCATTTTACGAGGATTTGCAGGCGAAAACCTGCGGCGGCTCCCGGCGAATTGCGCGGGAATGGGAAGTGCGCGACGCCTGCCTGCCCAGCGGTCCGGGGAATCCGATTAAGATGATTCAGATCATCGTGGTGCTGGATACCTCCGCACCGGTCGTTCAGTGCCCGGCGAATCAATTGTTCCTGATTCGAGCCGACAGTACCTGCCGGGTGCCGGTGCGCCTGCCGGATGTGTCTGCGCTGGATGACTGCTCGCCGGTGACGGAGGCTACGGCGTTCTGGAACGAGGGTGCTCTTATCAAAACCAGGTCGGGCGTCCTGAAAAATCATTCGGGCAATGATCCGATGGCTTTCGACACGCTGGCTGTATTCGACACGATTCCCAACTTTCCCACCGGCGTCACCGAAATGCTCTACGCCATCTCCGATGCTTGCGGCAACGTTACATCCTGCAGTTTTTTGGTAGAAGTTTGGGACAGTATTCCGCCCATAGCCGTATGCGACAGCGTGCCGACGGTGTATTTCGGGGCCGACGGGCTGGCGGTGTTGGCCGCAGCCGAGGCCGACAATGGCTCCTCGGACGCCTGCAACGACCTGACCTTTAAAATTCGCCGCGTTACTTCCGGCGGATGCATGCCCGGCGACACGCTCCTCAACGATGTCTTGGTGGCTTGCTGTGCCGAGGAAGGCGACACGATTGCAGCCATTCTGCGGGTGTACGATGTCGCCAATCCTGCCGGTGAAACGCAGGATGGTTTTGGCCTGGGGCAGTATTCCGAATGTTTGCTTCAGGTGGTAGTGGCCGATACGTTCGGACTGGGTTGCGCCGCCCCACCGGATGTGACCACAACCTGCGATGCATTCCTGCCGGACTTGTCGGAATACGGCTCGTTTTCAAGTTCCTGTGTGGCTGATTCCACGCAGGAAGTGGGTGATTATGCCCAGTTCGACAGCTTATGCCGGAGCGGAACGCTGATCCGGTATTTTCGCGCATTCGACACGGCAAGCGGGCAAAGCCGGACGTGCAGCCAAATAATTACGGTGAATCCTGAACCGTATGACTACTACGTCCGATTCCCCGACGATAAAATCATCACCGAATGCGACAGCACAGGCTCGTTTGGCGAAGGTCCGCAGTGGATCGGGCTTGGCGGTTGCGAGCATATTGTTGTGACGTACACCGACGAACTTTTCACTGTAGTACCTGATGCCTGTTACAGGATTGAGCGGCAGTGGACGGTGTACAACTCCTGCACTTACAACCCCAATCTGGCGCTAGTTACGATTCCGAACCCCAACCCGAACCCCATCACCAACCACCCCAACAACCTGCCGGGACCTGTGGTATCGGCCCCGAACGCCATGACGCCCTGGGCGCCTACTACGGTAGCGATCAATCCGGGCGCTACGCCTACAAATTTCAGCACATTCTGGAGCGCCGACGCCAACGGGTACACTTACAAGCAAATCATCAAAGTCATAGACGTAAAGAAGCCGGTGGCATTGAACTGCCCGATTGCGCCGCTTAACCTCGAAGATGCAAGCGACAATGACCCCAACTTTTGGAACGCCCTTTACTGGTCAGACCCGGTAAGCGGCCAGAAAGATATGTGCGAGGGAGCGGTTGATCTGTGTTTGACTGCTACCGACCTGTGTAGCGGATCGGACTTGAACATCAGGTATATCCTGTATTTAGACCTTGACAACAATGGCACACAGGAAACATCCGTGTCGAGCAGCCATGCATTTGTGGCAAACACCGTGTACTACGGCAATACCTCCGGGAATGGCACAGCTCGCCAGTTTGACTTTCGTTCGGTACCCGGCAACCAGAAGTACGGTTTTGCCATACAAACATCTACCAGCGGCAGGAACCAAACAGCCTGTGTGCGTTGGCGGAATGTAGATAACCCCGGCAGTTTCGTCCTACCCCAGTTGCCTTACGGGACACACCGTATCCGCTGGCTCGCCGACGATGCGTGCGGAAACGAAACCACCTGCGAGTATACGTTTTCAGTGCAAAATGCCGCAGGTATTTGCGGAGCAGACATGGTACCGATCAGCGGTAACATACAAACCGAGGCAGGAGCCGGGGTGGAAGCCGTAAACGTACGCCTGAACCGCGTGCTGGCGGGAGTGCCGGACTGGACGCAGACCAGCGTGACCGATGCAAACGGCGATTACAGCACTCAGGCGCCTTCCGGCGGTTCGTACACACTGGCGCCCGAACTGGATGTAGCGCCGTTGAACGGCGTTTCCACGCTGGACATGCTGCTGATTAACAAGCATATTCTCGGTCAGGACACGCTGGACAGTCCCTTCAAAATAATTGCTGCCGATGCCAACAAGAGCCGTTCCATCACGACATTCGACATTGTGGAACTGCGCAAACTTATCCTCGGGGTGTATTCCAAACTTCCCAACAACACGTCGTGGCGGTTCGTAGATGCCGGTTTTGTTTTTCCGCAGCCCGAGAACCCCTTGCAAACGGTTTTTCCGGAAACGATAACCGGTCTTAATCACACGCCTCAAAACCCGCCGGTTCACGATTTCATCGCTGTGAAAGTGGGTGATGTAAACGGGAATGCTTCGCCTGGCGTCATGGCTGCTACTCCGGTATCGCGGGATGCTGCGCCGATCCGGCTCACCATCCCCGACAGGGTTGTACATGCCGGTGATACGGTGGATGTCCGGCTTGCATTCCCTGAACCGGTTGCCGGTTTTCAGTTGACGTTGGCGCTTGTTGGCATGGATGTGCTGGATGTCCTGCCCGGCCCGGGAATGGGGGGGGAACATTTTGCCGTTTTCCCGGAAGACGGGCTGCTCACGGTCAGTTGGACAGGCGCCGGCACACCTGCATTTGTGCTGCGGCTGAGGGCCGATCGAAGCGGGCGTTTGAGCGATCAGATACACCTTTCCCGCCAGATAGCCGTGCCGGAAGCCTATTTGGCATCAGAAACCGGCTATCGAATTGCCGATCTTGTGCTACATGTTGAGGATGGGGACTACGTCTACAGTCCGACAGCAGGCCTGGAATTGTACCAAAACCGCCCCAACCCGGTCAGTAATTCCACCCAAATCAGGTTTTTCCTGCCGGAGTCCGGCACGGCAACGCTTCGGGTAAATGCCCCGGACGGGCGATTGGTTTTTGAAAAATCCGGGTATTTCAGAACGGGTTTGCACAGCATACCGCTCCATCGGGAACAATTCGGTGGAGCCACCGGGGTATTTTTCTATACCCTTGAAACCGGGAAGGAAACACGAACCAAACGAATGATCGTGCCTGAACGGTGAGCATAAAAAAACTGCCCGCCCTGTAAGCACAGAACGAGCAGCCCGATCAATTTGAAAACGAAATAAGAGCGTGTACTTGATAAAAATCGCCGGCAAAGGTATCCGCCGGTTTCAGCGCAGCAAACCCCCATGTAGGGGTGAGGTCGGCGGTCAACTCTTCAGGCGTACAAAACCTTTTTCGTAGCAATACTCCGCAAAGTCACGGGCATTTTTGAAATCGTACACGAACAAGGCCTTAGCCTTGCGCAACAGGTTGGCGTTGTACTCGTGCAAGGTGTGGCGCGACCAGCCTTTTTCACGCAAAACGTCGTCGGTACTTTTGCCGGAAGCATACAGCGCCAGAATATCCAGTTCGGCATCGGTGAATTCATCCAGAAGGTGCAACGCCATGCGTGCTTTGAGTTGCTGATCCAGTTCATTGTCGGACACGTTCCGGATCTGAATATGCGCCTCCAGGGGGCGCATGTTTCGCGGCGACCACTTGCTTTCCCGGTAGAATGTTTGCAGGTTAGTCACGATGCGTCCTTCGCTATCCACCTGAACGATGGTGGTATTCATGTAAAACCAGAAATATTGCCCGTCTGCCAACAGCATGGGGAGCGGCGCCCGGAACACTGCCTGCAACGGATTCATAGCCACATCCTGTTTCAGAATCAGGTCATAAGCTGCCGTGCGCCATCGCAAGTAGGGCAGTACATAGTCGGGATGTACCTGTCGGAAAAAATCTTTTACCGAGGATAGTCTACGCCCAAACAACTCCTGATCGCCCTGACTGTGGGAGATCGTCAGTGTTTTGTAGTCAATAATCTGCCAAAACGCCATGTTGGGATAGTCCTCGCGAAAGTGGCTGAGCCTGGTCAGAAATTGTTCGAAAGCCTCCGGGTCGAGGTTAACGGGCGGGCCTACCGCAGCGCGATATGCGATGGACGGTCGTTCAATCAGGCGTTCATATAATTCGTCAAACGGTTGATAGCCAAGCATGTCAGTACAATCAGTTGAATCAAAAAGGCGAAGCGCATTCTGACAACCGGGGCAAAGCACTCCAAAGTTATTTTATTTTCCAAACACCGGTCGTGTTTCTTGCCCACACGCTATTTTTAGTCAGGGAGAAAAAAACCTGCAGCTATAATTTGGAATTAATGAACAGTGTTCATCAAATTTGCAGCGTTCATTTTTCATTCACACAAGACATGGGCATTATCCAACGAAAAGAACGGGAAAAGGAAGAGATGCGGCGCCTTATTCTGGATGCAGCACTACGCTTGTTCCGGGAGCGTGGGTACGACGGGGTCAGCATTCGCAACATCGCCGAGGTCATTGAGTATAGCCCCGGCACAATTTACCTGTACTACAAGGACAAAAGCGAGATCTTTTTTGCCCTTCAATTTGAAGCAGCCGCATTAAAACGCGACCACCTGCTCCCGGTGGCAAACATCGAGAATCCCTGGGAACGGCTGATCGAATTCGGTCGCAGGTACATTGACTTCGGCATGAAACATCCCGATCTGTACGACCTGTTGTTTATCACCCGGTCGCCCATGGAATACATTGAAAATCAGGAATGTTGGCACCTCGGATTGGCGACACATTCCTTCTTCGTGGAAACAGTACAAGCCTGCGTGGACCAGCGCTTCTTCAAAAGCACCGACACCGATACCATCGCGTACACGCTGTGGTGCCATGCCCATGGTCTGGTTTCACTCTTCATCCGCGAGCGCATGCGCATGTATCCTGAAGAGAAACGGCAGGAGCTCGCCCAAAAGTCATTTGCCATGATTGTAAAAATGGCGGAAAACCTGTGAGGCCGGGCGCAGCATAATCTGGTTTTACCACGTCAATCCAGCCGTTTAAATCCGCAAGTCATACGCCGAATCTGACGACTCACGACTTTCCGGTTGTTTCGCGCTGCTTCCTTCCGTCTTTTTGTGCCATGAACTAAACACTGTTCAGAAAATTATACCTGTTTTGAAATGAGAACAATCCGCATTTGCCTCTTCCTGTTTGCTTTTGTGAAGACCGGAGCTTTTCAAGCCCAGTCTTCTCCGGTTCTGGAGGACTACATTCGCGAAGGGCTAACCAACAACCTCGCGCTCCGGCAACAAACGCTCGATCTGCAACGCAGCATGGAGGCCGTCCGGCAGGCAAAAAGCCTGTTTTTCCCAAGCGTCCAGTTCAACGCCACCTACACCCGCGCCACCGGCGGGCGCCAGATCGAACTTCCATTGGGCGACCTGCTCAACCCCGTGTACGGCACCCTGAACCAGTTGCTGCAAACCAATGTCTTTCCGACCTTGGAGAATCGGACAGAGCAGTTTTTGCCCGACGATTTTCACGAAACCTACCTGAAGGTAGCCTACCCGCTGTTCAATTCCGACCTGAAATATAATCGCCGGATTCAGGAGCAGGTGGTGACAAGCAAAGTGGCTACCAAAGCCGCTTATGAACACGAACTGCGTTACCGCATCGTCGAGGCCTACCTGCGCTACCTGCAAACCCTGGAGGCCGAAAAAATCTGGCTCAACAGCCGGGAAGTGCTGCTGGAATTGCGCCGTTTCAACGAGTCATTGGTGAAAAACAACGTGGCTACGCGTGATGTGGTGGCTACCGCCGACTACGAACTCAGCAAAGCCGAAACAGAAATATTCCAACTCAAAAGTCGCCAAAACACCGCTCGGGCTTACTTTAATTTCCTGATCAACCGCGACTTGCAGTCCGACATCGTCGTAGACTCCGCGCTGCTCCGGCAGGATGTCCCGGTGTACGAAAAGAACGAATTGGTCAAAAATGCCCTCGCCGGCAGGCAGGAACTTGCCGCCCTCAGCGCCGGCCAGGCTGCAGCCGAAAGTGTCCTGAAGATGAACGAAGACAATCGCATTTTGCCCGACCTGTATATCGGCGGGCAGGTCGGTTTTCAGGGCTTTGGCTACAAATTCAACGGCGACCAGGCGTATGCGCTGGCGCAAATCGGCCTGAGTTACGACCTGTTTGGAGGTGGCATGAAAAACAGCAAAGTCCAGCAGGCCCGTATCGAAACGGAGAAACTCCGCGCTCAGCAGGACGAGGTGCGCCAACAAATTGCTCTACAGGTGACACAGGCCTCAAACGAACTCGAAAGCGCCCGAAACGCCTGGAGCACATCCCGACAAGGGCTTGCGGCCGCTGAAGAAATTTTCCGGATTGTGAACAACAAATACCGCGCGAATCAGGCCCTGCTCATCGAATTTCTGGATGCCCAAAACCGCGTAACGGCAGCACGCTTGCAAACGGTGCTGGCCTGGGCGGAAGTGCTCGTGAAAGAAGCGGAATTGCGGAAATCTGCGGGGATGTAATCTCAATATTTTTCACAAAAAAGATTTTGCCACAACCTGTTATGAAAAAAATACCGCTCAATGCCCTCCTCCCAACACTGCTCGTGGGCAGCGCACTTTTCGGTCTCTACTGCCTGCTCGGGGGGTGCGGACAAACCTCCGTCGAGCCGTCCGCCATCGTCGCAAATGCCGTTGAAGACGAACGTATCCCGGTGCGGACGGCCACAGCCGTCACCAAAACATTTGCGCTCCCGGTGCATGCCAGCGGCATGCTGACCAGCGCCGGCGAACAACGGCTTTCGTTCAAAGTCGGCGGCGTCATCCGGAGCATACTTGTGGACGAAGGCGATGTTGTTCGCTCCGGCCAACTGCTCGCCACACTGGACAAAACCGAAATTGACGCCTCTGTCAGTCAGGCCGAGCAGGCCTTGCTCAAAGCCGAACGCGACCTCGCCCGGGTGGAAGGCCTGTACCGCGACAGCAGCGCCACGCTCGAATTGCTGCAAAACGCCACCACCGGACGCGACGTGGCGAAGGAAACCCTGCGTATCGCCCGCTTCAACCAGCAATACGCTGAAATCCGAGCCACTCGCAGCGGGAAAATCATCAAAAAACTGATGAACACCGGCGAAATCATCGGCCCCGGTATGCCGGTGTTCGTGCTTTTCGAAACCGGCAACAACGACTGGGTGGTCAAAGTCAGCGTGAGCGACCGCGACTGGGCGCGGCTCACCCTCGGCATGCGCGCCGGCGTGCGCATGGATGCCCACCCCGACACAAAATTCACCGGCAGTGTTTCCGATCTTGCCCCGGCTGCCGACCCCGCCAACGGCCTTTATCCTGTAGAAATCCGGGTACAACCGCAAGGCAAACGCTTCGCTCCCGGGCTGTTTGCCGAAGTCGAAATCGCCCCGCAACAGGCACGCACGTATCAAGCCGTTCCGGTGGAAGCCATCATCGAAGGCGAGGGCCGCGAGGCGTTTGTCTTTGCCCTTGAACCCGACGGCGAGCAGGTGCGTAAGGTGCCCGTGCATGTGGCTTTCCTCGACGGCAACCTCGCCGTGCTGAGTCAGAGTATTGGAGAAAAAGCCGAAGTCATTACTGCCGGAGCGCCCTACCTGTCGGAGAAAAAGCGGGTGAAACGCGTGGAGGAATAGTAGTTGCCCAACGTCTGTCCCCCCTTTTCCCACGGCTGAAGCCGTGGGCGAATAAGCACTGACTTTCCAACCCGTTAACCCGCTCAACCCGTCAAACCCGCTCAACCCGTTAAACCATTTCCAACCTTCGCAAACATGAAAATCGCTGAATTTTCCGTAAAAAACAGCCAGTTTACCTTCATAGTCTTCCTGGCTGTCATGGCTTTGGGAATTGGCTCGTTGCTGAATATGCCCCGGGCGGAAGACCCCAAATTCGAGGCGCCCGGCTTCACGGTCATTATCGTGTATCCCGGCGCAGGCCCGGCTGAAATTGAGGATAAAATCGCCGACAAGGTGGAGGCTCGACTCGGATCTCTGGAAAATATTGATCGCATGCGCTCCGTATCCGCCAACGGTGTGATGGTGCTGACCCAGGAGTTCAAACACGGTCAGGACCCCGAAAAAAAATACGAAGAAGTCCTCCGGGAAATCAACGCCCTTCGGCCCGACCTGCCGCAAGACCTGTACCGCATCGAAGTGCAGCGGTTTTCGGCTTCCGACGTGCTCATTTTGCAAACGGCCATCCTGTCGGAAAATGCCTCCTGGCAGCAGATGCGCGAACAGTCCGAACGACTGGAGGACATGCTGGAAAAAATCCCCGGCCTCAAGGGCGCCGACGTGTTCGGGTTCCCCAAACGCGAGGTGCGCATTGCGCTCAACCTGCCCCGCATGGCTGCCGAGGGCATTCCCGTCAGCCGGGTACTGGGCGCTCTGCAGAGCGAAAACGTGTCCATTCCCGGCGGCGCCGTGCATGTGGGTGAGCGGCAGTTTTTTGTGCAAACCAGCGGCGACTACGAAAACATCGAAGATGTGCGCAACACCATCGTGTTTGCCAACGGCGGAAAAATCGTGTACCTGAAAGACCTCGCCGAGGTGGAGTTTGCCTACGAAGAACCCCGCCACATCGCCCGCTTCAACGGCACGCGCAGCGTATTCGTGACGGCTCGCATGAAAAACGGCCAGAACATCGCCGTGGTGGGCCAACAGGTGAACGCCGTGCTCGAAACCTTCCGGGAAGACTTGCCGGCAAACATGGATTTTCAAAAAGTGCTCGACCAGGAAGACTCGGTCAGCAAACGTCTGAGCCGTTTTTCAAAAGATTTCGCCATCGCCATCTTGCTGGTGCTGCTCACCCTGCTGCCCCTCGGCACCCGGGCCTCGCTGGTGGTGATGATTTCCATTCCACTCTCCATCGCCATCGGGCTTTTTGCACTCGACATGCTGGGCTACTCGCTCAACCAGTTGAGCATCGTAGGCCTCATCATCGCCCTTGGCATACTGGTGGACGACTCTATCGTCGTCGTGGAAAACATCGAGCGCTGGCTGCGCGAAGGCCACAACCGACGAGAAGCGGCTATTCTCGCCACCAAACAAATCGGCCTCGCCGTGCTGGGCTGTACCGCCACGCTCATCCTCGCGTTTTTGCCGTTGGTATTCCTGCCCGAAGCCGCCGGCGATTTCATCCGCAGCCTGCCTATGGCGGTGGTGACCACGGTGCTGGCGTCGCTGTTTGTGTCGCTCACCATCGTACCGTTCCTCGGCAGCCGCCTGCTGGCCGAGCACCACGACCCGCGCGGCAATATTTTCCTGCGCGGCCTGAAGTGGGCCATTTCCAAAACCTACGCCCGCCTGCTCACGCTCGGCCTGCGCTACCCGCGCTGGACGATGGTGGCCTCCGCAGCCATATTTTTGGGCGTGCTTGGGCTGGCAGGCCGCGCCGGGTTCACCGTGTTTCCGGCCAGCGAACGCCCCATGTTTTACATTGACGTGGAAACCGCGCCCGGCACCAACCTCGAATACACGAACCGGGTGATGCAAATGGTGGACTCCGTGCTGGCCGGCTACATGGCCGACGAGGTGAAAAACCTGACCCGCAGCCGGCAGGTAAACCTTGCAGCCACGAAAGATCAAAAACTGGAAACAAGCCGCTCGACATATCCCGGTCACGGTGCTCCCGCGCGTATCGTATCGTTCGCCACAAACGTGGGACACGGCAACCCGCGCATGTACTACAATGTGATCCCGCGCAACGAAAGCCCCGACTACGGCCAGATCATTGTGCAATTGCAGGACCGCACGCCGCCGCCCGTGAAGGTGGCGCTGATTGACGAACTGCGGGAAAAATTCAAAAACGTGCCCGGGGTCGTCATCACCGTGAAAAACTTCGAACAGGGGCCGCCCATCGAAGCGCCAGTGGCGATCCGGGTTTTCGGGGAAAACCTCGACACCTTGCGTTCCGTGGCCGCCCGGGTGGAAAACATGGTTTCCGAAATCGAGGGGGCGATTTATGTGGACAACTCCATCGCAGCCATTAAAACCGATTTGCAGGTCAATATCAACCGCGACAAGGCGACTTCGCTCGGCATTCCCATCGTGGAAATTGACCGCACAATCCGGCTTGCTGTGGCGGGCCTGAACATGGGCAGTTTTTCCACGCCCGACGGCGACGAGTACAACCTGAGCGTTACGCTGCCTAAAAACACCGTATTTCCCGACCTGGACGTATTCAAAAACATCTACGTAAACAGTTTGACAGGTGCTGCCGTGCCGCTCAGTCAGGTGGCTACACTGGAGTTCAAACGCGCCCCCAATGTCATCACGCACTACGACCGCGACCGGTACACGCTCATCACGGCGTTTGTAAAAAGCGGCTACTTCGCGCAAAAGATCAACGCCAAAATTCAGGAAAACCTCGAAAAGATGGATTTCCCGAAGGGCACGCGCTACGTCATCGCCGGCGAGGTGGAAACCAGCCAGCGCTCGTTCGGGGGTATGGGCACGATCATTTTGATTACGATTTTCGGCCTTTTGGCTGTGCTGATTCTGGAATTTAAAACCTTCCGCAGCACCATCATCGTGCTCTCGGTCATTCCGCTTGGCGTTATCGGCGCCGTGCTGGCGCTGTTGGTCACGGGCTATCCGTTTTCGTTCACGGTGGTGGTCGGCCTTATTGCGCTCATGGGTATCGAGGTAAAAAACTCGATTCTGCTGGTAGATTTCACCAACCAGTTGCGCCTGGAGGGCAAGGGCATTGACGAAGCCATTCAGGAAGCCGGGGAGATCCGATTCGTACCGATTCTGCTCACTTCGCTCACGGCTATCGGCGGTTTGATGCCCCTGGCCATTGAGGAAAACCCGCTGTATTCGCCGCTGGCGTATGTCCTCATCGGGGGGCTAATTTCATCCACGCTTTTGTCGCGGATCGTAACGCCGGTGTTGTACAAATTGCTGGCGCCGCGGGTAGTGCATTGATTCAAAATCTACTCTTGTCTATTGTCAATCAAAGCGACAATTTCGATTACATTACCTTGGGCGCGATAGACAAGAGAGGTCTGTGGGGTTATGACACATTTTCGGCATCCGGGGAATCGTTCCGATTCAGGAAAACCAAGCGGAACGGTTTTCAAAATTTTGACAAAACGGTTCAGCCGATTTTGAAAACCTCAACGTGACTGAGCCGACCACTCTGTTTCCAGGTAGTCCAGTAACGCCTCCAATTGACGAGCGGCCTTGGCAGAAAGGATTACGGTCATGGGTATCGGGCATTCATACGAGCGGTAAACGAATCGAAACCCTCGGTATTTCCCGCTTCAAGATCGGCAAGACCCTCGGCAATATCGGCCTGATCTTGCTCTGACAACGAATCGGCCCAGTCGCCTTTTGCTGTTTCCATAAGTAGCAATTCAATCAGAACCAGAATTTCCTCGTCTTCCAGTTGTGCCAGAAGACTAATGGTATGCAATTTTCGATCAGAAAAAGTGGCTGTCATAAAATCAAATCATTTCGTACAGATGAAATTGAGATCGAGGTAAAATTCAGTCGCCTGCCGGCAAGCGACTGAATTTTGCCTCGATTCTGGAATTGAGATTCCAAAGGTATTGGTTTTCCCCATTAAAAAAATACAGGTCTACCCAAGACGGTTTTCGCTACCGTTCCAGCACCACGCGCCACGCCGCAACACCGGACTCGGCTCGAATCACAAGCGTGTACACGCCACCGGAAAGAACCGTCCAGTCCAGCGCAATTTGTTTTTGCCCCGGGCCGAATGCCAACTGCTGTGCCGTCCTGCCGAGTGCATCGAACACCGAAATCTGAAAATCGGTATTTGCCAAAACATCCGGGAGCACAACCAACACCCGCCCGCTTGTCGGGTTGGGATAAACGGCCACCAGGGCGCTCCAGTCGGCATCGTTTGTGCCAACCAGATCGCTCACCTCGAACGGCCCTGC
>CAYMQY010000004.1:55235-64137 GCA_964392655.1 uncultured Saprospiraceae bacterium
GTGAAGGTGTAGGTGGTAGTCGTGATTCCCACGGGAAATTGCGAACCGCTCGGAAGGCCCTGGGTCAGGTCAAACTGGCCGCCCAGCGTCAGGCAGTTGTCTGTCGCGACGGGCGCCGTGTACGTCACCACGTTTTCGTCGGCACAACGGCGGATATTTGCCGGGCAAACCACCGACGGCGGTTCCTGATCCACCACCATGATCTGGAAACTCATTGTGCTGCTGTTCCCGGAAGCATCCTGCGCCGTGACGGTGACCGTTTGCATCCCGAGTTGTGAACAATCGAAACTGGTGGGTACAAACCCCACGTCGCCGACCTCGCAGTTGTCGGTAATAACAAGCCCGAGGTTTTGGGCTGTTACGGTTACTGTGCCGGCAATACCCAGTGGCAACGGCCCCGGACCGGGCGTAATGACCGGCGGCACCAGATCATTGCCCTGAATCGTCGCCTGAACTGTGGCGGTACAGCCGTTCGCATCGGTAGCCACGGCAGTGTATGTCCCGGCCACTAGTCCGGTCGCAGAGGGGCCTTGTTGGCCATTGTTCCAAAGAATCGAAATCGCGCCGCTACCGCCGCCGGCAGCCACAGAGGCCGAACCTTCGGCACTGTTCGGGCAATTCGTATTCACCACATTTTGCAGCGCGATTGTCAGCAACGGCGGCTCGTTCAGGGTAACGGAAGCCTCAGACGTGCAACCGTTGGCATCGGAAACCGTCACGGAATAAGCCCCCGCAGACAGGTCGCCGGCGGTTTTGGTGGTGGCGCCCGACGACCAGAGGTAAGTGAACGGGCCGGTGCCGCCGCTTGTGTTGACGGTGGCCGAGCCGGTCGCCTGACCGTGACAGGCAGGGTCGGAAGCGACGGCGTCGGCAAGCAGGTTGCAGTTGCTGCCCGTCACCTCGACGGTCTGTTCCGCTGTACACCCGTTTGCATCGGAAACCGTAACCGTGTACAAGCCGGCGCTCAGGCCGAAGATCGCAGGTTCGGTTTGGCCGGTGCTCCAGACAATGGTGTACGGCGTCGTTCCTCCGGTCGGGTTGGCGGTAGCCGTGCCGTCGTTACTTCCCGGCGCCGACATGGCCGTTGCGGTGGCGTTGGCCAGCAGCAGACCGGGCTGCTGAATTTCGAGGCTGATTGTGTTGGAGCAGTTGTCGCTGTCGGTTACCGTCAGGGTGTAGGTTCCGGAACTCAGGCCGCTCAAATCCGGGGTGTTTTGCCCCGTTTCCCACGCGTAGGTGAACATCCCGGTGCCGCCGGTGACAGACACGCCCAGTGCGCCGTCGGCTGCGCCGAAACAGGAGGCAGGTGTTTGTGCAGTCACTGAAATGGACAACCCGCCTTGCTGAATCACGGAAGCGGTGGCTGTGTTGGTGCAACCATTCGCTGTGTTGGTCAGCAACAGCCCGTACAGTCCCGGCGCCGAGGCCGGCCACTGCGGATTGCTGCCGGTGTTCCCCGTGCTGCCGTCGGGATTTGTCCAGGCGTGGTTCAGCAGCAAGGGATCAACGGAGGAGGTATTCGTCAGCAGCACCTCCGAGGTATTGCAATTCAGCGTACCCGACACCGTCAGCGCCGCATCCGGAATTTGAATATCCTGAATGACCTGCACGGCGGCTTCATTGGTGCATCCGGTGGCCGCGTTGGTCACCAGAAGGGTGTACAGGCCGGGCGAACCGACCGTCGGCATCAGGGTGTTTTCGCCGGCAAGAATACCGGGGCCGGTCCATTGGTACACAAACTCCGGTCCCGACGAAGCCGTCGCCGTCAATTGAATTTGCGCCTGCACACAGGTCAGCGCTTGCGGCATTTCGATGGCTACCTCAGGCACATTTTCGTCCTGCAGTACGGTGGTAATATCCGTCGCTGTGCAGCCATTGACCGAGTTGGAAACCGTCAGCACATACGTGCCGGGAGTACTCACGATGGGTTGGAGGGTGGTGTAGCCGCCCGTCCACTGGTAGGTGAATTCTGGCCCCTGGCTGCTGCCGCTGCCGTCGAGCACAACCGACTGGAGGGTGCAACTCAGCAAGGCGTCCGGCCCCGCGTCGGCTATGGGCGGCGTCGTGTCCTGCAGTACTTCGACCGAATCGGCGCTTACGCAAAAACTGAGGGTATCGGTAAGCGTCAGGGTGTAAAACCCGGGCGCATTCACCACCGGCATTAGCGTGGTGTCGCCCGAAACAAAGCCCGGACCGCTGCCGCCGGGAGCGGGTGTGAATGCCCAGTTACGGACTATCCTTGGCCCGAAGGAAGAGCCTGAAGCGTCCAATTGAACCGTATCGGCAAGGCAATTCAGCGGCGCCGGCAAGGCAATTTGTACCGTCGGCGGAATGGTGTCGTAAACAATTTTGACAGTGTCCACGGCGCTACAACCGTTCGCTGCGTTCAAGCCGCTGATGATGTAAATCCCGATGCTGTCCACCCAGGGCATGAGCGTGCTGTCGCCGGAAAGGATGTGGCCGTTCGGCGTCGTCCAGATGTAACTGAATTCCGGCCCGCCGGAAGACTGGCCGGCGTTGATTCGAACGGAATCGGCTACGCAATTAAGTGTGGGCACCGGTTTTTTAATGACAATAACCGGTGGCGCGAAATTGCCGCCTACGCTCACGGTATCGGTGTTTTTGCAGCCGTTCTGGGTATTTGTTACGGTCAAAATGTACAGGCCAAGCGAATCCACTGTGGCGGTTGGGCCGTTTACGGGGCCGGCAAAATGGCCGTTCGGTGTCGTCCATTCGTAGGCGATGCCCGGCCCGCTGCTGCTGCCGGCGCTGTTCAGGTTCAGGCTCGGGGTGATGCAATCCAGAGCGCCCGGCGCCTCGGCATTGGCCACTGCGTTGGGAAGCACAATGGATTGGGCGACGTTCACGGTGGCTTTGGCGGTGCAGCCGTTCACGTCGTTTGTCACGGTGAGGGTGTACACGCCGGGAGCATTTACCATACAATTATTCAGCGTAGTGGCGCCCGAAACGATACCCGGCCCGGCCCATTGGTACGAAAAATCAGGGCCTGTGCTGCTGCCCTGTCCGCTGAGTGTGACGGTACCAGGCACGCAGGTGATCGGTCCCGGAGCGGCGGCCATCGCCGTCGGCGGGGTGATATTTTGGGTGACGGTTGCCGAGGCGGTAGCGGTGCAGCCGCTGATGTTGTGGGTGACGGTGAGCGTATAGGTGCCCGGCTGGTTCACCGTGGGCATCAGGGTGCCCTGCCCGGAAACGATCCCGGCTGCAGGTTGCCAGTTGTACACGACATTCGGCCCGCTGGACGAGCCGGTTCCGTCGAGTACAGTGGTTTTTTGCACGCACGTCAGTTCTTCGCCGCCGCTCGCGTCGGCCATGACCTGCAAGGGGTCGGGAAGTACGTTGATGGAGGCGGATTTGGAGCAAATGCCGTCGCCGGTATCGAACGAGACGGTGAGGGTGTACACGCCTGGTTCGTTGACGGTGGCTACGGGGGTGTTTTGCCCGGAAAGAATGCCCGGGCCGTCCCAGGAATACGAATAACCCGGCCCGGAAGAAGACCCGCTGCCGTTGAGTTGAATGCCGTTTTGAAGGGCGCTGCAAGGCAAAATGATGGAGGCCGGCAGTACTACATTCACCGTCGCTACCGCCACATTTACCTGATCGGACACCGTGCAGGCTTTCGACATAAAAATATCGTCGAGCGCAAAGTCGTCTCCGAAAAGGCCGTTTCCGCTGTTGTTCAGGTTGCGTATGCACAGGTTTGCGCTTGTGGCGGCGCCGGAATACCAGACTGCCGTAAACTGCATCCACTCGCAGCCGCTGGAGGGCGGGTTGAAGGGTGCACCGACGGGACTGTTGTTCACGGCAAATTGCAGCGTCGGTGGCGAAATGGGCGAAGTCATCATCCAGGCGCTCAGGAAATACCAGGAGTTTGCCATGACCGGGATGGTCTGGCACCAAATCTGGTTGTTCGGGTTGCCGGTGCCATTGATCAGCATGAGGTTACCGGTACCGTCGCCGTAGGTATGGTCGTCGCATGGGGGAAAATTGGCCAATACCAGCGACGGTGAGGTGGTGAGCACATAAGTACCCGGAAAAATCGGCGTAGGATTGTAGGTAAGGCTGGAAGTAAAACCGGTATTGCCCAACTCAAAAGCGGGATTGACCACCAGATTGGGCGCCGCCGGGTCGAATGCTGCCCCGGTTAGGGTGTAGGTAACCGGACCGTTGACCGTGGCTGTCGGGTTCAGGATGGTCGGGTCATTCAGGCCTGTGACGGGCGTCCACCGGAAGCCGATATAGTCGCCGGTGACGCTGCCGTCGAGTTGTACCGTTTCGCCCGGGGTGCAGACGAACTTGTTCGGCCCGGCATCCACGGTGATAGCGCACTGGGCATGCAGGTTATTGGAAAAAGCAATTAACAGGCAAACAGGTACAAAAAGGGTGTAGAGACTTTTGAGCATACGGAGCGGATTGTACAGTGCAGTAAAATTGTGCTCGTAAAAGTACGCAGTGAGGTGAAACTGCTGCTTTAAAGTTGCAACGCTTTACGGCGGATTTTGCGCAGGCGAGTAGGGGTGGGTTTAGCCAACGGCAAAAAAAAACGCCGCCCGGAGTGTCCGGACGGCGAGTCGTATTTTCATAATTTTTTTTCAGCCTTATTCTTCGTCATTGTCGAAGCCCCCCCTCAAGCGGTATTTTTCACGTTCAACGGGTTTGAGTTTTTTCTTTTTGTGGGATGTCTGCTGGAGTTCGCGTTCATCCGAGCGGCGGGTGTCTTTTTTGCCTTTTTCCCAGTGTCTCATGGCAAAAGCGCTTTTGTAAAGGTTGTTAGAATTTGGTGAAACAATCGCTTGGCGCTACAAAGCCGACCTTGTTGCTCCAAACAGGCACAAAAATAGGCGGTATCCTGTATTGTGCAACACTGCGATTGTTAAATTTTGGGAAACCTGCTTACAAAATGTGCGACACCTGCTGTGCAGGCTTTTTTTCTACGTTGTCTGCTTGCTTGTCATCGGGGGACTGACTGATCGGCTGAGGGTTGCCGTTCAGGCGTTTGTTCTTTTTTTCCATAACCATGGAAGCGACCACCCCTGCCAGCAACATGACTGCAATGGTCAGCAGCGAGGCAAGTTCCGGAATATGGATGTGTTGTGGCAAAAGCAACATTTTTACCCCGATAAAAGACAGGATTCCGATCATGCTGTACTTCAGGTAGGTAAAGCGGTCCAGGATGTTGGACAACACGAAGTACATGGATCGAAGGCCGAGAATGGCGAAAATATTGGAAGAGAATACGAGGAACGGGTCGGTAGTGATGGAAAAAACGGCCGGCACCGAATCGAAGGCGAACATGATGTCGGTGGTTTCCACCACAAGAAGCGCCACGAACATGGGCGTGGCTGCCCGGCGTCCGTTTTCCCAGGTGAAAAAATTTCCGCCGTCGTAGCGTTTGCTCACCGGGTAAAACCGGCGGATGAACCGTACGATGCCGTGGTCGCTGATATCTTCTTCTGCTTCGCCTTGCCGCCACATTTTGTAGGCCGACCAAAGCAGGAGCACCCCGAAAAAGTAAAAAAGCCACGTGAAATAGTGCACCAGCGCAAGACCGGCTCCGATCAGAAGTCCGCGAAAAACAAGCACACCGATAATACCCCAGAACAGGATGCGGTGCTGGTACATTTTGGGTACGCGGAACTGAACAAATACCAGCGCCATGACGAACAGGTTGTCCACGCTAAGGGCTTCTTCCAGCAGGTAGCCGGTCAGGTATTTCAAAGCGGCCTCCCGTCCCCCCATCGGTTCATGTGCCGAAAGACCGAGGCCAAGCCACTTGTATTCGTAAGCGTAGTAGATGAAAACGTTGAATAAGAGCGCCAGACTAACCCAGATGATGGTGCTGAACAAGGCTTCGCGCGCGGTCGGGGCATGCGGGGTCCGGTTGAATACCCCGAGGTCGAGCAGCATCAGTAACAACACCAAGGTCACAAAGCCACCCCAAATATATGGTTCCATATTTTTTCTGCATCAGTTTGACGGCGCAAAGGTAGGCCATCAAAAATTACGGTTTTGATAATTGTGTACAGCGTCGCTTTCAGGACAATGCCGGATATTTATGCCCGACTTTACACTGGCGCCCTGTTGGACGCGATTCAGAACAAACAGATGCGCTTTCCGTTGTGGAAAATTTCCTGGAAGCGTTTTTTACCTGACAAGCCGCTCTCTTTTTTAGATTAAACCTGCCGTGTTGATTATGCGAATTCTACTTGTTATTGCCTGCTGGCTTGGCTGCGCTGCCTTTGTGCCGGCCTTTTGCCAAAACAGCCACCCTGTCCGCTTCGAGTGGGGACCGGAATTTTTACCCGAAAATTTTCAGACGATTCGGAAGAATCCCGCCGTATCGCCGGATGAACTCGCTGGGGGCTACTACTTCCGGTACATCCAGTGCGCTGACATCCCGTCGGCACGCCTGCGCACCGAGGCAGAGCAAGCCGGACTCCGGTTCATCGGCTATGTGTCGTTTGGCGCGTATTTGGTAGCCATTCCGGAAAATTTTGACCTGAATCGTCTCGAACCGCTTGGCGTTCGCAGCGTGGTGCCGGTGCGGCCCGAGTGGAAACTGGCCAGAAGTCTGCGCGAGAAACCCTGGGGCGAATGGGCCGTACAGGGAGACATGGTCGAAGTGTACCTGCAAGTTTACCCGCAAATCCGCATCCCCGACGGGGCGGAAATATGCCGCAGCCGGGGCATTACGGTGGTGGAAGAAGGCAACCAGAATGGCATGCTGCATGTCCGCTTGCACAAAGACGCTCTTGCAGCTACGGCGGCTCTGCCCTTCGTGCGTACCCTCGAATTGATGCCGGCACCGCCAAAACCCGACGACACCGGCGGCCGTGCCCTGCACCGCGCCAACCTGCTCGACGTAGATCATCCTTTGGGCAACAAATACGACGGCACCGGTGTCGCCGTACTCGTACGCGACGACGGCCCGCTTGGCCCGCACATTGACTTTCAAGGTCGGAATACCGACATTTTCAGCGCCAACGACGTGTTCGACAGCAACCACGGCGACGGTGTGGCGGGCATTCTTGCCGGAGCCGGCAACCTCGACCCGAATATGCGCGGTATGGCTACGGGTGCGAAAATTTTCACCATCCGCTACCAGGCCAATTTTCAGGACAACACCATGGACCTGCACTACGATGAAAACGTGACGATTACCAATTCATCCTACGCGGAAGACTGCAACGAGGGCTACACCACCAACACGCAAACCGTCGAAACACAACTTTATGAAAACCCGACGCTGATGCACGTGTTCTCCGCCGGAAACTCCGGAACGAGTAACTGCGGCTATGGCGCGGGAGCCACCTGGGGCAATATTACCGGCGGACACAAAATGGCGAAAAATGCTCTGGCCGTAGCCAACCTCCTGCCCGACGCCACATTGGTGAACAGTTCCAGCCGCGGCCCTGCCCACGACGGGCGCCTTAAACCCGACATCGCCGCCAACGGTAACGGCCAAAATTCGACCGACTACAACAACACCTACCGGGTGTTCAGCGGCACATCCGCCGCCGCGCCCGGTATCGCCGGCTGTATGGCCCAACTCACGCAGGCATACAAGGAAACCCACAGCAGCGAGCAGCCTGCAGCCGCCCTGCTGAAAGCGGCCATGCTCAATACCGCCAACGACCTCGGCAATACCGGTCCCGACTTTCGTTTCGGCTGGGGACACGTGAATGCCTGGCGCGCAAACCAGTTGCTGAGCGCGAACCGCTGGCAGGAAAGCGCTGTGGATCAGAGTGCAGAATCGGTACACGCCGTGCAAGTGCCACCCGGAACCCGGCAGGCCCGCATCATGCTGTACTGGCCGGATCCGCCTGCGAACGTAGGCGCTGCGCGCGCACTCGTCAACGACCTTGATCTGACTGTGACCGCCCCCGACGGCAGCACGGTGCATCTGCCCTGGAAACTCGACCCTACTCCCGACCCAACCATTTTGAATACCCCTGCGGGGAAAGGGCGCGATTCGCTCAACAACATGGAGCAAGTGGCAATCAACGATCCGGCGCCGGGTATTTACACCGTGCGGGTGCGCGGGCAGGAAGTGCCGATGGGGCCGCAGTCGTACTTTCTGGTTTGGGAATTTTATGACGACGGTGTCAAACTCACCTACCCGGCCGGAGGCGAGGGCCTTGTGCCCGGCGAGGTTTGCCGAATTCAGTGGGATGCTCTGGGCAACAACGGAAATTTCACGCTGCAATATTCCCCCGACAACGGCGCACTCTGGGCGCAAATCGGTACCCCGGCAGGTGATGTCCGAATGTTCGACTGGACGGTACCCAACACCGTGAACGGACGTATTCGCGTGCAGATCAACCGCGGCGGCCAGCGCGACAGCACCGATTTCCCACTGACGATTGCGCCGGTGCCCTCGAATTTACAGGTGAAACAGGTTTGCCCCGATTCGATGACGGTAACCTGGTCGCCCGTTAGTGACACCCTGCGATACGATGTATACCTGCTTGGCGAAAAGTACATGGAAATTGCCGGGAACACTGCCGATACCACGTTTACAGTGCCCATCCAGAACGCCGGTCGGGAACAATGGTTCTCGGTGAGGGCAGCCGGCACGGCCGGGCTGGCCGGGCGGCGCGCCATCGCTGCGTCCTGGTCGGGCGGACTCAAGGAGTGTCAGCAACCCGATGACCTCGCCCTGAAAAATGTGCTTGGGCCTGTGGTAACAGAAATTTCATCGTCGGTTTCGTGCAGTCCGATTCAAGCCACCGTTTCCATACAGGTGGCCAATGAAGGTTTCAACCCGGTAAGCGGCGCAGTCGCCAGTTACCAGTTGAACAGCGGTGCGGTTGTTACCGAACCCTTGCCCGATCTGGCGCCGAATACAAGTCTGGATTTCACGTTTGCCCAACCGATACTG
>CAYMQY010000004.1:64147-64879 GCA_964392655.1 uncultured Saprospiraceae bacterium
CGGACAAAATACACTGCGGGTGTGGTTCACCTACGGAGCGGAAGATGTCTTTTTCAATGATACCATCGTGCAGGTGTACACCGCGATTGTTGAATCCACGAATCAGTTTTTCTCCGAAGGTTTTCAAATCCCGATTTTCCCGCCTCAGGGCTGGGCGGTAGAAAATCCGGACGGCAACATCACCTGGGATCGAACGGCGTCCAACGTGACCGGTTCCAGCGGCCAGAGTACCCGCGCCACGTTTATCAACTGCCTGAATTACTTTTTACAAGGCGAAGAGGATTACCTGTACTTGCCGCCACTCAACCTGAACAACTTGCCAAATCCGGGAATCCTGTTCGATCTGGCGCACGCCAACTACGACTCGGACTACTACGACAGCCTGCGCGTGGAGGTGTTTGCCGACTGCGATCTGAACAGCACCCCGGTGACGGTTTGGGGTAAAGGCGGGCCGGCCCTGGCCACAAGGCCACCGCTTTCTTCTTCATTTTCCCCCACGAGTGCCGGCGACTGGCGCAAGGAAGGGTTCTCGCTCAAGGATTTTGAAGGCCAAACGGTCATTGTGCGTTTCGCCTCGGTGAACGACTACGGTAACAACATTTTTCTGGACAACATCGCACTTTCAGAGTACGCATTACCACAGCCTGTCGCTACAATCGCCGCATCGGCCGATACCCTGTGCAGGCTGGATACCATACTGCTGAGCGCCTCACCGGTTGGCTCCAATACCAC
>CAYMQY010000005.1:0-18184 GCA_964392655.1 uncultured Saprospiraceae bacterium
GCCGGCGGAGCGGGCGGTTGAGGTTGGCCATCAGTTCGGTGGCCATTTCCACGCGAGTGGTGTCTATTTCCCGGTACAGCGAGTCAATACCCTTGCGCAATTGGTTCATGCTCAGCATGGAGCGCTGCGACTTGAACCGGTCCTCGTCGGTGCGGGTCATTTCAAACTCGCCGAGGTCCCACACTTTTGTCCAGGAGCGGAAATTGGTGCGCACAAACGGGTAACCCTTGTTGCTCGCGGAGCCTTGCGGACTCGGTTCCTGGTATTGTGCGCCGTCGAACAGGTTCATCACGAAAAAACGCTTGTCGGCGGTGGTGAACATCTGCCCGCTGTCGGCCAGAATCTGGTTGAACTTGAGTTTTCCGAAATTGGTCTGATCCTCGATGAGCACATCCTGAATGGTTTCGCCATCGCGCGCCTTGTCGCCGATGCGGATGACAAATTGCCGGAAGTCTTCGTTGAACACGCCCTTTTCCAGCGTCAGTGCGGGCTTTTGCTTGCGCACATCGTACAGCCGCGACTTGAACTTGAGCATGGCCACCGGAATCAGGAAGTCGGAGCAGATGTAGGAAAAAAATGCCACACCCACCGACACGACCACCAGCGAACGCAGAATGCGCAGCAGGGAAACGCCCGCCGATTTCATGCTCGACAGTTCGTACCGCTCCGCCAGGTTGCCCATCACCATGACCGAAGCGATCAGCACGGCGATCGGCAGAGCCATCGGAAAAATCGAGATGGACATGTACCCGATCAATTCCAGGAGGATAAAAATGCTGATGCCCTTGCCGGCAATGTCGTCAATGTACAGCCACAAAAACTGCATCACCAGCACGAACAGCGCGATGCCGAACGACACCGCAAAGGGGCCGACGAAACTGGTGAGCAAGAGTTTGTCTATTTTTTTCATGGGAAATATTCAGCCGGCAAAGGTACTCAGACCTTCCAGGTTTGGCAAACCTGGAAGGTCTTGTTCCGGAAGTTTAGCAAAACGCACGCGACTCATTTTTTCAGGATAAAAAACACCTCCGAACCGGCACGCGGCGCGATGGAGTTGTAACACGGCGCGAGTGTCCGAATGTGGAATCGGGGCTGAAACAGGGCTTCATATTCCGCCGCGTCTCCGCCGAAAGGCGGTCCGCCTTCAAATTCGCGGTCGAACAGCACCCCGGCCAGCGTGCCGCCCGGCGCCAGCAGGTCGTGCATTTTCAGCACATAGTCCGGGCGCAGCGCCGGGTCGAGCGCGCAAAAAAACGTCTGTTCCAGAATCAGGTCGAAAGGCCCTTCGAGTGTGAAAAAATCGGTGCAAACCGGGCGCAACTGCGTTTTCCAATCCGGTTTGTGGGCGTCCAATCGCTGCCGGAGGCGTTCCACGGCGGTGGGCGCGATGTCCACCATCGTGATGTCGGTAAACCCGTGCTGTAGCAGGTGCAGGGCTTCGTACCCGTTTCCGCAGCCGGGAATGAGTACCCGAAGGTGTCGTTTTTCGGGCGGTATCTGGTCGGCGTAAGCCGTCAGCGGAGGCGATGCCGCCCCAAGGTCCCAGCCGGTTTGGCCGGTTTGCCAGCGTTTTTCCCAGTCTGTGTGCATGTTGTCTGGTGCGTTATTCAGGTTTCCAGCGGACGTACGCCGAGGTGTCTTGGGGCGCAAAATACCGTGCTGGAAGTACGTCGAAGCGGTAGTTTTTGAATTCGCCGAGGAAAAGTCGGGGCTGTACGAGCAGCGGATCGAAACGTTCGGAGGCTTCGTCCACGAGGATACAGCGGGCACTGTCCGGGTGTTCGAGGGCCGACAGCAGCAGGAATTCGTAAGCCGTGCCCCACGACAAAATGAGCGTGTCCATCGGTACCTGCGCCTCGGTCAACAACAGTTTCCGGTGTTCCAGGTTGGCGGTTTTTTCCAAAAAATTCTGCTCCCAGTGCAAGCGGTTTGTCCAGGGCGTATGCGCTGCGCCGATCCGGAGCAAACCGACTGCAGCGATGCCGGCCACCGGAATCCAGTGTTTTTTTTCCGGCAGCACCCCCGGCAGCACCCCGAAAACAAACGGTACGGTCACGAACAAGCCAAGTGGCAGGTACAGGTTTTCGAGGTAAAACTGGTTGTCGCCGCTGTGAAACGGCACATTGACCAGCACCACAAAACCCAACGGCGCCAGCGCGACGAGTGCTGCCCGCAGTTCCTGTTTTTTCCAGATAAAAAATGCCGTGTTCAACAGGGCAAGCAGCGGGATCATGTAATAATCGGTCGCGCACCAGCGCAGGAAATCCCGGTTGCTCTGAATGTCGAACCAGTTCGGCCACAAGTCGGCAAATGCCTCGGCGCGCACGAGTGCCTGCGCGTCGTACCAGTCGAGTTTCAGCACCTTGTATTTGACAAATGCGGTGACCAGGAAAATGCCTGCAACTACCCAATACAGCGGTTTCAGTCGGGAAGGTTCGCGTTCCAGCAGGAAATACGCCGCGCAAAACAGCAGGGCGTATAGTACCATCGGGTGGAAATAAAACGCCGTCACGCAGGCGGCAGCCAGTAGCGGATATTCCCACCAGCGAACCGCCGAAAGGCTGCCTTTTCGGTGTAGCCAGGCCAAAATCAGGCATAAAAAAGCCAGCCCCTGCGGCATTTCCGACAGCCAGAAAAACGTGTGGGTGGTCATGGCGGTGGACAGCAGGATCAGCACCAGCCCCCATTGTCCTTGCCGCAAACCAAGGGTAATCAGCAGAAAAATGCCGAAGTAGTACAGCACATGCCCGAGCGAGTAACTGAGCAATACGCCTTTGAGCGGCAGCCCGCAGGCCTGCGCCGTCCAGGCAAAAATCTGGGTACCGGCGGCGCCGAAACGCCCGCTTTGAATTTGCAGTTCGCCGGTCCGCAGGATGTGAAACGACTGAAACGCCATGTCCAGCACCGCCATACGCTCCAGGTAAAACGCGGCAGCCAGTGTCAGCAGGGTGGCGAATACGGCCACTCCGAGGCGAAGCGCCGAGGCATGGGCGAATTGGTGGTCGGGCATGAAAACGAGGCGTTTGTGTGTTGGTTACTTTCTTTTTCGGGGAAACAAAAACTGCATTAAATACACGGAAAAATGGTACGCCAACCAGGCTTTGAGCAGGTGCCAGCGATTCGAAAACTCGGGCAGATTTTCTCTGGTGACCTCCTTGCAACGGTGGCGAAGCAAGTCGTCCACGTAGGCGCAAAAGTATTGCGTAAATGCCGGATCGGCGATATCCACGTTGAGTTCGAGGCTGCGAAATCGGCTGAGCGGGTTGAGGTTGTACGACCCCACGGAGGCCCACTGGCCGTCCACAAGGATCGTTTTGCCGTGCATGACCGACTTTTCCCAGTGAAACACGCGGATGCCTTTTTTGAGCATCCAGTACGCCAGGTATTGTTCGGCCCAACGCGCCAGCGGCACATCCGATGGCCCGGTGAGCAGCATGCGCACCGCCACCCCGCGTCGTGCAGCCGCTGCCAGACGTACGCGTACCGTGCGCCCGGGCAACAGGTAACTCGCCACTATAACCAGCGACTCCCGCGCACTCGAGATTGCCCGAACATAACTTTGGTACACCTCGGTTTTACGGCGCAACCAGTCGTTCAGGCGGAACCGCACCAAGCCGTCACGTGGCGGTTTGGGCAAAAAGGGCGTTTTTTTACGGCGCCAGCCGGCAGGAAAACGTGTTCGCCAGTATTGGTGGCGGTAAATATCCGAACACAGGTCGTGCAGGTGCCGACACACTTTGCCTTCGATCTGGACGGCAAAGTCGAGCCAGGCGGGCACATCCGGACGGCCCCGGTATTTGTCAGCAATATTGATGCCGCCGACCAGCGCGCTTTGGCGATCTACCACCACTACTTTGTGGTGCAGGGTGCGCCCGCCCTGCCATTTCAGGATGGAGACAAAGTGTTTGAAAAACCGAAACCGCACGCCGGCAGCCCGCAGGTCCAGCACAAAAGCCCGGGGCAACTCGTTCGAGCCATACCCGTCGGCTATGACCCACACCTGCACCCCGCGCCGGGCGGCGCGTTTCAGCGCTTCGGCCACGAGTCGCCCGGTGTTGTCGTCCACAAAAATGTAGGTCTGGACATGCACCGTCGCCCGGGCCGCATCTATCAGGCGGATCAGTCGTTCAAAAAAATCCTCGCCGCTTAGCACAAGAGCGATGGCGTCGGCTGCCTGGTAAATCTTCATGGGTGCGTTCGATTCATACGGGTTATCATCGGCAGAATCTGGAGTTTCGGCGAAGAAACAGGGGCCAGGTACAACTGAACTGCTCTTCTTTGCGGGCAGTTTTTTTAAAACCCTGATTTAAATTTTCAAATACCTTTTGCCATGCGCGCACTGTTTAGCCTCATCACCGTTTTGCTCACCACGGCGTTTTTTGTGGTCGGCATTGTTTACCTCATCGCCCGCACCTTTGGCCAGATTGCCTGGAACCCGGAAAGCAAGGCGTTCAAACGTTTGCTTGACAACCTCCGGGGCCGGCTGCGGGCGATAAAACCGGAACTCGTACCGTGGGATCAGGAAATGCCCGGCTTGCTGTCGCTCAACCGGATCAACGAACGAAAGTCCGGCTGGTTCACGCCGTTTTCATCGGGCCAAATTACGACGATTTATCAGGAGCCTGTAGTGGCGTACGTGATCCAGCAAACGGGAAAGGTACGCGTAACCGTAGCGCGAACCAGCGACCGGGAGTTTGTCTTTCGTACCAAAGACAAAGAAACCGAAATCTGGCTGAACGGCACGCCACTCGGGCTATATGCCGGAGGCGCCTTGCTGGCGCCCGGTAAAAGCGCCAAACTGCTCGCCCGCCTCGAGCACAAGTCCGATGAGTTACATTCCTCCCTGATTCTGGGTAACGCAAAAGCCGTGGTGCTGAGCAATGCCCAATATGCGTCCGGCCCAAACCCGCGCGCCATGACCCTGATGCAGGAACTGGACCGGGATTCCGAAAATATTGTGCTGGCCGTGGGGTTGCTTCGGTTGCTGGCCTTAGTGTAAGGCTTCGGCAGGCCTAGCGACGGCTCACCGGTAAATGTAAAGCAGCAAAGTCTTTTTCACGCCTTTGCGCTGAAAAAATCACCCCCGGCAAAAAGCATCACCCTAGATTTTAGATTTTACAAAAAACAGTAAACCAGTTTTTTGTAAAATTATTCGACATTTTTTCGACGTTTTTTACGCCGTTTCAAACGCGAAAAGTGTCCTGAACGCCGGCGGTTTCCCCCGCTACTTTCGCCTCATAATTGATTGTTTAAAACAACCAAACTATGAGAAAAAGTAGAATTGAAAACCAACTCGACCCCATTGTATTTGTGGCAAACATGCCTTTGGGCGCGGCACTCCGATCCGTTATTCAGGTACTGAATATCCGGATATTGGTGCTGATAACAGGCCTTACCGGGCTATTTTCCCTTGCTAATCCCGGCACTGCATGGGGGCAGTGCAATCCGGCGGGAAACCCGACGCGGTATGAGTACACCATCAACCCGACAACCATGCTGAATATCGCCGGGCAACAATTTTGTACCTCGCAGTCTATGGGTACCAATTGCTGTGGAGTACCGTCGTACCGTTGTCTTGATCTGGTTTTCAATCTGCAGGACGGGCCACAAGGGGAAGAGTTTTCTCCAAACTGCCAAGGGGTAGTCAATTTGATGACTGCCCAAGGGAATTTCGATGCCCTGTACTTCAATATTGCCGCGCCCAACCCTGCCGGGAACGCCACCGACTGCGCTTCGCCGATCAACATTGGGAACAACCATACGATTACGGTTGAACTGACCGGGAACAACATGGGCCAGATTGTGGCAGAACTGACGGTTGTGAATAACATGGGGGTGACGATTTTCAGTTCGACCCAAACGGGCAGCGTCGGCCAGGCCGTAATCTTAACTATGTGCAAACCCGGTTTTGGTTGCTTGGAAGATGAAATCGTCTTCGGCTGCTGCGATGCCGAAGCCGCGATGACGCTCTTGAACGGCGCTCCGGACACGATCTGCAGCGGCGATTCTACCGCGCTGAAATTCACCGGCATGAACGGCACGGCGCCCTACACCGTCACGGTGCGCGCGGCCACAGCCACGGATACGACGTATTTCGATGTCGTCATACCCGACGACATGGACGGCAATTCCAGTATGGACATGGATACGATTTTTGTGCACCCCACCAACACTACGACATACTGCGCCGTCAGCGTAGAGGATGCCAACGGATGTACGAAACCGGTGACAAGCGACAAAGTGACCGTAAAGGTGGTGCCGTTGCCGGTTATCACCCTGACGGCTACCGCCCCCGACGTGGTTACCTGCGGAGATGTCGTGGACATCACCATCGTAACCACGGATGGTTTCGACGATTTGCTATCCCTGCAATACAGCGTGAACTGGGACGAAACACAACTGAAATATGTCAGCCATAGCGCACTCCAGATAGGCGGCGCCGGGGGAGACCCAAACGTGGGAACAGCAAACGCACTTTCCGATGGAGAACTGACGTACTCGTGGTTGTCGCCGGGAATCGGCGGACAGACCGTAGGCAACGGCACCACGCTGCTGACCATCACCATGCAGGTAGTGGGAAGTAGCGGCAGTGCCGTTGTTGACCTGACCGGTACGCCGCTCGCTTTCGAGGTGGAGGGTGAAAACTTCTGCGCCGGGACGATCATCCCGCAGAACAACGTGGATATTGCGCTCAACGCCATCGTAGTGACCTGCCCGGATGATTTTGCCATTTGTTCGTCCGCATTGCCACTTGATCTGACCACCCTGAGCGTATCACCCACAGGCGGTACATTCAGCGGTACTGGTGTTTCGGGTAATTCATTCAGCGCAGCAGCGGGAACAACCAACACCATTACCTATACCTATACCAATCCGGATACGGACTGTACGGGTTCCTGCACGTTCGATATCACAGTAGTAGCCACTCCTGCAGTAGACCCTGTGGATGATCAGGCGGTGTGCGTGGGGGATAATGTAGCGCAAATTGATTTTTCTGCAAACGTGCCGGGAGCCACATTTACCTGGACGCGGACACCGGAAGCCATCGGGCTTGGAGCCACCAACGGCGGCAATTTTGTGCCTGCATTTACCGCCGCTAACGCCGGAATGACGCCATTGACCAGCACGTTCTCCGTGACGGCTACCTTCACCGCCAACGGACTTACCTGCACCGGTACGCCGATTGAATTTGAAATTACGGTAAACCCCGTTCCGACCGTGGAACCGGTGGATAACCAGACTGTATGCAACGGGCAACAAACCGACCCCGTAATTTTTTCCGGAAACGTATCGGGAACCGTGTTCAACTGGACGAACAACACGCCATCTATTGGTCTGGCTGCTTCCGGCTCCGGTAATATTGCAGCCTTCACGGCCATCAATAACACCAATGCACCGGTTGTCGCCACGATTACCGTCACACCTGCCTTTACCTTTGGAGGAACTACATGCACAGGTTTGCCTGTGGCATTTACCATAACCGTGAATCCGACCCCTGGCGTGAACGCCGTACCGGATCAGACGTATTGCACGGGAGCCAATGTGCCCCAGATCACGTTCTCCGGCAATACACCCGGCGCTACGTTCTCCTGGACGCGCACCCCGGCGGCAATTGGTTTGCCTGCCAATTCCGGCGGCAATTTTGTGCCGGCGTTCCTGGCTGCAAATGCCGGTAACGCGCCCCTGACCAGTACGTTCACCGTGACGCCGTCTTTCACCGGCAACGGCGTAACCTGTCCGGGTACGCCTGACTTATTCAACATTACCGTAAACCCGACCCCGACCGTGGACCCCGTGCCCAATCAAACGGTGTGCAACAACAGTCCGACCACACCGGTACTGTTCAGCAGCCCGGTTGCCGGGACAGTGTTCAACTGGACCAACAACAACATGTCCATCGGGCTTGGCGCTTCCGGCACCGGCAGTATTCCGGCATTCATTGCGCTGAACAATACGATCAGTCCGGTAACGGCTACCATAACCGTTACCCCGCTTTTCACCAACAACAGCGTTCAGTGTTCCGGCTCGCCGGTTGTGTTCACCATCACGGTTAACCCGACTCCGACCGTTGCCCCGGTCGCCAACCAACTGCTGTGCAGCGGGGAAACGACGGCTGCGGTAGCCTTCACAGGTACGGTACCCGGCACGGTTTTCAACTGGACAAACTCGAATACCGGCATTGGCCTTGCGGCTTCCGGCACGGGCGATATCCCGCCTTTCGTGACGCTGAATGCGGGTAATACACCGCTGGTAGCCACAATTACCGTGACGCCGACATTCACCAACAACGGCGTAACCTGCTCCGGTACGCCGATCCAGTTTACCATCACGGTAGACCCGCGCCCGACAGTTTTTGCGGGTTTTGACCAGATAATTTGTCAGGATCAGAGTGCCGTACTGCTGGCCGTCCTCGGTGGCGGCGCCACTGGCGGCACCTGGACGGGCGGCGCAGGCGTTTTCTCCAGCCCGAATACCCCTGGCACCAATTACACCCCGATACCTGCCGAATACGGCACCACAGTCAAACTCGCCTTCACGACCAATGATCCGGCCGGACCTTGTCCGTCCGCATCCGACACGGTAGCAGTGACCATCAACACCTTGCCCATCGTAAATGCCGGTACCGATATTATGATTTGCAAGAACGAAAACCTCGACCTGAGCAAACTGGGCGCGTCCATTCTGGCCAACGGAAGCGGCATTACCACCGGAACCTGGAGCACCGCCGGCAGTGGCGCGTTCCAGCCGAATAACGCGTTTCCGCCCGGTGCTACCACCTACATTCCCAGTGCCGCCGACCGCGCCGCGGGTTCTGTATTGCTCACCCTCACCAGCGCCGATCCGGCAGGCCCCTGCAACCCGGTATCCGATCAGGTGATCCTGTCTTTCCAGCCCAGCGGTGGGCTGGTGTGCAACGATAATGTCCAGATTGCATTGGGCGAAACCGGCATGGAGGAAGTGACTCCCGACGCGGTGCTGGAAGCACCCTACCTGAATGGAATGTACAAGGTTGAAGTATTTGTGAACGGCGTCTTTGTCGGCAACAAAGTGGATTGCTCCCACATCGGGAAAAACGTGGTGGTGAAAGTGACGGACGAATGCTCCGGCGTGTTTTGCATGACCACAATTACTGTGGTGGATAACTTTTTACCCAAGTTGACCTGTACGGACATCGTGCTGAATTGTGCCATCACGGATTACTCGCCCAACTACCTCCAGAACGTCCTCGGTATTTCGCACGCCTATCCGGTTGTGCAGGAAAACTGCGCCCAGTTTACCCTGACTCGCAGCGATACCTGGCATGACCAGACCTGCGCAGATCCGTACATCGGCTATGCACGCCGGGTTTGGACTGCCACCGACGCTTACGGAAACAAAGGCACCTGCATACAAATTATCTACTTTGAACAAAAGGAAATCGAAGACTTGACCCTGCCCGGCGATGTGACCCTGGAGTGCAATGGTAGTGGCCCGGTGAATACTGCTCCACAATTTACCGGTGTTCCGTACCTGACCGATTTTGGTATCAATTTCCCGATTTGGCCTGGCGCTGGTTTCTGCAAACTGTCGGCGACCTTTACCGACAATAAACTGCCTTCCTGCGACGGCTCGTACGACATCATTCGCACCTGGGTGCTCTACGACGGATGCAAACCTACCACCCCCACGCCGCCGACGACCAATCCCAAGTACCATGTGCAACTGATCCGTGTGACCGACAAAACCGGCCCGGTACTGGATTGCCCGGCAGATATGACCGAGAGCACCGACGCCCTGGCTTGCTGTGCTACCGTGGATTTGCCCGATATGATCATTTTTGACGCCTGTTCAAAAATCCGGAACGCCACGGCCCGCATAGAGGTGCGTCACCCGATCACCGGCGATGTACTCGCTACCTACGATGTGACCGGCGCACTGACGACTTTCCCCGGCAATAACCCGAACACTCCCGACACCCTCGCCGTGTTCGGCTTCACACCCTGCCTACCCGAAGGCACGCATACCGTGACGTACCACGTGGAAGATAACTGCGGCAACACCAGCAACTGCTCGTTCGATCTGACCGTGGACGACCTGACGCCGCCCGTACCAGCCTGCGACGAAATTACGCAGGTAGCGCTCGGCATTGACGGCATGAATTTCGTGAACGCCACTACGTTCGACGACGGCTCATATGATGCCTGCTCGAATGTGTATTTCAAAGCGCGCAGGATTGAGGTAAATGCCTGTCAGCCGGTAGATTCACTCTACGATCAGGTAAAATTCTGCTGCGAGGACATCGGCGATACCATCCTGGTGATTCTGCGTGTGTACGATGCCCAGCCGCCTGCCGGTACGGTTTCCCTGGATTGGGACGATGCAAACTACAACGAGTGCCAGGTGCAGGTGTACGTGGAAGACAAACTGAAACCGACTTGCTCGGCTCCTGCGCATGTGACGGTTGCGTGCGAAAACTTTGACCCCACGCTCTGGGCCTACGGCATGGCTACCGGCACCGACAACTGCTGCATTGATACCGTACTTACCCTTGTCAACCTCAACCAGTTCGATACGGTGTGCAACAAAGGCACCATTACCCGCACGTTCCGGGTCGTGGACTGCGGCGGCCAATCCACCACCTGTACCCAGCGCATTGTGGTCAATTACACCCAGAACTACTTCGTCCGGTTTCCCAATGACTGGAATATTACGGAGTGCAACAGCGGGTTCGACAACTTCGGCAAACCGGAATTCTTTGGCCAGGACTGCGAACTGCTGGGCGTGACCTATCAGGACGTAACATTTACCGTGGTTCCCGATGCCTGCTTCAAAATAGAGCGAAACTGGACAATCGTCAACTGGTGTACCTTCGATCCGAACCAGCCCTGCATTGAGGTGCCAAACCCCAATCCGAACGCACTGAACGACCACCCCTCCAACCTCGTAGGCCCGACCGTGTCACCCGCCGGTACGCCGGCGCCCTGGACGCCCACGAATGTGCGCATCCACCCGACCGATCTGCAACCCACAAACTTCAGCACGTTCTGGTCGGCAAACGCCAACTGCTACAAGTACAAGCAAATCATCAAGATCACGGACAAAAAGACGCCGGATATTCAGTGTCCGACCAGCCCTGTGGAGGTCTGTGACGAAACTGCAAACAGCCCACAACTCTGGAACGAAACGTACTGGTACGACAACGCCACCGGCAGCCACAACTTGTGTGAAGCCCCCGTGGACCTGTGCATCACCGCTACGGACGATTGCTCGCTGTCGGACCTGAAAATTCACTATCAGTTGTTCCTCGATCTCGACAACAACGGCGACATGGAAACGGTCATCAACAGTTTCAATCCGCCTCCACCCAATACAGTGTACTTCGGAAACGCCAACAACCCGAACTTTTCCGGTGGTACTCCGCGTGCCTTTGATAGCAGGGCGGTGGCGTTGAACCAGAAGTACCAGTTTACGATCCAGACTTCCGTGTCGGGCGACGACAAAATTGCTTGCCTGCGCTGGAACACCCAGATGCAACCCAACGACTTCGTGATTCCCGAACTGCCCTACGGCACGCACAAAATCAAGTGGTTTGTGGAGGACGGCTGCGGCAACGAACGTGTTTGCGAGTACACATTTGTGATCAAAGATTGCAAAGCGCCCACGATCAATTGCTTCAATGGTTTGAGCATAAACCTGATGCCCACCAAGATGATTACGATTGACCAGCAGTTCTTTGTGCAGGATGCCTACGATAACTGTTCGCCGTCCGGCCTGCTCTTGTTTGGCATTCGCCGGGCAAATATCGGCGGCACCGGGTTCCCTTTCAACCCGGACGGTACGCCGCAAACGAGTGTGACCTTTGATTGCTCCAACCTCGGTTTCAACCCCGTGGAAGTGTGGGTCATGGACCTCGCCGGAAACAGTGATTTCTGCACGACCTACATCCACGTTCAGGACAACGCCGGGGTGTGCACCTCCAACAATGCTACTGTAGCAGGTATGCTGCAAACCGAAAACGGTCAGGGCGTTGAAGACGTAGATGTGCAGGTCAAGGTGTCCACCGCAACGGGCCTACCGACTTACACGGTCGTTGCTTCTACCGATCAGGACGGCTACTTTATCCAGCCAAATGCCTTGCCGCAAGCATCCGGTACGATTATCGAACCAGTGAAGGACAACGACCCGCTGAACGGTGTCAGCACCTACGACCTCGTGCTCATCAACAAGCACATCCTCGGCCTTCAACCGCTGACCTCACCCTACAAGATGATCGCCGCAGATGCTACCGGGAGCCGCTCGATTACTACTGCCGATATCGTGGAACTGCGCAAACTGATTCTCGGTATTTACACTGAACTGCCGAACAATACGTCCTGGCGATTTGTGGACAAGAACTACGCGTTCCCCAATCCGAGCAATCCGTTCCAGGAAATTTTCCCGGAAACGAAGGAAATCGTGGATCCGCAAACGCACCAGATGTACGAGGACTTCGTGGGCGTGAAAACCGGCGACGTGAATGGAAATGCTGTGACAAACAGCCTGTTGTCCACCCAAGACCGCAGCGTCGGCACCCTGATGTTTGATGTGGACGACCGCGTAGTGAAGGCCGGTGAAACCTTCCTCGTGGAATTGCGTCCGGCTGATGCAAGTACCGGTTACCAGTTTACGCTGTACCACCCCGGCCTTCAAGTGGTGGATGTACGTCCTGGTGGTGGCATGAGCGCTGACAACTTCGGTATCTTCCCGCAGGAACAATCCCTGACCGCGTCGTATTTCTCGACGGAAACTGCCGGCGGGTTTGCCGTCACCTTCCGCGCTACGAATGCCGGTACACTTAGCCGGATGCTGAGTTTGTCCAGTCGCATTACCCGTGCCGAAGCCTACCGCGAGGACACGGCACCTGAATTGCTTGACCTGGCCTTGCGCTTCAACTCCGACGAAACGCCGGTAGTGGCCGGTGTCGGACTCGAGCTGTACCAAAACCAGCCCAATCCCTGGACAAATCGGACCCGGCTTGGTTTCCACCTGCCGGAAACTTCCGAAGCGGTGCTGACGGTGTACGATGAAGCCGGCAAGGTGTTGTATTCCAGAGCCGAAACCTTTGCACAGGGCTACAATGCGGTCACCATTGACAACACCGTGCTTAGTACGGCAAGCGGATTGATGTTCTATAAATTGGAAACGCCCAAGGGCAGTGCCGTGCGGCGCATGATAAAAATGTAAAAGTCGAGGGTTCCCGTAATCGGTTTAGCGGGCCGTACCAAATGCTGTTGGAAAAAATTGTTTCCAACCTTTTGGTGCGGCCTCTTTTTTTTGAAACCTTCGCACGTTCTTTTTCACAATCCCCGAACGCTATTCTCAAAACAGTTGATGCAATGAAATCATCCGACTTTCAACCCTATGTAGCGCCGGGCGACACGTCCGTGCGGGAATTCACGGTTCGGGCCATCGTGCTGGGCGCCCTGTTCGGCGTACTGTTCGGCGCCGCCACGGTTTACCTCGCCCTCAAAGCGGGCCTTACGGTTTCGGCTTCCATCCCGATTGCGGTGATCGCCATCTCGCTGGGACGCAGGTTTTTAAAAACCAGTATTCTGGAAAACAACATCATCCAGACCGCCGGATCGGCCGGCGAATCGGTAGCCGCCGGTGTGGTGTTCACTCTGCCAGCCTTCCTGTTTCTCAGCGACGGCATCGGCAAAGGCTATTTCAACTACTGGACCATCCTCATGCTGGCCATTTTCGGCGGCATCCTCGGCGTGCTGATGATGATTCCGTTGCGGCGTTCGCTCATCGTGAAAGAACACGAAAATCTGCCTTACCCCGAAGGAACCGCTTGTGCACAGGTGCTGGTAGCCGGGGAAAAAGGCGGCGATTTTGCCAAAACGGCCTACCTCGGACTGGGCTTTGCGTTCGTGTACGCCACGTTTCAGAAGATTTTTCACTTCATCGCCGAAGTCCCCGCCTACACCGTGGCTGCCGCCAACAAATACATGCCGGCGGCTCGCATCAGCGGTGAAATCACACCCGAATACCTCGGCGTGGGCTACATCATCGGGCCGCGCATCGCCGGGGTGCTGGTGGCAGGCGGCGTTTTGGCCTGGATGGGACTTATTCCCTTGCTCGCCACACTCGTGCCCCCGGAAACCATTGCTGCGCAGTTGTCCAAACTCGACCTGCTCAATGGTATCCGGCAAGCCGACGGCACCGTGCGCTATCCCTTCGGCTGGGATCCCTACGCGCACACCTTTGGCGACATGACCAGCGCCGTGTACCGGGCGTATGTGCGCCAGATCGGCGCCGGCGCCGTGGCCGGAGCGGGTTTCATCACCCTGATCAAAACGCTGCCGACCATTGTGGCCTCGTTCCGCGAAAGTTTCGGCGCTATGCGCGAACGCAACGCCGACACGGCAGTTGCCCGCACCGACAACGACCTGTCCATCAAAGTCGTCGCCTTCGGAAGTCTGGCTCTGATCGTACTCATGGCAATATTACCGAATATTCCCGGCGAGGGCATCCTGAGCAAAGTTCTTCTTGGAATTCTGGTCATCGTGTTCGGCTTTTTCTTCGTCACGGTGTCCAGCCGCATCGTAGGCATCATCGGCTCCAGCAACAACCCGATTTCGGGCATGACCATCGCCACCATCATGGGCACGGCGCTCGTGTTCATCGGCGTAGGCTGGTCGGGCAAAGTGTATGAACCAATGGCCCTCGTGGTGGGCAGCATGATTTGCATCGCCGCTGCCAATGCCGGCGCCACTTCGCAGGATTTGAAAACCGGCTACCTCGTAGGCGCCACACCGCGCTACCAGCAGTTGGCCCTGTTCATCGGGGTGGTGGCGTCTTCGCTCATCATCGGGTTCACCGTCCAATACCTCGATACCCCCACCGCCGAACTACGCGCCATGGGCATCGAACACGCCATCGGCAACAAATTCGACGCCCCGCAAGCCACACTGATGGCCACGCTCATCAAGGGCATGCTGTCGTTCAACCTCGACTGGCAGTTTGTGCTCGTCGGGGTGTTTGTGGCCATCACGCTGGAATTGTGCAGCGTGAAATCGCTCTCGTTTGCCGTAGGCTTGTACCTGCCGCTCAGCACCACACTGCCCATCTGGATCGGCGGCGTGATGAAGGGCCTGAGCGACTGGATCACCAAACGCCGCGGCTGCGAAGCCGAAGACGCCGAACTGGGCAAGGGCAGCCTGTTTGCTACCGGTCTTGTTGCCGGCGGCGCACTCATGGGTTTGGTCATCGCCCTTTGGCAAGCCAAGGAGGCGTCTTACGCAGCCGGACAAGGCTGGTTGGCGGCGCTGAATCTGGAAGATCGGGTCGAGCACCTGCTCGGCGCCGGCGGGTACCAATTGCTGGGCGTGGTGTGCTTTGCCACGCTGGCCTGGCTGCTGGTGCGGGTAGCGACGAAGAAGTAAATTTTTTCACCGCGGAGACGCGGAGACGCAGAGTGTGTGCTGAGAATTTATCAACAAACTCAGCGCGCACTCTGCGTCTCCGCGTCTCCGCGGTGAAAAAATCACATCGTTGCCACAAAACTCCTGCTATCCCCCAATTCCCCTGCAGCGGCGGCAAGTGCATCCAGCCCGATGCGCCCGACAATCCGGAAGCCGGATACCAACCGGGTTTCTTCCAGAATTTCCTGAAACGCCAGCAAACCGCGCCGAGCAGGGTCGGGGCAGCGCCAGTAGATGACCGCATCGTATTGCAGGTCGTTTTGTGTTGCAATGGCAGCAGGCAGCAGCCTGGCCGGCGCGAATTCCTGTCTGACAGAAGCAGTCAGGTCGCTGAGTACGGCAAAACCTGTGGGCAGGCTTCCCGCTCCTTTCCCCGTCAGCATCTGGTTTTCGGTAAAAAAAGAGCGGATTTGAATGCCGTTGTACTCGTCGTGCAGGTTGAAAAACGGGTCGCGCGGCGATACCAGTTCGGGCAGAATATGTGCCCGGATACTTCCTTGAGAAGCCGGTTCGGCGGTAGCGACAAGCCGTATTTTTCGGTTGTGTTGCGCTGCGAACTGCACATCCTCGACGCCGATATGGCGGATGCCCAATCGCAAAACCGCTTCGGGCGTCAGTATTTTGCCGAAGGCCTGGTGGATCAGCAGCACGAGTTTGTACGCCGGGTCGTGCGCATCCACATCGAGTGTGGGGTCGCTTTCGGCAAAACCCCGTTGTTGTGCCAGTGCCAACGCTTCGGCAAACGGCAACCCTTCGTCGGTCATGAGCGAGAGCATAAAATTGGTGGAACCATTCAGTACACCCCGGATGCCGCGCACCTGATCGTGCCGGTAAAACTGCTCCAGATTCCGAAAAATCGGGATGCTGCCCCCGGCAGAGGCTTCGTACAACAGCCGTGAACCGGAGGCGCGTTGCAGGTGTACCAACTCGGGCAGCCGTTCGGCCAGCATTTTTTTGTTGGCCGACACCACGGTTTTGCCCATCAGCAGACCCCGCCGCACGATCCGGAATGCGTCGTCGGCCCGGTCGGTAGCCTCCACGATGTGGGTAATGTCCGGGTCGCTGAAGATGTCTTCCGGGTTGAAGGTAAATTTATCTGGCGGCAGTATGCGGGGTTTGGCCCGGTCGCGCACACAAATGCGGGTGATGCGCCCGGGCGCCGTGCCGTTTTTTTGCGCCAGAATTTCGTACAGGCCTTGCCCGACCACGCCGAAACCGAATAAACCAACTTGAGCCTTCATGTTATTTTTTTAATCGTGTCAAACATGTGGGTGTCACCGGCAGTGACTTCTCCGGTTAACATACTCATCGCTTATCACTACCAGATTCTGTGTTTCAGGCCCGGCAATGCGGCACCAGTTTTCAGGGTTTGGGCAAATACGCCGGGCCAGGACTCGACCGGCGGTTTGGCGTGCAGAAATTCTTCCAGCACCTTGCCCAGCGCGTTGGTTTCGGTCAGAAAGCCGTCGTGGCCATACAGTGAATCAATTTCCCGCCACCACGCGTTGGGAATGTGTTTGGCCAAAAACCGCTGCTCTTCGGGCGGGAACAGCATATCGCTGGTGATGGAAACTACCAGAGTACGGGCTTTTACCGCACCCAGCGCCGCCTCCACCGATGCTCTGCCGCGACCAGCGTTGTGCGTGTCCATGGCTTTGGAAAGCGCCCAGTAGGAAAAAGCGTTGAACCGTTTGGCTAATTTTTCACCCTGATAACGCTGGTACGACGCTGCCGGAAAGTGATCCAGCAGTTCATTGTTGGCCGGTTGCTGCCCCTGCCGGTAGGTATGGTAGTGGCGGTAACTCAGCAGGGCGATGCTGCGGGCGGTTTTCATGCCCTGCAGACCAGCCGTAGCGCTGTGCTCGCTCCAGGTCGGGTCGGTAGCAATGGCCAGCCGCTGGCTTTCGTTGAATGCCACCCCCCAGGGCGAATGCACGGCGTTGGTCGCGATGAGCGCCAGGTTGTCGGTCAGGTCGGGTTGCCGGATTGCCCATTCCAGCGCCTGCTGTCCGCCCTGCGACCCGCCGATCAGCACATGAATGCGCCGGATACCCAGATGCTTGCGCAGGATTTCATGCACCTGCACCATGTCGCGAATGGTGATGTCGGGAAACTCGTGGTAGTACGGGGCGCCCTGCGCGGGATTCAGGCTGAGCGGCCCGGTCGTGCCGTAGCAGGAACCGAGGTTGTTGGCGCATACGATGAAATGCCGCGCCGGATCGAACAGATAACCGGGGCCGAAAAGTCCGGCCCACCAGTCGAGCACGTCGCTGTTGGCCGTGAGGGCATGACACACCCACACCACGTTGGAGTCGTCGGGCGCCCGGGTGCCCCAGGTTTGGTACGTGATTTCGAGGCTGGGCAACACACTGCCGTTTTCGAGCGACAGGGGCTGGTTATGGCGGTAAATTTTTGTTTCGGACATTGTTGCAAGGCGTGAGATTTTAGAAAATCAGGGAGGCGCTGTGTTTATTTTACCACGGAGACGTCGCTTTTTCACCGCGGAGACGCAGAGGCGCGGAGTTTGCGCGGTTTGTTTTACCGCTGAGACGCCCGTGGAGATGTCGCTTTTTCACCGCGGAGACGCGGAGACGCGGAGTTTGCGCGGTGGTGATTTTTTACCGCAGAGTCGCAGAGTCGCGGAGTTTTTTATCCAAACTCGGCGCGAACTCCGCGTCTCCGCGTCTCCGCGGTGAACAATCGACATCTCCGGGGGCGTCTCCGCAGCGCACAAATCA